>DATHTL010000138.1:0-49817 GCA_035463255.1 Anaerolineales bacterium | reverse complement strand
CCGCTCAAGCGCGCCATCCAGCGCGAGCTGCAGGACCCGCTGGCCCTCAGGCTGCTGGCCGGCGAGTTCGAGGAAGGCGATACCATTACAGTGGATCGCGGTCCGGAAGGACTGACCTTCTCCGTGACCGTCCCCGTGGTGGATGGCGAAGTGATCGCGTAGCTCAATATAGAAAAAGTAAGCCGTGAAGATCACAATCTTCACGGCTTACTTTTTCTATTACTGTAGGTCACGCTTGTAGCGTGACACTTTCATGATAAACGGCGGGCTAACTACCCGCCCTACTGTTCTTGATTACGGCGTTGCGGTTGGACTGCCACCCACCGCCGGGGTATCGGTCACGCCAACGCCTGCTGTTGCCGTGGCAAAACCGGCTTCCGGCGTGTTGGTCGGGAGTCCGGCGCCCGGCGTATCGGTGACACCCAGCTGAACGACTGCCGGACAGTCCTGCAGCTCGACCAGTAGTTGTGTGCAGTTATTGCCATCCGTGCAGATGTTCAAGTTCAAGGATGTGTTTTCCGCGGAACGGCAGAGCACAATCTGCCTGCCGTTGTAAAGGTCCACAACATGACAGCCCGTATCGGGTCCCGGTGTAGAAAGGGAGGCCGTATCCGTAACGGTTTCGAACGTTGCTGTATCCGGCAGCACCAGCAACGCATGCGCCATATCTTCAATACAAAACTGGCCTTCCAACAAAACGAGATCAGCACCTGTCACAGGTACTCCCGGTGTTTGGGTGACGTCTGTGCCAGTCGTTGGTGTGCTATCTGCCGGGATTGTTGCAGTATCAATCGTGGCAGTCGTATCCACTGGACCAGCCGGATCTGTGGCAGCCGTTGCCGTGGTGTCGGTCCCGATGGGAGGTGGCGAGGCTGTCCCGTCGCCGGGGACGGTTGTTCCTGCCGCTGTTGGCGAGCCTTCCTGTCCGGTACAGGCGACCAGCAGGATCAGTGTCAATGTACCCAGTAAAACCAGACGTAACGTTTTTTTCATATGATCTTCTCCTTAATATGTTGCCTACGCATAAATTCTCTGCCCACACAAATGCTTGTGCCTGCAATTTCTCCATGCTCTCTTGAGGAGAACATGGTTAATCAACCATGAAAACACTCAAAATTATGCTCTGGCTATGATTTGCCTCTGAGCCTTTTGAACAAGCGCGCCGCGAGAATGCCCAGTCCCACAACACCGGCTAAGAAGGCCAATCCCTGCAGGAGGTAAAGTGGGACAACTGTAGGTTTAGGTGGGACAAGACCTTGCCGGCCGCCTGCACGACGAATGCGCCATAAGGATCCGGTTCCGATCTGCTGCCGGATTGCACCCCGCTCTGGTGCAATGTGAATGATCCCAAAATCAACAATGTATAAATTTCCATCAGGTCCAAACTGGCAATGGGATGGACGCTCGAATCCCTCATGAGGCAGCTTAGAGGCGGGTCCCGTCATCTTATTGACGGCAAAATCGAAAACCTGGCCGCTCTCCATATCCACGCGCACAACTTTATAGCCAGCCGGCGTTACTGCTTTCGTCACAGTTGTGACAGGCGCCAGATCGCCAAAACAGGCCACAAAGGCATCCCCTTCGAATCCGAATTCCGGATTTCGGCAAAAATCAAACCCGTTGGCTGCCACATGGGTCTGGAAGGAAACGAATGGTTTCGGCGGATATGGGTTTGGGAATTCCGCCAGCACGGGCTCCCGTCCGTGACCACTCTCACCCCAGTACGGATCGTCCAGCCGAATGCCGGAGGCGAAGTCGGGCCAGCCATACCATTCGCCCTCCTTGATCTCATAGAAGTCATCCGGATCATCGACGACATAACGTGCCCCGCGCTCATCCATGCCGTGCTCGGTGGCAAACAGTTGGCCGTCCTCTGTGAAGGCAAGTCCGTAAGGATTACGCAGTCCCCAGGCGACCACCTCCAGGTTGCTGCCATCGGGGTCGCAACGCAGGATCGCTCCATTACACTTCACATTTCCCTTGATCACCTGCCCGGGAGATGCGGGCGTCCCAAAAGGTGAGTATGCCCCCGTTTGGACGGTCTCACGCAGGTCTCCCAGAACATTGCGAGCTTCATAGTTTTGTCCCACCAGCCTGATATCCTGCGCAGGCACGTCGGAGAAATCCGGAAACTTCGGTAGCCATTCGAAACCAAAGTTATCGGCACCGACCACACCACAATTCGTTGCGCAGCCTGCCCCAAAATATATTTTTCCATCTGGCCCTACAACAGGATGATTCATCTGGTGATCGCCCCTGCCTGCCAGGTCAGTAAGGATCTCCTCCATGTTTCCATCTTGGCTGATGCGCAGCAGCGTATCAGTATTCATCACATAAAGATGATCCCTGTGCCAGCAGGCGCCAGTGACAGCGGCGCCCTTGATCCATTTATCCTCCGGAAGAGTAAAGAAGGTCTCCCATTGGCCAGTGTTAGGATCCACTTTCAGAATGCGTGGGACCGCATCGATCTTGTGTCCTGATTCGACTACGTAGCAATATCCCTCTTCATCGAAGCAACAATGGACAGGCGTGTTGAAGCCGCTTGCCACCACTTCGGCAACATAACCCTCGGGCAATAGCACATCGTCCGGGTTATAGCCGCGAGGTCCCTCTCTACGGATCCTGATCGTCTTCTTCAAGAAGGGCAGGATTGGCTGGTATAGATACGACAGCCAATCCGGAAGCGTTGGAGCGAACTTTTGTTTTGTTGCCATAATTTCTTTCACCTTCCTTGACTGACAAGTTTCTGAGCGGCACTGCGCTCATTAGAAAAGCTACAGATGCGAGAATGAACAGGGCTGAAAATCCCATCCCCGGAGAAATGCGCTCGATCCCATCGATGACGGGTCCGAACAAGCCAGCCGTAGCAGCGGAACCGGCAGTGCTGAAATTTGCCAGCCCAAAAAAACGCGCGGACTGATCCTTTGGAACGAGGTCCGCCAGCATCGCCCAGCTGCCGCCGGCGAACGCCGCCGAGCCCAGTGACATGAGTCCGCCGAACAGCAGGATCTGGCTTGCGCTGTCTGCCCAGGCCAGCATCAACGCGCTAACAGCGCTGCACATTGCACCGAAAATCATGAGCGGGACTCGGCCGATCCGGTCAGCCAGCCAACCTGTCAGCGGCGAGACCAGAATGCTAATCAGTGCCAACGCGGCGAGTAGTGCCCCGGCCTGTTCCGCAGCCTGCTCCTCCGAAAGCCCCAGTCGATCGGCCACGAAGAAGAGCAGGAAACGTCCCGTTCCATAAATCCCGAGTAGGAAGAGAAAACGTGCCACGATCAGGCGCACAAAGGCGGTTTGTTCAGATAGATCCAGGCGAAAGATTGCACGGAGGGATGGCGTATGGGTTCTGGCCGGTGCATCTTTGTCAGGCGTATCTTCTGGTGTGAGCAGCACGGCCACGAGGTAAGCGATCACCAGCAGTGCCGCAATCATGCCAATGGCCGATAATGATCCGCCAGAGCCGAGAAGTTGCCCGAGAATGACGAAGCCAAGCATGGCTCCGGTCAAATCCATGAAACCTTTTAGTCCCGAAGCAAGACCGCGCTGGTTTTCACTTGCCAGGTCAGGTAGTAATCCCTGCTGTCCAGCCTGTGCAATACTGGCTGAAACCTGAATGGCGACATATCCGATCAAGGCCCCGGGGATGCTATGGAATGATACAAAACTGAATAAAGATATCAGGCTCAGAATTAAGCCAATGCCAATAAACCCCTTGCGGCCAAGGATAGGCCGAAGACGGTCTGAAAATGTACCTGCGATTGGCTGAATCAGCGCCCCGGCCAAGAGACCAACGAAGGTGAGTATTCCCAGGATGGTTGCTTGATTATTCTGCCCGACAAGCCCGCTCAACTGAAATGGCAATACGAGGGTATTTACACCGTCAAATAGAGCACTCAATGCCAGCCAGAAAACGCTGATCCCCAACAGCAGGCGTATCTGCCTGCCCATATGCTGGATAACTTACCTATCTGTTGACCGTCCGTTTTGAGCGCGTATTTGGATCTGTCGCGCTGGCAGATTCATTCGTGAGCGAATTCGGCGCATTCACATGAGCGCCAGGGTCGACCCCTACGCCAAGGCGATAGACCAGCTCGCCACCGATCCAGGCCGTAATCAGCGCCAGTCCAGTCGCCGCAAATCCAAGAATCAGGGCCAGACCGTCCGGAATGAAATCCACGTTGTTTCTACGCAAAAGCCAGCTACCTGCAAACAGTAGCACGATCACAAAGTTACCCAGCCCATGCCACAGCCCAATACTCTTGGCGCGCGAATTATTGGGCAGTGCCAACCAGTCGATAAAGCCGAAGATAGCCGCCAGCAGTCCGCCCAGCACACCGGCTGCGATCATGTAATACGATGCGGTGACCAACGATCGATTGCCGAAGATCAAGTACAGGATGTCAAAGATAACGGCTGTAGCCAGAAGCCCCAGCGGGAAGACGATCAACATGGGGTGAACGGGATGTCCAAAAAGCTTAACTCTACTTTCCATACTTAATTTACTCCTTACAGATTTACAGGCTATTTAACAATACTAACGAAAACAGCCTGCCGGGACACTTGGGAGTTTCCCTATGCGGCAGTAGGGTTTTATCCTCTGCTGTAGGTTTACTGCTGGAAATGTCAAACTTAATTCTGACTAAGATTAAAGGTGCAACTATCTTTGTCTTTCCTGCCTCTGCTATAATTTCTGGCATGATTCTGGTCACCGGTGCAACCGGATTTATCGGGCGTGCGCTTGTTCGACACCTTTCGGAGTCGGGATTGCAGGTTCGCGTGCTGTTGCGATCGTCCCCCAAATCCCCGCGGCTGCCGCGCGGCGTTCCTGTGGAAGTGGCGGTGGCGAGCTTGAACGATGAGCGCGCCATGGGTGCTGCACTGCGCGGCGTGGACCAGATCTACCACCTGGCCAGCGCGAGCACAGAGGGACGCAGCGGCAACCTGCTCAAGACCGATATCGAGGGCACGCGCATCCTGGCGCAGGCAGCCGCAAATGCTAGCATTGAGCGGTTTATTTTTCTCAGCCACCTCGGCGCAGACCGGGCTTCGGCGTTCCCCGTGCAAAAGGCCAAGGGAATTGCTGAAGAACATATCCGCAAAAGCGGTGTGCCCTTTACGATCATTCGTTCCTCGGTTGTGTTCGGGCCGGAAGACCGCTTCACCAATAGCCTTGCCCGGCTGCTGCGTGCCGCGCCTGGCATCTTCCCTATCCCCAGTGACGGTCGCTCGTTGCTTCAGCCGGTCTGGGTAGAGGATCTCGTCACGTGTTTGATCTGGGCATTGCAGAACCCGGAGATGGTTAATCAGACGTATGAAATTGGCGGCGGCGAATATTTCACGTTACGCCAGGTGCTGCAAACGCTGATGAATATCACACACACGCGCCGTTTGCTCGTTCCGCTTTCTCCACCGAACATGCGCATCCTGCTGGTGATCCTCGACACCTTTATCTCTAGTTTCAATGTTTCCACGTACTGGCTCGATTATGTAGCCGTGAATCGGACGTGCCCTGTCGATAACATGCCGCGCATCTTTGGCCTGATGCCAGCTCGTTTTGGCTACCGCCTCGATTACCTGTCCCGCAAGCCCTGGTACTCGGATCTCTCGAAAAAAGTACAAAAGACTCTGCGTCTTTCGCGTTAACTATGTCTGCTCCTGTTATAAAAATACTTGAATCCCCTGAAGATATGACTTCCGTCGAAGAGTTGCAGCGCGCCGTGTGGCCGGGCAGCGAGACGGATGTCGTGCCTGCCCACCTGATGATCACCGCTGTGCACAATGGTGGACTGGTGGTCGGCGCGTTTATCAATGATCAACTGGTTGGTTTCGTGTTTGGCTTTCCCGGCATCGAGTTCACGCCTGATGGCCCCCGCCCAAAACATTGCTCGCACATGATGGGCATCCACCCCGACCAGCGCGATTCGGGCATCGGCTTCTCGCTAAAGCGTGCCCAGTGGCAGATAGTTCGCCATCAGGGGCTGGATCACATCACGTGGACGTATGATCCCCTGATGAGCCGCAATGCTTACCTCAACATTGCCAAGCTTGGCGCGGTCTGCGATACCTATCGCCGTTCGGAGTATGGCGATATGCGAGATGGGCTGAATGCCGGCCTGCCTTCGGACCGCTTCCAGGTGGATTGGTGGATCAATACCCGCCGCGTAGAGAGAAGGCTTGGCAAACGCCCGCGCCGGCCGTTAAAGCTGGAAAACTTTTCCAAAGCGGAGCTGCAGCCTCTCTACTCGCTGCACACTCGCGACAACTGGCTGCGCCCTCCCGAGCATTTTTCGGCCCTGAATGGCAAGCTCGCCCTCGCCGAGATCCCGCCCGATTTTGTCGGGCTGAAGGATGCGGATTTCGCCCTGGCACGTGACTGGCGCTTCTTCACCCGCGAGCTTTTTGAGACCGCCTTTGCCGAGGGCTACATCGTCACTGATTTTGTATTTGACCAGTCTCGCAGTTTTTACGTTCTGGCTCATGGGGAGAGCACGCTGGAACATTAGTAAAACCGCTCCAGCCGCCGGGGACGGCGCAGTGAGCATATTGGTTAAAACAAATACGCCACGTTCGTGGCGTATTTGTTTGTTGGACACTTTTTTGTAGTAAAGGAGAAGGAAACCGGGTATTTGAGTAGTTTAGGGCTGATTCACCTCCGCACATTGGAGTTTTCACTACGCTCCCGCGCGCTCATGCCGACCGGGTGATAGGTAGGCTCCTGATAGAGCGGCCGCGAAGCTGCGGCTGGCGTCGGCCTGGGCGCAGGACGTGGAAACGCAGGGGTATCACTTGGAGTGCGAAGAGATTCGGTTTGCGGACGGAACGCCGGGCGGCTTTGCGGAACATAACGTGAAGCCCGATTTTCCGCCAGGGAGAACATACGCTCGCCTGCAATGGAGAACGTATTGATCAACAGGACGCGGATCACAAGGACCATGGCGGCTACAAAGACCGGGACGATCTTTACCATGGCAGCTTGACCCACCAGGGCGCCGCCCAGAGCATTGTGACTCATGATTGCCACGGAGACTCCCCACCACGTGAGGGTGGCATTGAACGCTGCCGCAAGGAACCAGGCGCCAAAGAGGTACCAGACCTCGGCGGGTTCATCACGACCTTGTTCCGGAGTAAAGATGCGTGCGATGCCAGCAAAATCGATGGCGCAGAAGGCAATCGCCAGCAGGGTTGCCCAGCGGATCCCGCTAAACGTCAAATCACCAAGGATATCGCGCAGGGCAAACGAGGTGCTGGAGAAGTTGAAGACCTCAAAGGCGAGCAACGCACCAAGAATGATCAACCCAAAGATCAATCCCCGTTTCTGAGCAGTGCCCCGGATGAAGGGCATTAGACTGAAGGACATCGAACGGTTCATAGGAGACCTCCGTGGTGCAACACCACATATACAAATTTAGACAATCAGCGATGTCTAAATAATAGAACATTTGTTCTGAAAAGTCAAGAGGCAATTGTTGGATTTGTATTACAGAGTTCCCCGCTGCCTGAGAAGTCACGAGCATTCTCCTTCTGTGAGAATGCTCATCACGAATTATCTTATTTCTCCGTCAATCCTTTGCGCACAACATCCAGGGTTTGCAGAGCGGTCAGGTTGCGCCAGGGCCAGGCGCTCTTCATACGCACGGGATCATCAAAGAAATTGCGTGCAAATGTGAGGTGGAAATTATCGGAGCTCAGCCCATGGTTGGGTAGCGGCTGTACCGCCGCCCAGAAGTTCCAGAGCGGAATGTCGTAATCATAGGCGATCTGGGCAATGGTGGCGTTGATGCTGTGATCGCCCTCGAGGTTGTCTGCTTTAGTGGCAATGATGGGCACGGCACCAGTGGCTAGAATGCGCTCGATCACCTGACGCATGTGTTTGTCGTAGACCTCTGCCGGCTTTTCCGACCACCACGTTTCCATGCTGACGAAGACCACGGAGGGTCTCGAGGTCCGCAGTTCACAATCGAGCGGAGATTCACTCGTGTTACAGGCCTTGGGATCCGCCCGCAGCGGCGAAAGGATCGCTGCAACATTGAACCCACCCTTGACCGCCAGGCTTGTTCGGTCAAATGAGCCCCGGTAGTAATCGATGGTCGGCTGGAGATAAGCATACTCTTCGCCGAGGCTAAACTCGCCGGGCTTATCGAAGACAGCCAGGAAGTATGAGGAGACATTCTGGCAGTCGCCGATGACTGAAAAACGGTTCGGGTCATTGCCCGCGGCGACCCCGCGCTGATAGGCCGCGCGCATGGCATCGCTGATCTCCGTTGGAACGGCAGGCATGTCTTTCCAGGCATCTTCCGCAAGGGGTGGCTTGGGCATGGCGGTGCTGGTGGGCGGAATGCTTGCCGTGGCGGGGAGGTTTGTGGCTTCGATCACGGCATCAAGCGTCGGCTGGCTCGTAGCGGCAAATGCATCCTGTGCAGAGACAGGAAGGTCCGTGGCGAGCAGGCTGCTTTGCTCCGGCGGCTGTGCTGACGTGCAGGCGGCCAGTAAAACGATCAAGAGAAGAAAAAGTGTTTTCCGTATCATATTCTTATTCACAGGCTGTTTGAATTGCTTCCGCAACCTTACCGGCAAGCATGGCTTCTCCTTCGAGACTCAGATGGACGGCGCTGTTGGTAAACTCGTCCATGAGCACGAGATTCCAGAAGTCGAAGTACCTCCATCCATGTTCTGCGCTGCGCCGTTGGAGGAGTTGTCGATATTCATCGTAGGCCCAGCGCGGGTAGAAAAAATTATAGCGGATATCGCTGTTGGCGCCGTTACTGACCAGGATCGGTTCGTTGACCAACAATGTTGGCACGGGTGCAGCGGACATGCCTGCTTCGAGTACATCGAATGCCAGTGCACTCTCAAAGCCGGGCAAATCCTCAGCAGTCATACCCTGAAACTCGTCACTTGCCTCGAGGTCGATCTGAGCACGTGCATAGTCCTCGGGGTAAACCTGATCGATGCCTGTCGATGCCCACAGCGCGCCATAGAGCTGCAGTCGCAGATAATCAGCGATCGCCCGCCTCTGACCTATGAACGTCTGCTCCCATGTTGTCGGCTCCACCAGCGCCGGATCGTTCGGATCAAGCGGCAGTTCATAGCGCTCGATCAACTTCCGGACGCGCGGCGCGTTGTTTGCCACAACTGGCGAGGTCATCTGCCTATCCCTGGGAAAGGATTGCAGCGTGGTCAGCCAGATGACCATGTCGGCTTGATATTTCAGGGCCTGGTCCAGCAACATCAATTCTTTGAGAAGAGACAGGGTCGGGTAGCCAAGGTTGTAAGCGCGTACGGTTTTCCCACACGCTGTGATTTGATCTGCATTGAGCTGTCCAGCGAGCGTCTCTTCTGGCTTGAGCAGTGTACCCCATACAGATGAATCGCCGATGAGCAGAACGCGGTATTCGTTTGGAGATTTTTCCGCTCCGTCAATCACGTGCGAGGCGAACACTACCTCGATGTCAAAGGGGCTGAGACTATACGACTCCGGAACCTCCCCATAGGGCAGCCGCTCCCGCCCTGGAAAAACGGAGTTGTACAGCGAAAACTCTCCAAATTGGATATCCGGGAGCAAGCCAAATGCAAAATTAAACAACACGAACAGGAGGGTTGCCTTCAGCAGAAGCGGGAAAAGCCGGATGCGGGTTTTATTTTGTTCCATCTTACTTCTCGCGCTGAGCGGAGCTCTACCGAGTTCGCGCTTCGATTGTGCAGCATTCAGCGCGGAGGCACTCCAAACAACGTCAAAAGCACTTGCCCTGAGAGAGATGGGTCACTCAACGCGAAGAAGACCCAGCCCAGCGCCACAAAATGAAAGGTCAGTACTATACCACCTATTTGCAGGATAGACAAAAGGCGCGGATTTCTTTGGATATCCGGGTAGCGCGAGCGGATGAAGTCGCTCCAGCGATTCTGGAAAAAGAGTCCCAGCCCGTGCCAGAGGCCCCAGAGAATAAAGTTGAAGGTCACGCCGTGCCATAAGCCGATCAGCAACATGGTTGCCAGCTGACCGGCCAGGATCATGCTCCAGGCAGGGAGCTCTTTATAGCGGCGCAACCAGCGGTTGAAGGGATTGAAGAAATACGAGCGGAACCACTGGGTCAGTGTCATGTGCCAGCTGTTCCAGAACTGAGTCAGGTTGGGCTTTAGATACGGCGCGGCAAAGTTCTCCGGCAGTTTAATACCCACCAGCCGGGCAGTGCCGATCGCAATATCCGTGTATCCGCTGAAGTCAAAGTAAATTTGCAGGGCATATGCGTACACGATTACCCACATCCAACTCGATGCGCGGACCTGTGTGGCAAGCAGATCATTGAGCGCGATCAGCGCCAGTGTATCGGCGATTACGAATTTCTTGAATAGACCAAGAATAATCCTTTGTCCGCCGAGCAGGGTTTCATCTTGGGTAAGCGCGAACTCTTTGCGGAGGTCCTGCGTAAAGCGTTCCGTGCGGTCGATGGGGCCGGCTGCCAGCGCAGGGAAGAAAACCACGT
This sequence comes from Anaerolineales bacterium, assembly GCA_035463255.1. Lineage (GTDB taxonomy): Bacteria > Chloroflexota > Anaerolineae > Anaerolineales > Villigracilaceae > Defluviilinea. The sequence goes on along the minus strand of DATHTL010000138.1, from coordinate 39,333 downwards.
AGGTCGCAAACTCTGCCAGTGAAAGCTCGGGCAGGCGTCCCATCTGATTGTCGCGCAGTGCATGAATGAGACGGAACGCAATGTAGGAAAAACCAAGCCAGCGCAAATCTGTGAAGGATGCATTCTCGACGGAACGATTTGATAGCGTGCGAAAGAATATGCTTGTCTGCAAAGACAGCGAGGGTGTCTTAAGAACAATGAGAATAGCAATTAATAAAATGATTATGCCGTTGATCGCCCAGACAGAGCGGCGTGAAACCAGGCTGAGCAATAAGATTACAATCCCCAGAATTGTCGCCAGAACTACATACTGCAAAAATTGTGGAGGTGTCGATGCGGTGAAGATCGGGTCCGGGAGAACATAGCGCGAGAGAACGAGCAATGTGGGTAAACCCACGATGAGCAGCAGGGCGGTCAGGTTTTGGGGGGCGCGCCAATCTTGAGTCTCGCGTTGTGAGATCACCAACCAGGTGAGAAGGACTAGAGCGAGTGTGCAAGAGGGTAACCAGAAATCAAACGAGCGCAGAGGAAGCACCGGCTGGAACCAGTACACCGCCAGGATGCTGACCGCCAGCAGCAGGTAGACACGCATGGAACGCGCGGCGCGCCCAAGACCTGTCAGTGCGCCGATCAGCAACGAGGTCAGGATGGAAGCGCCGACTTGAAGAAGTCCCATTAGATTCCCCGCTTACCCGGGATCGGATCCCCATCAATTGTTTCATTCTTAAATACAGAGGACACGAAGTACCTGAACAAAGAACCTTCCCTGGCAACGCCCCTCAGGGCAGGTGTGTGCACTCTGTGTCCTTCGTGGTTAAAGAATCAGCGGACCCCGCATACCAGCCACTCTCCACCTTCCTGCACAACCTGATACGTGCGCACGGAGAGATCGAGCTCCTGGTCTTCATCGTTATAGGTGGCCACGATATTGCCATTGCACAGCACAAGGGCGGTATCGCCGTCCGTCCCTGTTTGCTCACAGGACACACCCTCGAGCCGCGCAGTCACAGCCTGGAAGGAATCTAATTCGAGCAGCGCATCATCTTCCCATTCCCCGCAGGAAAGCGTCGATAGACGGTCTGCATCCTTTGCCACCAACGCATTGAGATAGTCTTCAACGGCCTGGGCAGGGGCATCCGCATTGTTTGCTGCACAAGCCGTCAGGAACACGGCAGCAATCAAGATGATCAACTGGATCTGGGGAAATTTGCGCACGAAAACCTCCTAATGAAATGAGTCGAATGAAGATTATATGCGTAGCAATTTGATTGTGCAAGCAGCATAGATGAACAACGCCAGGTATAGCACCTGGCGTTGATTTTCAAGTGACCTATCCCCGCTAATGGCATTCTCCGCTGCCGCTGTCGGTAAAGGTCGAGCCCACCACGGGCACGAATTCCCAGCTGTATCCACCCTCATACAGGGCCAGCTTCAAGACTCCGAATGTGGAAGCATCACGCACTTCACTGGTCGGTAAGGGAGTATCAAACTCAGAGTACAGGTCTGCGCCTCCAGTGCCGACGACGAACTGGCGCGTGCCGGATGGATCAGGCTCGCCATCTGCATCCATGGGCGCGAACCGTTCATAATTGTGCTCATGACCGTTGATCACCACTTCTGCACCGGCTTCGTACAGGGTCTCCCATAGAATCTGGACTCTGGGGTCTCTACCGTGCTCCTCTCCGGAGGACCAGCGCGGAATGTGCCAGTACGCCAGCACGCACTGACGCGGGTTAGCCGCCAGGTCATTCTGCAGCCAGGCCATTTGCTCACTCGTTTCCGAAAAATTGATCTCGGAGTTCAACGCATAAATGCGCCAGTCACCCAGGTCGTAGGCATAATACTCAGGGAAGTTATCGAAATACTGGTAGTACCCTGCCGCGCCCTCGGTACGATAATCATGACTGCCGGGGATCGGCTTCGTGCGGTCCTTGTGGCGCCCCCACGTGGGGTCATAGCATTCCGCGAATTCTTCTGGTGTTCCCTTGCTGTAAACATTATCGCCTGTTGTGAACACGGTGCCATCAATGTTATCGAGTAATTGCGCCGTCATCTCATCCTGATCATCTTCACACGCGGCGATATCGCCGGCTCCCACGAGTACCTCCGCGCCCGGGGGCAGCGTTGCAGCAGGCTCGATCGATGCGATTTCTCCAAGCGTGATCACCAGCTCAGGCGGGTTGTCTCCTTCGAGAGAGGAGAACGCGATGCCATCGGTGCTATCTGCCACAAGCATGAATGCATAGGTCCCGTTCTCGGTTACCTGGGAAGTGACGTTATATTCCACCCAGGTCTCCGAGCGGATGCCATCTTTATTATCGATCGCGCCCCCTACGCGGGCTGGCCGATTATTCCACGTCAGTTCGTCCTCCAGCCAGGACGTTTCCGTCATATAGACTGCCGGACCATCCCTCGAATCGTTGCTGGCGGCATAGACTCGTAAGATCGCGCTCTGCACGCCGCCCGTGATTCCCGTCACGGTGAAAAGCATGTAACTCTCGATATCGGGGTCGGTTGCGCCATCGGTGCGCAGGGAGGCACTATCTCCATTGTTTTCTTCAGGCTCTGACTCATCCACCCATGTATCAGCGTCTGCATTGAAACGCAGAGTTTCATTGGCGGGGACGGCGGTAGGAATTCCAGACGGATCAGAGGTCGCGGTTACTGAAGCCGTCGCTTCCGCGGTAGAGCTTGGGATCTCCTCTGCGGCAGCGATGTCCGGCGTCTCTGTGGGCTCCAGTGGTTCTACGGCAGGCGGCATGCAGCTACTCAACAGCAACATCGTAATGATAAGAAGGCAGACGGCCAGCCGACGAAGAAAGCTCTTGCTTTTTCGATGATTCATATGGCTTGAGCGCTTAATACCAACAATCATTAAGTCCTCCAAACATCAGGGCTTACACCCGACAACGGGCAACGATGACTTTGGTTTGGTTGTGGGAGAATTGGCTTAGGGGAAGGATGGAGTGTAATACAAGCGAAAACACTCATCCCTGGATTGGTCATATTGGATCCAGCGGTGGCAATTAAAACACAATAGTTTAAAACGGGTGAACTTAATTTGTGTTCCGGCGCTTGCGCTTAGCCGCGTATGAAATAAACGATTGAGATGATCACACCGATGATCACAACGGTCCAACGCAGCGTGGAGGGCTTAATGCGTCCGGCGAGCTTCCCGCCCAGCACCCCGCCGATCAGCGCGCCGACGGCCATCACCAGCGCGGCAGACCAGACCACCTGCCCCGAAAAGAGGAAGAAAATGGCTGCCGCTACATTTACGGCAAATGCCACGGCCTGTTTGAGCGCGTTGAGCCGCGTAAGACTATCTTCGAGCGTCAGCCCCAGGGCAGAGAGAACGATCACGCTCAAGCCGGCGCCAAAGTAGCCGCCGTAGATCGACGCGAATCCGACTGGTAGCCACGTCAGTTTCTCGAGCCCACCACCCTGACCTTCCTTCATCCGCCGTGTCAGCCACGCTCGCACCGGATCCTGAATGGCCAGCAACACCGAAGCCAGCAGGATCAGATACGGGACCAGCTCCCGGAATAATCGTTCCCCTGTTTGCAGCAGCAGAAACCCGCCGATCACGCCGCCGACGATGCTGGCCGGCACAATCAGCCATAAGCGATGCTTCTGTCCCTGCAGGTCGTTCCTCTGCGCGAGCGTGCCGCCAAAATAGCCGGGGCACAGCGCCACTGTGTTGGTGATATTCGCGGCCACTGCCGGGATGCCGAGAAAGGTAAGCATCGGGAACGTGATCAGGGTCCCGCCGCCCGCCAGTGCATTAACCGCGCCAGCCGCCACCGCGGCCAGTCCAATCAGAACAAATCCAATTCCAGTGAGCATGTGTTGATTAGATCCCTTCCGTGCGATTATATCGAGAGTACTTTATGGAGTGACAACCTGCTGCATTTCCATAGCGTGCGAGGAAATGATCTCGAGTGTAGACTGGTCCTTATCATAAACCGAGTACCAGCCGGGAGTTTCATGCGGAGGGTCGCCTAGCCAATCGTCGCCGGGGCGCGACGCGCCGCCCCAGGCCCAGAAGTTGTCACCGGCAATCAGACCGCCCTGAGACGCCAGGGTATAAACTTCCGAGAACATCGCCTTGTAAAACCGGTCGCGGTGGTTGGTTGAGGATTGTGGGTCATAAATATCGCGAACCGGCTCCCAGTCGCGCGCCAGCCCGAACTCCTCCAGCACGAGCGGCTTATTCAGCACCGCCACATCGAAGACATGCCTGCGAAGGTATTCGATGGCATTTTGTTCTGCTCGCTCATACGTCGATGGAGTTGTCGGATCGTACCAGCCCCAGTTCTGCGGCCAGATGTGAATTGTTGCGTAATCGATGTCTGGCCCGTCGTGCGTCCGCTGGAAGTCCTGGTTCTCACCCGGCGGCGTGCCCTCCGATCCGGTTGTGACTAAATGATTGGGGTCGAGGGATTTGATATACGCGGCGGTTTCGTCGATCCACGCCTGCGGATACCGTCGCGGTTCATTCGCCAGCTCCCAGGCAAAGATCGTTGGGTCGTCGCGGTATCTCAAGCCGGTATAGGGATTGACATGATTGATGATCATCTCGATGTGCTCGCGATACCAGAACTGGCATTCGGAACAGTCATAGAACTTTGCCACATAGTCTATGAACACGCCCCAGTCGCCGGGATAAGGAATGGATGTGCCATCACTCCATGAGACGTATTGTCCCATGCCGCCGGACCACTGCCAGTAGTTATTGAGCACCATCACGGCTTTCATGTCTCGTTTGCCGACCTCCGCCAGGAAGAAATCCAGTCCATCGAGGACCCGCTCATCGTACTCGCCCGGCGAAACCATCAGTGCCGGCACCATGCGGTACGACTCCGTGTTTGGGCCTTCAGAGGCTGCCATCACCCGCAGATTCGTCACACCGATCCGCTGTAAACGATCTAACTCTTGAACGAGCAGTTCCCTATCTCCGGGGGGGCCGTCCACGCCCAGATTCATTCCCTGCCAGAAGTTGGTACCCACAAAATAATACGGGCGGCCGTTTAACATAAACCTGCCATCGCTGACTGTTACAAAATTCGATGGCACGGTGGAGTTGTTCGATTGTACTGAGGCGGGAGGTCGTGGAGATGCAGGGGAGGAACAGGCGATGAATGCAATGACTACAGTGATGAGAACGATCCCTACACGGAGGAATTTCCTGTTCATTTGTTGATTCATAAGAAATTGAACAGAGCAAGTATAACAAACGTTAGTCGAATCATTGCCCTTAATCGCCTATTTCTTGACTATCTCTGGCTCCATGCGTATAATCCGGGCATTCAGAAGTAGTACGCGTGTCGAGTCCTGATAGAGAAGGATGTATTTGGTGGAAACATCCACAGGAAAACAACGCCGAAGTCGTCTGGATTATTGCTGAAGAAATTTTGTAGGTCACGTTTTCAACGTGACAGGCTAAGGAGTAGACCAGCACGGGAATGCCCGTTACAGCATAGACTGGTGCTAGCCAGTCACAGAGAGCGTTTTTAACCCTGGTGCTCCTTTATGGTTGAAAACGAATTGAGGTGGTACCGCGACACGCCCGTCGTCCTCATGTTGGACGAGGCGTGTTTTTGTTTTGACAACCATCCTGACAAACGTGGAGATTGAATGGAACACATGACATTTCGTGAAGTGACCGACAAACTGATTGTGCTCTACGGAGAAAAGAAGTTCGATGAGGCATTGCAGATGATCGAAGGGCAGCTCGATGCTTTCCCCGAACAAAAGCCCCGCATGGTGTTCTGGCGCATGTGCCTCTTGAGCCTCTCTGATCGTCCCGATGATGTTCTGTCCGTATTTCGCGAGGGGCTAGACAACGGCCTCTGGTGGCAGGGAGAGCTCTTCGCCGACCCGGACTTGAACGCAGTCCGCGACCGGCCGGAGTTTCAGCGTCTCGTGGTGGTTTCCACGGAAAAACATGCAGCAGCCCAAAAGCATATCGAACGAGATTACGCCATTCTCACGCCGGAGTCGTCTCCTTCCGGACTGTATCCATTGCTCATTACGCTGCACGGTCGCAATGGAAACAAAGATGTAGATCTCGCACAGTGGGAGCAGGCAAGGCAGCGCGGCTGGTTGGTGATATCTTGCCAATCCACGCAGCCCGTTTTTCAAGGCGCCTATCACTGGGATAACCCTGGTCAGGGACTCTCGGATCTGCTCTTTTACTATGAGCGGGTTTCACAGCAGTTTCAAATCGATCCGCAACGAGTTGTCATCGCGGGCTTCTCGCAAGGCAGCGGCATGGCAATCTATGCCGCGTTGACAGGCACGCTGCCTGTGCGCGGCTTTATCGGGATCGGCACCTGGTGGGCGGATGCGAACGAGCTAGCCATAGAAAACAAGAATGTTCGCGGCTATTTCGTCACGGGCGAAAAGGATCATACTCTCGAGCGAGCCCGCGAAATCCAGGAAGTCTTGAGACGGAACAATGTTCCATTCGAGGAAGAAGTCCATGCCGAGATCGGACATGAATTTTCTGCGGACTTTGGTTCCTCTTTTGAAAAAGCCATCAACTTCATTTTCATGGAGCAAGAATGACCAAGCACGAATTACCAAAAGCCTATGATTTCAAATCCACCGAGCCGCGCATCTATGAGATGTGGGAGAAAGGCGGTTACTTCAGGCCATGGAATGATCCTGCGAAGCAGGACTTCGACCCGAGCATAAAACCGTTTGTCATCTCCATACCGCCGCCGAACGTGACCGGCGAACTGCATCTCGGTCATGCCATGTTCGTCAGCATGGAAGACCTGATGATCCGCTATCACCGCATGAAAGGCATTCCCACACTGTGGGTGCCGGGCACTGACCACGCCGGTATCGCCACGCAGCTAATGGTGGAACGCGATCTACTGAAAAATGAAGAAGTCACGCGCGAAGAGCTCGGGCGGGAAGGGTTTGTCAAGCGTACCTGGGAATGGAAGAAGAAGTACGGTGGCATCATCACGACTCAGATCCGGCGGCTCGGCGCGTCGTGTGACTGGTCACGCGAACGCTTCACCCTGGACAATGGACTCAGTCGGGCCGTGCGCGAAGCCTTTGTGCGCCTCTACGAAAAGGGACTCATCTATCGCGGCCCTCGTTTAATCAACTGGTCACCCGGACTCAAGACCGCGGTCTCGGACCTCGAAGTTGAATACAGTGAGGAAGAAGCCACGCTGTATTACTTTAAATATATGCTGGCAGGTTCCGATGAGTTTATCCCGGTGGCGACCATTCGCCCGGAGACAATCCTTGGCGATACCGCGGTGGCTGTACACCCTGAGGATGAACGCTACAAAAAGTTTATCGGTAAAAAGGTCGTCGTGCCGATTCTTGGACGCGAAATTCCAGTGATTGCCGATGAATATGTGAGCATGGAGTTTGGCACTGGCGCGCTCAAGATTACCCCCGGTCATGACCCGAACGACTACGCCATTGCGCAGCGCCACAACCTGCCGATCATCTCTGTGTTGGATGTGGCGGCGATGATCAACGAAAACGGCGGCCCATACAAGGGTCAGGACCGCTTCGAGGCGCGCAAGGATATGTGGGCAGATATGAAAAAGGCCGGGCTGGTGATCAAGACGGAGCCGTACCGCACCACCATCCCGCGTTCTCAGCGCGGCGGTGAGATCGTCGAACCGATGATCTCCACCCAGTGGTTCGTAAAGATCGAGCCCCTTGCGCAGGCTGCCCTCGGAGCCGTGCGAGATGATCGTATCAAGATCGTCCCCGAGCGCTTCGAGAAGGTCTACTTCAACTGGCTCGACAACATCAAGGATTGGTGCATCAGCCGCCAGCTGTGGTGGGGACATCGCATCCCCGTCTGGTACTGTCCCGAAGGACACATGACCACAGGCCGCGAAGACCCGACCGAATGTGGGATCTGCGGCTCGAAGGAAATCCATCAGGATGAAGACGTGCTGGACACCTGGTTCTCTTCGGGACTGTGGCCGTTCTCGACTCTTGGTTGGCCCGATCAAACACCCGACTTGAAATATTTCTATCCCACATCCTACATGGAAACGGGGTACGACATCCTGTTCTTCTGGGTGGCGCGCATGATCATGATGGGACTTGAGTTCACAGGTGAAGTGCCTTTCCACACGGTGTATTTGCATGGGTTGATCCGCGACGAGCATGGACGCAAGATGTCCAAGACCTATGGCAATGTGATCGATCCGCTCACGGTCATGGATGAGCTGGGCACAGATGCACTGCGCTTCACATTGTTGGTGGGTTCTACACCGGGCAACGACATGAGCCTCTCCGTGAAAAAGGTGGAAGCAAACCGCAACTTTGCCAACAAGATCTGGAACGTAGGCAGGTTCGTGATCAATGCAATCGAAGGGCTCAAAGACGAGGGACCAGACACCAGTCTCCAATCTCCAGTCTCCAATTACACCCTCGCCGACTCCTGGATCTGGGCTCGCCTCCAGCAGCTCATCCGTGATGTGGAGCGGCTCTTCCAGAACTTCCAGTACGGAGAAGCCGGGCACCAGATCTATGAATTCCTCTGGTCTGACTTTGCCGATTGGTACGTGGAGGTGGCCAAGGGACAAATGCAGAGACCAGAGACTAGAGATTTGACGATCTCCACGTTAGCGCGCGTATTCGATGGGGCGTTGCGTCTGCTTCATCCCTTTACGCCGTTCGTGACCGAAGAACTCTGGGATTACCTGCGTCAGGCAATCCTCCAGTCTCCAGCCCTCAGTCTCGCCTCTGACTGGCCCGAAGCCCTCATCATCGCGCGCTTCCCCGAGCCTCGCGCCCCCGAAGGCTGGGAAGAATCAAAGATCGCCGACTTTGAATTGGTGCAGGAGATCGTGCGCTCCATCCGCAACCTGCGTGCAGAGAAGAACCTGGCTCCCAGCAAACGCATTGCCGCCACAATTGCCGCAGGTTCAAAAACAGATTTGCTGAAGGAACAATCCAGGGTGCTCGCCTCGCTGGCTGGGTTGAACGAATCTGAATTGACCATTGTTCCATCGTTGACCGATAAACCTACCGAGTCTACTCCTCTCGTGATCGGTGCCGTGGAAGTCTATCTGCCTCTGGCCGGCATGGTTGACCTCGCAGAAGAAAAGACTCGTCTCGAGAAAGAACTGAAAGAGGCTCAGTCTCACATCGAGCGTCTCGAAAAACTTCTGGCAGGCGACTTTGCCAACAAGGCCCCGGCTGCTCTGGTGCACAAGGAACGCGATAAACTCACCGGTTATAAAGAAACTGCAGAAAAGATCAAAGCACAATTGAAATAAACACACTGTCCCAAAGACATAACAATCTTTGGGACAGTGTCTTAATTATTCTCAGTTTCACCTTCTCACATGCTTCTATGATCTTCCTTCAATTTTCATACCCTGTCAGGAGCTCTCTTTACTCAGTGTGAGGGACTGATCAGGCAATCGCTTGAGGTGATGATCAAATGATCCCGGTTCATCCAGCCGACGGATGGAGGGGAGCAGCAGACCAAGGAAGCCAAGTAAGCTGCCGCACACGGACGTCAACAAAAACATGGATGCCATGCCCGCTCCAGGTCCCGTTCCGACCAGTCCACCAAACAACATACTGAACCATCCAGAACTTTGCATGGCAGGTTCAAAAAGACGATCGGCCATCAATCCGCCCAGAAGAAACCCGATGGGCTGGCTTGCGATCTGAATCATCTCGCGTATAGAAAAGACACGCCCTTGCACATCGGGTGGAACGGTCTCCTGCCATAGGGCATAGTATGGGCTGACGAGAAATGGGATGGTCAACTCGGCAAGAAAACCGGCAATCGACCAGCCAACGACAGAACGACTGACAGCCATTCCCGCGTCGCAGATCAAAAAAGATAAGCCGGTGACCAGCAAATACATCCTTGCCTTGCGCTGAGGACTCTTCGAGGCAACAAGTAACGCTCCGCCTGTGATGCCGCCAATGCCCATCGCAGTTCGGACAATTCCAAGGGCGGTTTCATCGCCGCCGGTGCGCGCCAAAATCATTGGGGAGAGGACGGCGAAATAAGTTAGCGTTGCAAAGAGATTGACCAGGAAGAACGATAGGGTCAGGTTGCGAAGCCCTGCCTGGCGAAAAATATAAGCCATCCCAAACCTTACCTCCTGCCAGAAACTGCCTCTTGATTCAACTCCTACGGCACTCACCGGCGCACCTGGAATACGAATCATCAGCAATCCCAGTAGGGCAATACTCATCGTGAAGATATCTATGGAGAGCACTGCATTCAAACCCAGAACCTGCTGCACCAGGCCCGCAAAGATGGGGGCAAGCATGCGCGCCACAGATCTTCCCATGCCAAGCATTCCATTCGAACGAACATATTCGTCCTTTGGCACAAGCAGGCTCACCGTAGAAGTGAATGCAGGATCCTGAAACGCTTCGAAAATTCCCGCCAGCCCAATCGCCAGGTATAAATGCCAGAGTTGAAGTTCTCCGGTCATCTGAATGACCAACAACATGGCGGTCATGAGTCCTGCACTGAGGTCGGCAAAAAACATAACCTTGCGACGAGGCAGACGATCGACGAGCACGCCCGCAAATGGGCTCGCGAGGATATATGTGATGCAGTTGAAGAATCCCAGTAAGGCGAGCGCAGTGGCGGAACGGGTCTGTTCATAAGCCCAGATCATCACCGCAAAACGGGTCATGCCTGTACCGAGGATCGAAATCGATTGTCCGAACAAAAGAATGTAAAAGGTTTTTAAGTTGAGTTTTGTAGTGTTCATGAGAAATCGCCTTTAAAAAATAAACCCGCGGGAGTGGTGCACGCCCGCGGGAAAACTGATTAATAAAGCGGTGTCAGTCAGACACCGGCAAACAGGCGCGCAAATAGAAGGACACGCCTGTGTTGCTCATGTTGATCACCTGTGGCATCAGTATATATTGCATAGGAAAAATTTTATCATGAGGGCCAGTCCTGGTCACTAGCCTTATGGACAGGTAGTGCCGGGGAGTTTTGCCAACACCTGCACTCCCCGGCACCCCGTGGCCCCGTACGCCAGAACAGGCGGGCGTGCGGTGCAAGTGTCCACCTTACCGCAAGGTGATAGCAACCGGAAGTCTCATGAGAGCCCATAAGACTTCCGGTCTGTTACTTTATAAGCGGAGCGCATGATGAAAAGCAAAACTGCATTTCAACGTCGAATTCATTTCTTACCGATATTCTTCATCATCGCGCTCCCTTGAGCTGGAACCACTGTTGGCGTAGGCTGACAGGCGGATACGACTCTGAACAATATCAAAACCAGTGCCGCAAGAGCTTGAATTTTGAAATAGCCATGGTTCGGTCCCCTATGGCGTCCATGTGAATTGCCAGGTATTCTCCAGCAAGACCGCAAGTTCTGCGATCGTGACTTTCACCAATCCGCTCGGGTACCGTTCCCGGCAAAGCTGCGTGTACAGCAGGGAGGAACCAGAGGGGATGTGCGGCACCCCTGTTGTCAACCAACACATGGGAGACTCGGACATGATGTCCATCCACAGGGTGAACTTGACGCCTGGTTCAGCTTCCACAGCAAACTGATATCCAAACTCATAGCCCTGGGAACCGTCAATGAAGCTGGGCTCTTGCACCTCCTCCCAGATGACTGCGCGAGCCGATGTCACCTTCAAATCGTAACCCGCGATCTCGAACTCGTTATTCAACTCCCAGGTCTGGCCTTGTTGCGGATCACTACTTACATCGAAGGTAAATGACATCTCTTCGGGTGTGGCCTGCGGTGGTTCCACATACAGCGGGGCATAATAAGCCACTGCATTTTCAACCACCACGGTCATAGGGCCATCCGCTGGTTTCGAAGCCGACCTGTATTCGAAGAGACTTCCCACGCGATGCTCAAATGGCTGCCAGGGGAAGTTACCGATCAGATCGATTTTTTGTCCCAGCGAGTCAATCAGGTATGCATCAACCGGCATAATGGAGATCAAGGACGGATCACTGTCTTCTATATCCAAGCTGAAGTAATAGATCGTTGTCGCATCCATCGGCACCATCTTATGTAGAGTCATGTTCACGACTGGCTGAGGTATCGCTGGAGACTCGGCAACGGGAGATGCCACAGGCTCGACGGTGGACTGTACAATATTTGTCGGTGCTACCTCGATGACCGGCGCACCGATCACTGTTTCCGGAGGAACCGAGACCAAGCTAAAGGGTACTTCCCAGTTCTCAGGCACGACGCCCAGCCTTGAGATTGGAATACATTTGAGCACCAAAGTCATTTCGGTCCCATCCGCGGGGATTGAAGCTTCATACACAGGTTTCATTGCGAAGGCATTCTGTGGATATTTGCCGGTGTAATCACGCTCCAGCAGGGTTCCATCGGGCAATCTCAAACGCGCATCGCCATCCTTGCTTGCCATATCACCGACATTAACTCCTCCGCAAAACGCGGTTGGGTTTGTGGTTGCATCCTCAGCCTGCCAGCCATCGTTCTGTGCCGGGATACCCGTCACACTATAGGCCAGCTCTACGTGGTCTGCATATACATACACATAATCAATGGTCAAGGTGATGCCTTCGCGTGTCACGGAGACGGGTTCCGCCAGAATTCGCAAGCTACCGGTGTTTTCCACAATTCCTACTTCGGGCACATAACCAAGGAGCCTGCCAATTGCAGCGGTAACGCCGGGTGCGCTCGCGATCGCGACTGCCAGCGCGAAAACAAATGCTACAGCCCAGGCAGGTCGAAACACAAATCTCGGCTCTGTCTTCGTCGGCTTTCCTGCCAGCTCATTTCGCAATCTGTTAACAAACTCCGGACTTGCATTCGGTACATCCACTGCTCTGCGAACCTTTTCCTCAAACTCAGGGGAGAAATTCAAATCGTTCATGCTCACTCCAACTGGCTCTTTAAACGCGCCAGCAAGCGGTATACGGATTTCTTCACGGCATCTTCGCGTCTGCCTAACAGGTCTGCGATCTCCACGAAGGACAGCTCCGCGACATAGCGCAGACGGATCAATTCCTGCTCTTCTTCATTCAAGTGACTGATGATGAAGCGAATCCGGCTCACCTCCTCGGCCCGGATCAATACGCCAAGAGCATCTTCTCTTTCCAAGATTTCCCCTGCCGCCTCAAAACCGACCTCGCGCTTGCTTCGACGGAAATGATCGTTCATCTTGCTCCGCGCGATTCGGAACAACCACGCCGAAAACTGGCCGCGCTCCCGGTACCGTCCCAGCGACTCATATGCAGACATGAACGTCTGCGAAGTAATATCCTCTGCCTCATGTACAGTGCCCACCCGGCTAAACACATATCGATAGATGGGCTGCACATAACAGTCATAGAGCCTGCTAAAGGCAGCAGGATCCTTTTGTGCCGCGGCAATCAAAGCGGAAATATCGTCTTGTGACACCTGTATTTTCCGATCTGCCTCAAATACTAACATGCAGCTCCTTTCTTAGGCGATTCAAGAAGTGGCATCGATGCATTTATATAACGGGGAAAACAAGAAAAGGGGACATAAGCTCGCTTTCTGGCAAATAAGACTTGAATGGTCGCTTATGTGACAAAATTCACCAAATAAAAGAAGTTCGTCAATTGACGCCGCATGGGGCGTGGGGTAATTTTGTATCCGCAGTAACAAAATTTTGAAGGAGTATCGAACCATGACAATGAAAATTACTGAAGACTGCATCGCCTGTGGCGCATGCGTACCCGAATGTCCGACCGAATCCATTAGCGAAGGCGATGGAATCACCTATGTGATCGACCAGGCCACCTGCGTCGAATGCCAGGGTCACCACGATTCACCCAAGTGCGTCACTGTCTGCCCTGTCGATTGCATCGTCAAAGCAAACTGAGAAATCGAGTACCCGGGGGCACAAATTATGCAATTTGTGCTAGGCAGGGTATAATCTCAAAAACCAATAAAAACCTTCGGGGCAGGGTGTAATTCCCGATCGGTGGTACAGCCCACGAGCGAATTCGGAGTCCAGGAGCTTGCTCCTGCAGCAGGCAGCAAGCAGACTCCATAGAGCATGATCCGGTGGAACTCCGGAGCCGACAGTAATAGTCTGGATAAAAGAAGGATGTAGGCTCATACGAGTCTGATTCAAGTTACCGCCTAGACGGTATGATATAAGCCCCGAAAACACCAGTTGTTTTCGGGACTTTTTCTGGAATCGCTTTGTATTTTGCCTGGTTCCGCGCCTCGTAGGTTTGCTCTACGAGGTGTTTTGTTTTGCAGCTCCGTTCCCAGTTGTATTCTCGTCGTCCCTGGCGGCTCAAGTCTGTTATGAATCCCAAACTTATCCGCGCTCTCTCACGAAACAGCTCACGTACCTGGCTCGGCTTGATATCCATTGTAGCCGGCCTTCTGGTGTGGCATATGATCACGCGTTATGGCGGGATACCAAACTTCATCCTGCCCTCTCCTCTCAGCGTGTGGACTCGCTTCATACGAGCTTTGAGAGATGGAAGCCTGATCTACCACACCGGTATCACGCTCCTTGAAATTGTGTTGGGGCTGCTGGCCGGGGTGATCCTAGCGACCATTGTGGGATATGTCCTTGCCAAGTCGCGCACTTTGGAAAGAATTCTCTCTCCGTATGTGGTGGCCAGTCAGGCAATTCCCATTGTGGCGATCGCGCCGCTCTTGGTCATCTGGCTGGGCGACGGGATTCTCTCGAAAGTAGTCATCTGCGCGTTGATTGTGTTCTTTCCTGTGCTAGTCAACACGATCGTGGGTGTGCGGGCTGTGCCGCCCGCGTTGTACGATCTGATGAATTCCCTGCATGCCTCGCGCTCGCAAATTTTGTGGAAGGTAGAAGTGCCCGCCTCATTGCCTGTCTTTCTGGGTGGCTTGCGCGTGGGCGCGACTCTCTCCGTGATCGGCGCGATCGTTGGAGAGCTGGTGGACGCGGAAGAGGGACTTGGATTCCTTTTGCAGTTAGGCGATTTTCAATATGACACGCCGATGGTCTTCGTTGCAGTCTTCATGTTGATCGCGCTGGCATTGATGTTGTATGGCATTGTGATATTGCTCGAAAAAAGATTGTTGAAATGGCAAAACACCTCGCGCTGAGCGGAGCGACCGCTGGTCGAGTAGGCGGTGTTTGTCCGCCGTATCGAGACCAAGGGAGTGCAGATGAAGCGCGCATTAGGAGAAAATTTATGTTTCGCAAGTTAACTTTGATTACACTGGCGATGGCACTCGTTCTTTCGGCGTGCAGCAGCTTCGGGTCCGCGAATGAAACGGGCGAATTGACCAAGATCAGCCTGCCGATGGGATACGTCCCGAACATCCAGTTCGCGCCCATGTATGTTGCTATGGAAAAGGGATATTTCCGTGAAGCAGGACTCGATGTCGATCTGGATTACAAATTCGAGACCGATGGCGTGGCGCTGGTAGGAGCCGGCGACCTGCCGTTTGCAGTTGTTTCTGGCGAACAGGTGCTGCTGGCGCGCGCGCAGGGGTTGCCCGTGGTCTACGTGGCTGCCTGGTACCAGGAATATCCTGTTTCCGTCGTTGCAAAAAGCGAGGTGCAAGTCCTAATCCCACAGGATCTCGCAGGAAAAAAGATTGGCTTGCCAGGTTTATTCGGCGCAAACTACATTGGCCTGCGTGCGCTTTTATTTGAAGCCAAGATGAGCGAAGAAGACGTAACTCTTGATTCAATCGGTTTCAATCAGGTGGAACTACTGGCAGCCGGCGAGCAGGATGTGATCGTTGGCTATACCGCCAATGAGCCGATCCAACTGCGGGCGCGCGGGATCCCGGTCACTGAAATCCGCGTGGCAGATTATGTGCAGCTCGCCTCGAATGGGATTCTGGCAAGCGAAAAGGTAATTGCAGAAGACCCAGAACTAGTGCGTGCATTCGTGAGCGCGTTTCTAAAGGGACTTGCCGACACCATCGCAGATCCTGATGAAGCCTTTGAGTTAAGCGAAGCGCATATCCCAAATTTTTCCGATCTGGATGCCGCTGTGCAAAGGGAGGTGCTTGCCACATCCATTGAGCAATGGCAAGCCGAGCGGCTGGGATATTCCAACCCACAGGCCTGGGAAAACATGCGGAACGTTTTGCTCGAGATGGGCCTGGTCACTGAAGAGCTCGATTTGAGTAAGGCCTTTACAAACGAGTTCATTCCCTAAGGATTTGCCACAGAGTCACAGAGAAAAAAGAATCTCCGAGGTTCTGTGGCTAGCTTGTTATGGCACATACACCTATTCTTACCATTCACAACATGAGCGCGGTGTTCCCTGATAACAACGGCGGCCTGCGCGCGCTGGAGAACATTTCTTTCGACGTGTATCCGCGCGAGTTTGTCTGCGTGCTGGGTCCATCCGGCTCAGGCAAGACGACCCTCCTGCGCATCCTTGCCGGTTTGATCGCTCCCACCTCAGGCTCGTTTATGTTCGGTCACGGCGAACAGCCCAGCACGGGCATGGTCTTTCAACAGGCAAACCTCATGCCGTGGCGCACCGTGATCGAAAACATCAAGCTTCCGCTTGAAGTAAAGCAGGTAGATGAAGCCACGGCGCGCGTCAAAGCCCGGGAGATGATCGAGCTGGTTGGGCTGCAGGGATTCGAGGACTCTTTGCCGCGCGACCTCTCCGGTGGGATGGCACAGCGCGTGGCGATCGCGCGGGCGCTCATCCACGACCCCGACCTGCTCCTGCTCGATGAGCCGTTCGGCTCGCTGGACGCGATCACGCGCGAGCGCATGTGGAACGAGCTCTCGCGTATCTGGCAGATGCGTCAGAAGACCGTCATCATGGTGACACACTCGATCAACGAGTCGCTGTTCCTGGCAGATCGTGTGTTAGTGCTGACGCAACGCCCCGGCAAAGTAAAACTGGATTTAAATGTTGACTTGCCGCGCCCGCGCACTGACGATATCCGCTATACGCCCCATTTTGGGCGGCTGGCCAGAAAGTTGAGGGGGACGATTGAATAATAAACTCCCGCCAGATAGCGGGAGTCTGCGGGGCAGGTTTTTAACCTGCCAATCCTTAACATTTCAACAACTGTCAGGCTGAAAGCCTGACCTACTGATTATTCTCTGACCTGCGCCAGAAGATAATTTTGTAGTCCCATCTGGTTGATCTGGTCGAGCTGGGCTTCGAGCCAGTCAAGGTGTTCCTCTTCATCCTCCAAGTTGTCCTCGATGAGCTCGCGTGAGCCATTGTCACCCAGTTCCAGACACATTCGAATGCCCTCGTTGTAAGCTTTGATCGCGCCTGCTTCCGCGTCGAGATCATGTTTAAGCTGTGCTTCGACATTCTCCCCGATGTGGATTTTATTAAGGTTGCTGACCACTGGCTGTCCCTCGAGAAAGAGGATACGACCGATGAGCTGCTCAGCGTGCTTCATTTCACCGATGGCGCGTTTTTCGATGGCTTCATGCAATTTATTGTACCCCCAGTTGGCACACATCTCAGAGTGGACCATGTACTGGCTGATGGCCGTGAGCTCATCTGCAAGGAAATCGTTCAGGATCGCGATGATTCTTTCGTTGCCTTTCATGTCTGTGTTCCTTTCCGCCCTCATTATAGTAGATTGTTACAAAATGCACAAACTTGGTTTGGTTTTGCCTCTGAATATCAGGGTGCGACCCACACGACAAAACTCAATTCTGAATCATTATATTGACCCGTCACTTTCCAGCAACCGAGGCTGGGAATCTGGACCCCTGTCAGCATGGCCGTACCGAAGTCTGCAGAGGCGTTCGTGGCTTCCTGTGCGACCACGTTAGGAGCGGATGGTGCATGAGTATCCAACTGCTCAACGGTAACACTGAAGGCCGGAAACGGATCGACCTTGCTGTCGAAAGATTGGCTCCACCAGAAAACTTTCTGGCCATATCCATTATTGCTTTGCGGCAGGGCGTACCAGGTGCCGTCGGTTCCCAGCATTGTCCAAAGTTCGGCCGTGCCAAACCAGAACTGATTCTCATACCTCTCAGGCGGCGCTGAGGGATAAGGCTCCGGTGGGATAAAAGCAACATCCGGGGCGCGGGTGATGGGACAGCTATCTGGAGGGTTGTGAGATACAACTTCTGTGTAGGCAGAATCAGTACTGCTATCGGTCAGTCCTGCCGGCGCCCTGCTGCCATCTTTAACTGTGATTTCTTCCACCTGAGGGTTTGCAGCCGCAGCACAGCCCGTGAGAAAAGAGGCAAGGATAATGATCAAAAGCAAGGAATACAATTTTGGCATCATGTCTCCTTCTGGTGCAGCCTTACGAAGGTTTAAGAAAAAAACCTTCGTAAGGCTCACATTCTTTCTCTATACACCGCAGAGCAGTGACAGGTTCCCATACAAAAAATGCGCCGTATGGCGCATTTTGAAGAACCAAATCAGATCACCGATGTAGTGAAATAGTATGCCTTTGCGGAGGACTCACTTCCTTTTCTTTTCATTTTCCTGCTGGTCGCGGTCTTCCTCAGTGAAGGAGACATCTTCTTTTCGTGCTGCCCGGTAATCAGAAACGCTTCTTGACAGAGATCTCCAGGCCGCGCCGATTGCACGCGCATTTGTATCATAGGCCATGACAGCCGACGCATGCATGCCGCTGCGCAGGGCATCGCCGATGGCATCCAGGTCGGCACTCAGGAAGACGAATTGCCAGGCAGATTTTTCCTGCTTTTCCTTGATCATCTTCTCGATATGGTCCTTGCGGAATTCTTGACTGGAATTTTCCTGCCCGTCGGTGATGATCACCATCACCACGCGCGAGGGGCGCTCATTTTCCGTGAGGTCAGCCAGGCTCTTTTCCAGGTCATTGATCCCGCGTCCGATCGCGTCAAGGAGTGGTGTGTTGGCGCGCGGAACGAACGTCTCGCGGGTGAGCTCCGGCACCTCTGCGATGGGCTTGAACCGGTGAATGATCTCATAGGGGTCCTGCGAATCAAACTGCACCAGTGTAAGGGTTGCGAGACTCGGCTCGGCTTTCTGCGCCCTCAAGAAGGTATTGAATCCCCCAATGGTGTCGTCACGGATCAAATCCATGGAGCCGGTCCGATCAAGGATGATCGTAATGTGAGTGTAATTGTCTTTCATGTCGCCTCCTTACTGATGGCCTGTGGTTACGCTGCTCTTATTAATTATTATAGGCCTGCGCAATACAATTCCACTCACTCGTTGGTCATATGAAGCGGTTGTGTATGGATCTCCGCCAATAGCTTTTGGGTTGCCGCTGCTACCTCCATGACCGCCGCCTCGAACGCTGCTTGATTGGCGCGGGACGGTTTGCGGTAGCCACTGACCTTGCGCACGAACTGCAACGCCGCAGCATGGATTTCCTCTTGGGTGGCGGGGATTTCTGAATTTCGTAGTTGTTTGATGCTTCTACACATAGTGTCTCCTCATGTCATTGCGAGCCCAGTAGGGCGAAGCAATGACAGAATTGTTACCGAAACGACTGTTTCTTCTCGCCCTCTTTATATGGTCGCAGCGCGAAGGCGGACCAGGTATCGTTCACCGAGATGAGATTGATCCATTTCAAATTAAGTTGTTGCACGCTTTCCCAGCCTTTATCGCGGGTCAGGTCGGTCTGGATCTTTGAAGATCCCTTCGGGAACGAAATCCATAGCATGGATTCAGGTTTCAATGCCTTTCCGACATCTGATACCAGCCCATCCAGCTCGGCCTTGCTCTGCACGAAAATCTGGATCCAATCGAACTTCCCGTTGAGGGTAGGCGATATGGCGGTATCGTGCTTCAATTCATCCATATAATTCTCCGGAGCGTTGATCACCGCGGCTTGCAAACCAAGCTTGAGCTTCATCTTTTTAGCGAGAGGCGATTCAGGCATGGGACACACTCCTTTCCTTTGCCTTCTTCTCTTTTCTGCCGATCAAATACCAGGCTTCCATCTTCCCCTTACCTTTCAGGGCAACCTCGCCGATGTATTCGCATTCGAAGTCGTCTTTGAGAAATTCGTACATAGCGCGCGTAATCTGGATTTTGCCGCTCTCGCCGTGGCTCTCCATGCGGCTGGCCGTGTTGACCATATCGCCCCACAAGGCATAGAAGTATTTTTTGCGGCCGATCACACCGGCGATCAGGGAACCAGTATTGAGTCCGATGCGGATCTCGACGGGATGTTTCCCGCCGAGGAAGTTCCCGGTTTTGACGGAATCGAGCATGTCCAGCGCCAGCTGCGCGATGACGGTGGCATGGTCCGGGCGGGGCATGGGCACGCCGGCTGCCACCACATAGCCATCTCCGGCGACCTGGATCTTTTCGACGCCGTACTTATCCACGAGTTCGTCGAAGCGCGAGAACAGCTCGTTCAGCATCTCCACCACTTCCAGGGGGCCGAAGCGGGCTGTGATCGGCGTGAAGTTCACCATATCGGCAAATAGCACACTCGCTGACTCGAATTCCTCCGCGATGGTTTCATTGCTACGCTTCAGCCGTTCAGCGATCTGTTCCGGCAGAACGTTATAGAGCAATTTATCAGCCTGGTCGCGTTGCTCCTGTATCGCGTACTTTTGCAGGAATTCCCGGCGGGCATAGCGCTCCAGATAATAACTGGTGAACATTCCGATGATGTTTGCCCCCAGGAAGAAAAAATTGTGCAGGATAAAAATCAGCGTGCCGGTTTCCGTTTCCAGCTGCTGCTTGATCACCAGATTGCTGTATTCATACCCCACCAGGATCACCAGGTTTGCAAGGACGGCATAGCGGAATTGCAGGCGTGACAACCCATAGGCCCACATGGAGACCAGCAGCAGTCCGCTAAAATAAAACCGGCTGGCAAATTCGACCTCGCGCACGATGGTGGTGCCAGCGATCACACCAAAGCCTGATACGACGACTCCCGAGCATACCCATAACTGGAAGTGTTTTTGATACCGCTGGTTGTACGAAGCAAAAAGGAGAAACGCGAAGTACGGGGCAACAATCGCATAACGGATAAACCACAGAGCATTTTTTGAAATGGGAGCAGCATAAACATCCAGGATGCCGAACAGGGAATAGAGAACAATTCCCAGGACGATCGCAAAACGCGTGGTCGCAATCGTGTTGACGCGATAGTCTTCGTGGAATTGTTCTTCGACCTCGCGAGGGAAGCGAAGTTTATCGGCATACGGATAAAGCAAGTCTGACATGAATTAAATTTTTATATTAACGACTGAAGACTTCAAGGCTTCACTACGGTAATTAGACTCTCGGCAAATCCAGCAATAAGACTTCGGCTAGCAATCTTGCATTTACATTTTTTTCCATCTTCTCGAGGGTATCTTCGAGACAACTGACAATCGTCCGTGCAGCGGAGAGATCCAGCCTGCCAGCCAGGTCTTCGATCTCCATGTTGCGGTCCACGTTGACAAGCGGCATCTCGGCGCGGGCGCTGCGCAGCATCACATCGCGCCAGTAGGAGAGCCAGATCAAAACCGCCTGCCGCATGGATTCCTTGTCGCGTGAGAGTTTATCGGCATAGGCAAACTTCTCGACGCGAGAAGCAGAGATCAAGTTTTGCAGATCATTCAGGCGTTCTGCGCGTCTCGAAAGCAATGCATCATCCTCGATCATCTGTAGCGCGTAGCCAAATCTGCCGCCGGAGATGTGCGCAACGAGTCTCGCCTGCCCCACCTCTACTCCTCGAGCTTCGAGCGCTTTTTGGACTTCGTCAATTTTTAGAGGTCGAAGCCGCAGCACTTCGCAACGCGAAACGATGGTTGGCAGCAATTGCTCAGGATTATCGGCAGTTAGTATCAGCACTGCATAGGATGGCGCTTCTTCGAGCGTTTTCAGCAACGCATTGGCAGCATTGTCATTGGCTTCATGAAATCTTAGAAATAATGCGACGCGATAATCTGCCTGATAAGGCTTGAGAACCAGTGTGCGGCGCGCCTCGCGGATCTGGTCCACTTTCAGCGTACCGCCCTCGGTTTCTGCCTGGACAACGCTAAGGTCTGCGTGCTGCATGGCGGCGATCTGCTTGCAGTCGCGACACTCACCGCATGGGATTCCCGCCTCGATGGGCTTCTGGCAGTTCAAGGCCTGGGCGAAGTGCAAGGCCAGGGTACGGCGCCCCAGCCCGGGAGGTCCCGCGAAGAGGTAGGCGTGACGCGTGGTGCCGTGGATAATATGCTTCTTCAGCATATCCACAGCCCATTCGTGGCCGACTAGATTCCAATTGCTATTCATTGTTGTCAATCGTAAATGGTCAAACGTAAATCGTCAATCTTCCCCTGCTCTCAGCCGCAAATACGACTCGTATCGTTCCGGGTGGATTTTACCTTCCTCCAGCGCGCGGCGCACCGCGCAACCCGGCTCATGGATATGGGTGCAGTCGCTGAACTGGCAGTGCTGAACGAGATCGCGCAGCTCAGGGAAGTAGGCATCGATCTCCTCGGGCTCGGTGTCCCACAGCGCGAGGGATTTCCAACCAGGAGTATCTGCCACGTATCCGCCGCCTTCCAATGGGAACAGTTGGCGTGTGACGGTCGTATGTTTACCTTTGTTGACAGCTGTGCTAATTTCATTCACTGCCAAGCCTAAGCCAGGCTGCATAAAGTTCAACAGACTCGATTTGCCCACGCCGCTTGGTCCTGCAAACGCGCTTAATTTGCCAGTCAGAATCGATCTCAACTCTTCGATCCCCGCGCCGCTTTTTATAGAAGTGTAGAGAACACGATAGTCTATCGTTTCATACATCCCAAAGGTCTCTTTGGGATCATCCACAAGGTCGATCTTGTTGGCGACAATAACTGCGGGAATATTCTGCTTTTCCGCAATAACCAGAAAGCGGTCGAGCATTCGTAAGCGTGGATTTGGATTTGCACATGCAAAAATGAAGACTGCCTGATCGGGATTTGCCAGCAGTACCTGTTGGTAATCACCCTGCGGTCGCGGGTCCAGCCGGACGATGGCCCGCGACCGTTCCTCGACCTCTTCGATCGCTCCGCTGCCATCCGGCAAAAGCGTGATGCGGACTCTATCTCCAATCGCGGCAATATCGCCCATAGCGCGCCCCTTCTTTAGCTTGCCACGCAACTGACAAACGACAAAGCCCTGACTGGTTTCCACAGTAAAGAAACCAGACTGGGCTTTGATAATGAGACCCTCTTGAGATACCTCGCTCACAAAATCTTTATTACCTTAATTTCTCAAAACTCTTTGCACTATTAATCGGAATCTCCAGGCTCGGGTGTTTCGGTGGGGATGCCGCCCAACGGGGTTGGCGTTTCGGTCACGCCAAAGGTCGTCTCGAACCAGTAGATGGTTTGCGGTGTGCCATAGTAATAAGTCTCCACAATCCGTTGGAAGACCGGCGCGGCCCAATCGGAACCCTCGCCTTGGTTTTCAAGAACAACGGCAATGGCAATATCGGGCTGGTTTGTTGACTCGCTGGCCATGGTGTAGCCCGCGAACCAGGCATGTGGATCGCCGCTGCCGGATTCGGCTGTGCCCGTCTTGCCGGCCACCGGGATGCGTAGCCCGCGCAGGCGGAAGTTGGCGGTACCGCGCTCATCTGCCACCACGCTGATCAAAGACTGCTGGATGATCTCCATGCGGAACGGTTGGATGGGCAGGGTGCCCATGTCTTCAGGCTCAAAAACCATCACCGGGTCACCACCCTCTACAGGCTCGATCTTTTCAACGAGTTGGGGACGATATAACGTACCGCCATTCCCCAGCGCGGCAATGAACCTCGCGACCTGCAACGGCGTGACCTGCACATCGCCCTGACCAATGGCTTGATTCACCACGTCAATCACGGTGGGCGGATCAAGGATCTGTCCGCCTTCCTCGGCGATCTGCTCGATGCCAGTGGGCTGGCCGAGACCGAAGGCGCGCGCCATGTTGGCAATGTCATTCGGCCGATTATTTTGATAGAGAGTGTAGCCAATTTGCCAGAAGAACGGATTGCAGGAACGCATCAGCCCTTCAGGCAGAGTTAGTTGCCCGGAGGGGCGGCTGTCTGACGTGTCACAATCCTGTCCTCTGGCTTGCCTGTCTTCGCAGTGCTGCCACGTCCAGTCGGTGCGGATTGTGTCGGTCAGGACTGTCCATTGATACTGGCAATCCAGCGTCGATGCCGCTTCAAAGAGTCCGCTCTCCATACCGGCGGCCATAGTGATAACCTTGAACACCGAGCCCAGCGGATATTGTCCCTGTGATGCGCGGTTGAGCAGCGACCCGGGGATAAGGTTTGCAAGCTGGTCGCCCTGATTAGGATTCTCGCCCTGGAAGGCATTCGGATCGAAATCGGGTGAGGAGGCCATCGCCAGCACGCGCCCCGTGTCACGCTCGAGCACAACGGCCGCGCCGGTGAATCCTTTGATGGCCTGTTCTGTGTAATATTGCAGGTTGCGATCGATGGTGAGATAGACAGAATTGGCCGGCTTGGGCTCGCTTTCCCCCACTTTGGTCACGGGCGTGCCTGTTGCCGGATCCACCACATACAGCGCACCACCATGCTGCCCGGAGAGGTAATCCTCTGCCCATTGTTCGATGCCTGCCTGCCCAACACTTTCATTCCCGGCATAACCCCGGCGGCGATACGCATCGAACTCTTCGGCGGAGATCAACTGGGTGTACCCAACAACATGAGAGCCCACGCCCTGCTCAAAATAATAACGTGAGTTGTATGGAGTCCATTGCAAGCCGCTCGGATAGATATCCCGAATACGTTGAGATTCCTGAGCCGAGGCGACGCAAAGCGGAATGGGGAACTGGGACGGGGTGTTGTTAATCCGCTCCGCCAGAGCTTCCATGCTGGTCCCGCACAGCCTCCACACTTCAGCCAGCAACGTATCCCGGCTTTCATCGGTCACGTTACCGGGGATAATCTCGAAAGCAAAGGCCTCCGACTGTGCGACCAGCACATCGCCATCACTGTCATAGATGTTGCCACGGGACGGAACATTGTAGTCCATGCGTAGGATGTAGCCGCCGGCCAACTCGGGGAGGATGAGACTATCGTCCCACTTTAATTTCCATTCGTTGTTCTCGAGCTCGAAGTGTCCCACCATGTCACGCTGGATGTCTCCTACCAGCGCAGTGTGATAGGTGACGCGGAATGAGACCTCGGAGGAGTATACATTGACGAGAGAGGAAAGCACTTCATAATCAAACGAGCCGGCGCTCATCACGTTCAAGGCGTCGCGGTTGCGCCGGGCGAAATCTTCGAGGGTAATGCCATCCTGAGTGATCTTGCTGAGCAGGCTATACATCGTGTTGTAGTCTTCGGTCTTGAAGGCATCGAGATATGCTTTCAGCGCCACATCCGGCTGTGCGGAAGATTCAATCGTCACGATCGGTGGTGGCAAGGGCGTATCTGTGGGCAAGAGCGGAACGTTAATTCCCCCTGAGCCACAGGCGCTCAGGAATGTGAACATAACGATGATGTGTAACCAACGAAGAAATTTCATGCTTTGCCTTTCAACTTTGGAGCCATGGCGGGTTGTCTTCTTTGGGATGCTTCGCAAAACCCGCCCCACAAAGAATTACATTTCACCACTCAGAATTGCATTCGATACAGGACAGTCGTATTCCAGAAGTGTCTCGCAGCTTCGAAAGAAATCCGTGTTGGGCTGAATGTCCATTTGCCTCATCAAACGGAACACGTGACAGACCGGTAGCCCCATCACGCTGGCGAAACAGCCGCTGAGGTCGGCAACCGGTTTGAACTCCGGATGTTGGATGGCATACGCGCCTGCCTTGTCGAGCGGATCGCCCGTCTGCACGTAGGCGTGGATCTCCTCATCGGAGTAATCTCGCATGGGCACGTCGGTCACGCAAAGATCCTTGAGCAGGAGTCCATCACGCAAACGGTGCAAGGCAACCCCGGTGTAGACCTGGTGGGTGTGCCCGCGCAAACGCTTGAGCATGGCGACCGCCTCGGCAGCATCTTTTGGCTTACCGAGAATCTCTCCTACATCCACAACCGTGGTATCCGCGGCAAGCACGATTTGATCTGCATCCGCCTCAATGGCACGTGCTTTTGTCTCAGCAAGTCTTAAGACGTAATCGGTGGGGTTTTCGTTCGCGAATTGGCTCTCATCCACATCTGCGGCCGAGACGCTGAAGGGCCAGCCCGTGAGAGCAAGCAACTGGCGCCGGCGCGGCGAGTTGGAGCCTAAGATAAGCAGTGGTTTCTCAATCACGAAAGGGGATTCTAACACAGCCAGCCCCCACCCTTCCTCCCCCAAATTCGATCCAAGATGTTTGTATGCCAACTAAAATCGTGGTGTCGAATTTGGGGGTGGTGCCCCTGCGTAGCGGGGCGGAGGGGGTGGTACAATCCGAGAAAATTGTCTGGTCATGGAGGCCGACATGAAGGAACTCGAGGAACGGATTCTAAGGGATGGGAAAAATCTGGGAGGGGGGATTTTGAAAGTGGATAGTTTCGTCAATCATCAAGTGGACCCTCTTTTAATGGACGCCTGTGGCAGGGAATTCGCGCGCCGGTTTGCCAGTCTGGGCGCGACCAAGGTGCTGACCGCCGAGATCTCGGGCATCGCTCCCGCCGTAACGACCGCCATCCATCTCGGGCTTCCGGTGGTGTATGCCCGCAAGCATAAACCGATCACCATGCCCGACCAGGTGTATCTGACCCTGGCGCCCTCGCACACCAAGGGACGCATGGTGGAGCTGATCGTCTCGCCCGAATATCTGGCGAACGGCGAGCGAGTGCTGATCATCGACGACTTCCTCGCCAGCGGACAGACGATCCTTGGCCTGGCACGGCTGGCGGAGGCCTCGGGCTCGAACATCGTTGGCGTCGGCGCGTTGATCGAGAAGATCTTCGAAGGCGGGCGAGATGCGCTCAAGCCTCTGGGAGTGCCGATCGAATCGCTGGCGTGCATTACCTCGATGGACAATGACCAGATTGTGTTTGGAGAGCCAGCCTGACAGTTGGAATGTTAAAACGTTGGAAAGTTTAAGGTTCATGTGCACAAATGGTTATGGCATCCGTGGGTCGGGCAGTTGACCGGTTGGATGTTTGCCTATATGAGCTTTGCCATTCCCGTAAGACGATTGCGCGAGACAGGGACATTGATGGCGTTCCATCATCCAAAGCCAGCATATCCCTTTCACGTTCTGCTGGTGCCGAAGAAGGCGGTTGTTTCACTAAAAGAACTTGACGCAGCCGATACAGTGTTTCTCAGCGATTTGTATTCCACGGTGCAACAACTTGTCGATGAATTTCAACTCCCCGCCTATCGTTTGATCGTCAACGGCGGGGAATATCAGGATGTTCCGCAATTGCATTTTCATCTGATTTCTACTGTTGAAAGTTCAAAGTTTAAGGTTTAATGTTGGTTCCCAACCTCTGACCTTAAACCTTGAACCTGGAACTAAATATGGACTCTATTGCCATCCTCGATTTCGGTTCTCAATATGCGCAGATCATTGCGCGGCGGGTGCGTGAAGCGCAGGTCTATTGCGAGCTGTTCCCCTGGGACGCGCCGATGGAGCAGATCCTTTCCATCGGGCCGAAAGGGTTCATTCTCTCTGGCGGGCCCAGATCCGTCTATGAACAAGGCGCGCCGTATATTCAGGAATTTGTTTTCAAAACTGGTCTTCCTATCCTCGGGATCTGCTACGGCATGCAAGCCCTCACCCATGCCCTCGGCGGACAGGTCGATCCTGCGGCACAGCGTGAATACGGTTATGCAGAGATCGAGGCGCTAGTCCCCAGTCCCCTAGTCTCCAGTCTTTCCACCGTGTGGATGTCACATGGCGATCGCATCACAAAACTACCGGAAGGTTTCATCGCCCTCGCAGGGAGCGGCAACAGTCCTCTGGCGGCGATGGGCGATATGAAGCGGAAGTACTTTGGCGTGCAATTTCATCCGGAAGTGCACCATACGCCGAACGGAGAGAAGCTGCTCAGGCACTTCGCGATCGATATTTGCAGCGTCAAACCAACGTGGACTCCGGCTTCCATTATCGAAGAGTCGGTCGAGCGCGTGCGCCGGCAGGTGGGAGGGGAGCGTGTGCTCGCCGCGGTCTCCGGCGGTGTGGATTCATCGGTTGCAGCCGCGCTGGTGCATAAAGCGATCGGCGATCAGCTTGTGGCTGTCTTTGTGGATACCGGCCTGTTACGCAAGAAGGAAGGAGAGCAAGTTGCTGCGGCATTTCGAAAATATCTGGGCGCTGAGCTGTTAACCATCGAAGCCTCTGATGAATTTTTCTCTGCTCTTCATGGCGTCATGGAACCGGAAGAAAAAAGGAAAATCGTTGGCGAGAGATTTATCCGTGTGTTTGAGAAGCAGGCAAAGGAATTAGGCGAACCGAGATTTCTCGTGCAGGGGACGATCTATCCCGATGTGGTCGAATCGTCTGCGCCGGACCGTAATAAAGCGGAGAAGATCAAGACGCATCACAACGTGGGCGGGCTGCCGGAGGATATCCAGTTTGAGCTTGTCGAGCCGCTGCGCTATTTGTTCAAGGATGAGGTCCGGGCGGTGGGGGAAGCGCTGGGGCTGCCCGAGTCGCTCGTGTGGCGGCAGCCGTTCCCGGGTCCGGGGTTGACCGTGCGCTGCCTGGGAGAGGTGACGCGCGAACGCGTGTCCCGTCTGCGGGCGGCGGATGCGATCCTGTTGGAGGAATTATCCAAGGCAGGCTTTTTAGGAAAAAAAGCACACGCTTCACAGGCCTTTATGGTCCTGTTGCCGGTGCGCTCAGTGGGCGTGATGGGCGACCAGCGCACTTACCAGGAAGCCGCCGCGATCCGCGCCGTCACGACAGAGGATTTCATGACTGCCGATTGGGCCCGCCTGCCGCATGACCTGCTGGCAAGGATTTCGAACCGTATCGTGAATGAAGTAGACGGAATAAACCGGGTGGTGTATGATATTACGAGCAAGCCGCCCGCGACGATCGAATGGGAGTGAGACGACTTTAGATTTACGATTTTGATTGACGATTGTGGAGGAAGTGTGAGCTTTGATCTCAGGGAGGTGCTTCGCCGGGCATGGCAGATCACGTGGAAGCATAAATCCCTGTGGGTGTTTGGCGCCCTCCCGATGCTCCCGGTCCTTTTGTATCTGCCACTGATTTTTTATTTCTTCCTTTCTGGTGACTTTGCCGAGCGTATCCCTGCTTTACTAAGCAGCCCGGCATCGATCGCTCTTGTCCTTATCCTCATTTTTTTAACAATAGGTGTTTCGCTGCTCCTGCAGGTCTTTGGCAGGTCTGCGCTAACGTTTGGGATCCTCCAGATCGAGGCGGGCACAGACCGGCTCGCTTTCAATGAAATTTCAAGAGGCGGCCGGCTCTTTTTCTGGCGTACCCTGGGAGTGACCCTGCTTGCGAGCCTTATGATGATGGCCGCCCTGACTGTCCTTTCGGCCTGTCTTTCACTGGCAGGAGTTGTGACCTTGGGCTTCGGCGCGCTCATCGGAAATATGGTATCTATACCTGTAACTTTGTTGGCGTATGCGGTGCTGGAACAGAGCCAGTCCGCGGCGGTTGCTGATGCGATGAATCCAACCAGGGCCATCGAGCATGCCTGGGAATTGGTCACGGAAAATTTCAACTTGTTCGCGCCGCTGACCGCTGTGCTCTATGCTGTCCTTTCCATTGCTGGTAGCGTGGCGCTGGTGCCGGTGATGGCGCCCTTGTTGCTCGTTGTGCTAACGAGATTTTCGACTGAGTTTTTGAATCCTTCTCTGCTCTGGATTGGCATTGTCTGTTTTATTGTATTTCTACCAGTTTATTTTGTATATCAGGCTGTGTCCACGCTTTATGTGCGAGTTGTCCACGTGATCGCCTATCTGCGCCTGACGCGCAGTTCAAAATTGCCGCCGCTTCCCGCTAACGGTGAAGCCACATCGTAAAGGAGTCACAATGAATTTCAACGTTGGCGAAGTCCTCTCCCGGGCCGGGCAGATCACGTGGAGATATAAGAACTTATGGCTGGCCGGTATTGCTGTCAGCCTGGTGGGGCTGATCCCTGCGCTGATCAGTTTGGGCGCCAATCCCGCGTTTTCCTCTTTTTCAGACCCTGCAGAGGTGAACCGCGAGTTACCGCGCATCATGCTGGCAAATGGATTCATGTTCCTCTTCAGCATCCTATCCATCCCAATTTACGTGATCGGGATCACAGTCCCTTCGCTGGGCACGTTGCAGATCGAGAAGGGGAACGAGACATTCCGTTTCGGTGAATTGCTGAAAGGCTCTCTGCCTTACTTCTGGCGCATCCTGGGAATCTTTCTGATCGTCTGGGTGGGTGTGTTTCTTGTCCTCGGGGTAGTAATGGCGTGCATCCTTGGCGTGAGCGTGTTGACGCTGGGGATTGGTGCGCTGTGCGCGTTTCCGATCTTCATTCTTTTTATCCCGATCGCGATCCTGGTGTATGCCATCATGGAGCAGGGAGTGTCGGCTGTCATTGTCGATAATCTTGGAATGACAGCCGCCCTGCAGCGCGCCTGGGAGCTGGTGAAAAAGAATTTTGGCGTCATGGCGTTGATGAGCGTGATCATCTATCTCGGCGCGACGCTGATCAGCATGGTCATTTCCCTGCCGATGCTGGTTCCCATGTACAGCTTCATGTTCAACATGGGATCAGAACCCGATATGCAGACGCTGGAGAGCCTCTCCCGCAACATGACTTTGTGGATGCTTGCGATTGCACCGCTCCTCGCGCTCTTCCAGGGCCTGATGTTGACCTTCATGCAAGCCGCGTGGACGCTGACCTATATGCGCCTTACGGCGCCGCAGGCCAACATTCCGGTAATGTTGGAGGCAGGCGCATAAGTTAATCACCCGGCATGTGCAATCCGTGTTTATAATCATGTACCTGCGCCCGACGCGCAGCCTACAATCGCAGCCGCTTCCCGGTTTCAGGGAAGCAACATCAAAAAGGAGTCAAAATGAATTTCAACTTTGGGGAAGTTTTATCTCGAGCATGGCAGATCATCTGGAAGCATAAAGTGCTGTGGATCTTCGGCATTTTCGCCGGATGCTCCCGCGGCGGGGGTGGGAATGGCGGAGGAAGCATGGGTGGCGGAGGCGGCACCGGTCCCGGTGGTCAGCCGTTCCCCGAATTCGAACGCAACATGCAACAGCTCGGGCAATGGATCAGCGACAACCCCTGGGTGATTGCTGTTTTCGTCCTTGCTATTCTTGTGCTGCTGATATTGAGCATTTTCCTTGGGACCATCGGCCGGGTTGGCTTGATCAGAGGCACCTACCAGGCGGAACAGGGCGCTCAAAGCCTCATCTTTGGCGAGCTGTTCTCGGGAAGCATGCCCTATTTCTGGCGTGTGTTCGGGTTGGCATTCCTGATCGGCGTGCTTAGCTTCTTGATTTTCATTCCATTTATTCTCTTTGGAGTGCTCACGGCAGGAGTTGGCTTCGTCTGTCTTCTGCCGCTTCTATGCATTCTGATACCGCTCCTGCTGGCAGTCTCTGTTGTCATCGAACAAGCCAATGCTGCCATTGTGATCGAAAACCTGGGCATCGGCGATGGGGTGCGTAAGGGCTGGGAAGTTGTCCGCGCCAACGTGGGGACAATGATCGTGCTGGCGCTGATCCTCTTCATCGGGTCCGCGATCGTCGGGTTCCTCATCGCCCTGCCTGTGATTGCGGCGGTTCTGCCGATCGTGTTTGGCGCGGCGAGCAACAGCACCAATCCCATCTGGATCGGGGTGGTGTGCTGCGCGCTCTACTTCCCCATCCTGCTGCTCTTAAATGGTATCATGATGGCCTATATGCAATCCGTCTGGGCTTTGACCTATATGCGCCTGACCCGGCCGCAGGATAACGCTCCCGTAGTACTCGAGGCGAATGCATAGGTTCGTATCTGTCCTCCTACTCCTGAGCCTGCTGGCGCTTCCCCCGGCGTTCGCCAACGCCCAGACCAGCGCGTATGCGGAAATCGCGTCCATCGATGCGCGGGGATTCCCCTGGATCACCGCGCTCGTGGACGTATACGACGCAAACGGCAGGTTTATGGAGGGTTTGCGGCCTGGCGACGTCACCGCCTACGAAAACGGTGAGTCTCGTCCGATCGGTTCGCTCGATGCAACCGATGTGCCGATCCAGCTTGTGGTGGCGGTCAACCCCGGCCCTAGCCTGGCGGTGCGAGACGCCAACGCGATCGAGCGTTTTACAAAGATCGTAGAGGCGTTGAGCCAGTGGGTCAATGCCCAGTCTACCGATTCGGACGATGATCTGAGCCTGGTTTCGTTATCGGGTTCGCTCATTACCCATGCCGGCGCCAGAGACTGGTTAGTGAGTCTCAATTCGTTCAAACCCGATTTTCGCAACACAACGCCGAACCTGCAGACCTTCTCTATCGCATTGGATACGGCGGCGGCCGCTACGCCGCAGCCGGGAATGAAGCGCGCTATCCTTTTCATCACGCCGCACATGGACGACCCCAACATCGACAGCACCATTGGGCCGCTGATCCAGCAGGCTGTAGATGCCAAAGTGCGGGTATTTGTCTGGTTTGTCGATGGAGAAGCCTACTTTAATACATCCAGTGCCAACGCCTTCCGGTCGCTGGCACTGCAGACAAGCGGGTCATTCTTTGCCTTTTCTGGCAGCGAGACGTTCCCCGACCTGAATGCAGAGTTCGACTCGCTGCGGCATATTTATATACTGGGCTACACCTCCACGCTGAACACGTCCGGTGAGCATACATTGAGCGTCGATGTTGACACGCTGGAGGGAACTATCCAGGCGCTGGATCAAAGCTTCAGCCTGGAGATCCAGCCCCCGAATCCTATTCTCCTTTCGCTGCCACTACAAATCAAGCGCCAGCCGCCCGAGGACGATCCATACAATGCCGAGCTGTTGCTTCCTGAGCGACAAAACATAGAGATCATTGTCGAGTTCCCCGATGGTCATCCGCGTGATCTAAAACGCACCACACTGTATGTGGATGGAGAGGCGATCGATGAGAATACATCTGAGCCATTCGAGAGCTTCATATGGGATCTGACCGCCTATGAATCCAGCGGCACGCATGAGCTCAAAGTGGAAGCCGAAGATGTGCTTGGCCTGAAAAAGTCCAGCATCAGCACATCGATCACACTGACCGTCCTCCAACCCCCGCGCGGCATACAGGCGTTTCTGGCGCGTTATCGTTCCTACGTGGTGTTCGGCGCGATCGGCTTTGCTGGCGTTGCCCTCCTTCTTATTATTCTCCTGGGAAAGCCCGGTAGAAATTTATTTAAGAATCGCCGGCAGAAGCGCAAGCAGTTCGAAGACCCGCTCACCCAGCCGGTGGTCGCGGTCGCGGAACCACCCACTTCACCGATCAAAAAGCCTAAGCAGGCGTCACGCCGACCAAGCTGGCTGCAAGTACCGCAGAGAGCGCCGCGCCTGCCCGAGGCGCCGGCTTATCTTTTGCGACTGACCAATGGCGGGGAGCCGGCCAGCATTTTGCCCATCCCGATCCTTGAGAAGGATATGACGTTCGGCACAGACCCGGTACAATCCATACGTGTACTGGACGACCCTTCCATTTCTCCTCTTCATGCCCGCATCAAACAGAAAGCGGATGGCAGCTTTTTCATCTATGATCACGGCTCTGTGGCCGGCACATGGGTCAATTATGAGCCTGTCACGCGCGAAGGTCGGCAGTTGTTGCATGGCGACCGGATTCATCTGGGGCAATTGATGTATCGATTCGATTTGAACAAGCCCCCGACGGAGCCGGAGCCAAAGGTCGTTTCCAAGAGAACCTTGTCATGATCCGTGTCACGCGCGCTCACCTGAACGTGGAGGCCCACACCCATCCAGGGATGACGGGCAAGAACAACGAAGACCGCTATGCGGTAGCTTCGTTCGTGGTAGATAAAAAAGATAAAACGCCGGTGTTACTGGGCGTGCTTGCCGATGGCATCGGCGGGCACCGGGCCGGTGAGGTGGCCGCCGAGCTGGCGGTCAATCACATCATGCAGGCGGTGGCCCACAGCGACGGCCGCCACATCCGCGATACGATTGAAGACGCGGTGATCGAAGCCAGCGATGCCATCGCCGCACACTCCGAAGCAAACCCGAATCTAAAAGGGATGGGGGCCACCTGCGCCGTGGCCTGGATCGTGGGCGACAGACTGCATACTGCCTATGTGGGCGACTCGCGCATTTACCTGATGCGCAGCGGACGAATCCAGCAGCTGACCGTGGACCATACCTGGGTGCAGGAAGCTATTGATCGAGGAGTGCTCACGCCGGAAGCAGCCCGCGAGCATCCGAATGTGCATGTCATCCGCCGGTATCTTGGTTCCCCCACGCCACCCGAACCTGATTTCCGCCTGAAATTGTTCAACGATGAAGGCCATCAAAATGCTGAGAACAACCAGGGGTTTCAAATGCTGCCCAACGACGTTTTGCTCTTATGCAGTGATGGCTTGACGGATCTGGTCTGGAACGATGAGATATTAGAGGTGGTACGCTCCAGGCCAAACTTGAAGGAAGCCTCGCGCGCCCTGGTGGATCTTGCTAACTCGCGCGGCGGGCACGACAACACAACTGTCATTTTGATCGCGGTCCCTTCCAACTTTAAGTTTGTAGGGAAGAAACCAGCAAACTGGGTCCCATGGGTTATCGGAAGCATTGTGGGAACCGTTCTCCTCCTGGCCGTCGGTTCCGTGTTTGCGCTCACGTTGTTACGGCAGAACGCAGACCCGACTCTTACACCAACGATTACATCGACAATTACGAAGACAGCGACCCCTTCGTATACAATGACGCCATTTCCTACTATGACGATTCTGCCGACCCTGTCGCTGCCCATCGCGCCGACCTACACACCCTGGCCGACGAATACAGCCAACCCGTAAGTCGTAATTGGTAATTGCCGCGGTCAGCGGCAGAGCAAGGAGTTTATTATGTCGATCAAGCACTCAAATGATGTAGAAGCAAAAAACGTTGCTGCAGGGAAAGATACCACCATCCAGGTTCTGATCTCCTCACAGGAGGGACCCAACTTTGCCTTGCGGAAATTTTCGATGCAACAGGGCG
This sequence comes from Anaerolineales bacterium, assembly GCA_035463255.1. GTDB lineage: Bacteria > Chloroflexota > Anaerolineae > Anaerolineales > Villigracilaceae > Defluviilinea. Next base: position 4,421 of record DATHTL010000138.1, on the reverse strand, counting down.
GCGGCATGCCGCGCCATACCAACACCGTGGAGCACGAGCAATACGTGCTACGCGGCGAAGCGACCATTACGATTGGCGATGCAACATACAACGTGAAAACAGGCGATGTCGTCTTTATCCCCGAAGGCGCGGTGCATTCCTATCAGAATACCGGCGAAGAGCCGTTTGAATTTTTGTGCATTATCCCCAATAAGGAAGATAAGATCACGATCGTGGAAGAGTCCTGTTAGGGGCAGGGTCACCCTGCCCTTACAACGGCATCTTCATCGGGATGCCCGGCTTGCGCGGATATTTCGGCGGCGTCGCGGCGACCTTCTCCACGACCACAAGATACCGGTCATCGGCCACGCCCGGCAAATTGACGGGGATCAATTGTTTCAATTTTCCACCCAGTAATTCCATTGCTTTTTCAGCGGACTGCGCTTCGGCGGGTCCGCTTTCGCCTTTTTGGGCGAGGGCATTTCCACCAACTTTCACCAGAGGGATTAAGTACTCACTCAACACGTTGAGGTTTGCCACGGCGCGCGCCACCGCCCAGTCGTATGTTTCGCGGTGCTGCGGGTTTTGCCCCAGATCCTCGGCGCGTGCCTGGATGACCTCCACCTGCTCCAGCCCCAGCACGCGGACAATGTGCTGGCAGAACATGGCTTTCTTGCCCACCGATTCGACCAGCGTCAATTTTAGATTGGGATAAATGATCTTGAGGGGAACGCCCGGGAACCCCGCGCCGGTGCCGATGTCGATGAGATGCTCCGGCGGCGAGGTCTTCCAGGCCAGCACACAGGAAAAGGAATCCAGGAAATGCTTGGTCCGGATGGAGTCTGAATCACGGATGGCGGTCAGGTTGAACTTCTGATTCCATTCGATCAATTCTTTTTCGTATGTGCTCAATGCCATCACCTGACGCCCCGTGATGTGAACATTGAACAAGGCAAGCGCGTCGTGAGCAAGTTTTTCCATCGCGGAAAATTATAATCCCTGCGGCTCCGGCTGCCCTGTGATCACAGACCCTAAAGGTTTGATTCATAACTAAATATTTTTTTCAAGAATGGGTTCCTTGAAAAGCCAGGTCACTAGGCTTGAAGAAAAGACCTTTAAAGTCTATGCAATCCACAAGAAAAAGACCGCCCAGTACTGGGCGGTCTTTTTATTTTTCATATCAGGCGCTTAGCCTTTTATCTCTTCTTCTCCCGCTTCCACCACATCGGTGGCTCTCGAGCGGCGAACTCTGCGATAGACGGAGCGCCCGACCAGATAGAGGACGAACAAGGGGATGGCGATCAGGATCAACGACGGCAGGGTCAGCAGCACGAAACGGATCAGGAAGTCGACGAGGTTCTGGACGAAGAAGATCAGATCCTGGATGGCTTCCTTGGCAGCGCCTTCGGGCGTCCAGGGGCCGATCTCGAGGGGCTGGGTGCTTTCCTCGGCGATCAGGCGGACACTGATGGCGGACAAGGCAGCGGATTCTTCCAGGTACTGGATCTGTCCCTTCAACTGTTCGATCTCGGTCTGCACGGTCTGCACCTGCAGGTAGATGGCGAGCACATCTTCGGCGCGGACGGCCTGGTCCATGATCTCGAGTAGTTTTTCTTCGGCGGCCTGCTTGGCCTTCAACTGGGCCTGCAGGTCCACATATTGATTGGTGACATCCTGCCCGGAGCGGTTTTCATATTCCACATCCAGCACATCTTCTTTGATGCGCGCCAGGGCCTCATCGAGCCGCTCGGAGGGCACGCGGATGACAATGCTGGCTTCCGGCACTTCCTTGCCGAAAGAGGTGAAAGATTGGTACATGTTGGACGAGACTACATAGCCCCCAAATTCATTGGCCAGCGCACTGATCTCCGCCATGCGCGCCTTGGGATCCTGGACCACAATGGCGAGGTCGGCATTCTCAATGACGAGTCGTTCCTGCGCTTGCGGCTGCGCCGGGTCATAGGCATCCCCCACAGCAGACTCGGCAGTATCAAAGGCGGGTTCTTGTGCTGCCGGCGCTTCCACGACGGGCGGCGAACCCTCGCCTCCGCCAAAACCATAGCTCAGGTCACGAGCAAACTGACTCGTGGCGCTGCGCTGGGATACTATGCTACTAAAAGTAAATCCAATGACTAAAAATACGGTAATTACAGCGAGGATAATAAACAGGGTGCGTTTCATTTCTACTCCTTCACGAATGTTCGATGATTTCACCCGGAGGACGATGGCTATTCTTTAAATGTTCCCGGCTCGACCCCCTCCGTCACTCACCTGCACTTGCGTGCGGTGCAAGTGTCGTGACACCTCCCCCAAATACGAAAGAAAGACAAAATAATTATTTCAATTTTTTATGCCGTATTTGGGGGAGGCAGGGAGGGGGGTCACCACCCCTCCGCAATTCGCAGCGCGTGCTTCTCGGGCAAGCCCGCCTCGCGGATGCGCTGCTGCACTTCGGGGATGTTGTAGGCTACGCGGCGCGGTTCCCAGGTTTGGGCGGTGCTGTCGTAGATGGCGTAAGCGGCGCGCGGGTCGCGGTCGCGCGGCTGGCCCACCGAGCCCGGGTTGGCGATCAGCCTCGGCTCCAGTTGGGTCGGCTCACCCACCCGGACCTGCTTCAGATTGACGCGGTCGGTCTTCTGATCGAGCTGGAACATGCACTGAATGTGGGAGTGTCCCACGAAACACCACGGTGTGGTGAAGTGATCGAAGTTCAGGCGTGCTGACAGCGTGTTGAGGATATATTCCCATACTGAATCACGCGGGCTGCCGTGCACCAGACTGGCATTCTCGCGCACCTTCAGGTTGGAAGGCAGCGAGCGTAGAAAATCCATGTTGTCAGCGGTCAGGACGCGCTCATGATGGACCAGCGTGCGGCGCGCGTCGCCGTTGAAGGCTTCGAAGGGGATGCGCCCTATCACGGCCACGTCGTGGTTGCCAAGAATACATGTGAGGCTGGGAATTTCACGGATCAGCTCGAGCACTGCATTCGGGTCAGGACCGTACCCCACCATATCCCCCAGGCACCACGTCTCATCGACTGTCCCCGCGTCGGCGAGCACCGCCTCGAGCGCTGTGTAGTTCGCATGAATGTCAGAAATCACAAGTATGCGCATATCACTCCAATAATTTTGAAACCCAACCCAGAATAACTTCAGCGACTTCTGCCTTGCTCATCAGCGGCAGTAGTTCTTTGCGACCATCTGCAAATAAAAGTGTGATGCGATTCGTCTCGACGGCAAATCCTGCATCCTCCGCAGAGATATCGTTTGCCGCAATGAAATCCAGTCTCTTGGATTTTAACTTATTCGTTGCATTTTCCAGAAGGTCACGCGACTCGGCGGCAAAGCCCACCACCACGCGCGGACAGTTCGCCTCCGCTCTCTGACTTGCTACCGTTTTCAAAATGTCTTCTGTGGTTTCGAGCTCGATCTGCGGGATGCCGCCCTCTTTCTTGATCTTGTCTTTCGCCATGCTCTTCGGGCGGAAGTCTGCCACTGCAGACGCCATGACGAGCGCATCGCTTTTCGCGGATTCGGCCAGTACAGCCTCGAGCATTTCCTTGGCCGTTTCCAGACGGATGACACGCGCGCCGACCGGCGGCGTGAGGGCTGTGGGCGTAGTGATCAGCATGACCTGCGCGCCCATATCCAGCGCGGCCTGGGCGAGGGCATAGCCCTGTTTGCCCGAGGAGCGGTTGGTGATAACGCGCACCGGGTCGAGAGGCTCCTGCGTCCCGCCGGCGGTGACCACGATCTTTTTCCCGGCCAGCGGACCGTCCCTCCCGAGCAGCATGCGGATGTGCCCCAGGATCTCGGTTGTTTCTCGCAACCGACCCACCCCGGTCAGCCCGGAGGCTAGATGACCCTCGGCCGGATCAATAAACATAACGCCGCGCTTTTTAAGCCTCTCGATATTTTCCTGTGTGGCGGGGTGATCGTACATGCCGCCATCCATGGCAGGCGCGATCAGCAGCGGAGAGCGCATCGCCAGCGCCGTGACGGTCAGTAGCGTATCTGCCTGGCCATGCGCAAGTTTGGCGATGGTGTTGGCCGTGCACGGCGCGATGACCAGCAGGTCGGCCGCGTGCCCGAGCCCCACATGCAGCACATGCGCCTCATTGCCCCACAGATCCTTGTCGGTATAGGCCCGCTGCCCCGTGACCGACTGGAACGTGAGCGGCGTGACGAACTTCTCCGCCGCGCCGGTGAGGATCACATCCACCTGCGCGCCGGCCTGCGTGAGCTTGGAAGCGAGGTCCGCGGCTTTATACGCCGCGATGGACCCCGTCACCCCGAGGGTAATCCGTTTTTTGGAAAGGATCGACATAATGGTTCATTATACTTCCAAGGAAAAGTTTAAAGATGTTACGCGGCTGTTACTTCCACGCGAAACATATACGCTCCAAGCTCGTCCTGTTTTTATGACAAATAACACGAGACCTG
>DATHTL010000137.1:0-17848 GCA_035463255.1 Anaerolineales bacterium | reverse complement strand
CCCTGACACGTGCCTCCAACTCGGCTTTGCTGAAGGGTTTCTTCATATAATCATCAGCACCCAGCACAAACCCCCGAAGCATGTCCGCCTCGGCAGATCGAGCGGTAAGCATAAGGATGGGCACTTCCGTCAAATCCCGCAAGCGAGCACACACATCCCAGCCACTTAAATCGGGCATCATAACGTCAAGGATGATGAGGTCTGGTTGAAGCTCATAAGCTTTCTTCAGCCCTTCACGCCCATCACAGGCGTGATAGACCACAAAACCTTGTGGCTCGAGAATAGTGGTCAAGAGTTTCGTAATATCCGGATCATCATCTATGACCAGTACTCTGGATTTCTTATTTAGCCCTCCACCGTGTTCCATAATATCTCTTCTCTATTAAGCCCAAATAGTCATCTATGTGATTTATTTCACTTACATGACGGTGAATCGGTTAAAGCAATAACAACCCTTTAACAGACAAACGTCATATATCCAATATGACACTTGTCATGTTTCTTGTTCTTGAACTATATAATCCTGTTAATTGCAGGAGAAGTGGAATCCAAATACTTATTGGTTGATGCCATGTGGAAATTCCCCCATCGATTTGTGTACGGTGGCTATCTCGCGAACGGCAGCGTAAAAGTAAAAGTGCTTCCCTGCCCCTCGCCTGCCGACTCAGCCCAGATGCGCCCCCCGTGAGCTTCGACGAGGGCCCGAGCGATCGTTAGACCGATACCGCTACCGCCACCCACCCGGCGGGAGCGCGATTTGTCGACGCGATAGAAGCGGCCGAAGATGTGTGGCAAATGCTCAGGTGGGATACCAGCGCCCGTATCCTGCACTGAGATCCTTATCTCATGCTGAGCCTGCTTTGCAGAAATGGTGACGCGGCCAGCTTCAGGCGTATACTGCAATGCATTCCCCGTCAGATTGGTCAGGATTTGCACCGCGCGATCCTCATCAGCGAGGACGGGCGGAAGATCGGGGGCCAGTTCGAGGTCCAGAGAGATGCGCTTCGACTCTGTCTGAGGGGCGAGTCGCTTGACGACCGTCTCCACAAGAGCAGATACAGTCACAAGTCGAATCTCCAATGAATAGGCGCGGGCTTCCACACGGCTGAGCTCTTGCAAATCATCCACCAGGCGATTCAATCGATCTGCCTCGGTATAGATTTGCTGATAGGTCTCGTGTGTCGCTGGTAGAACTCCATCCATTAAGCCTTCCATCGAGCCTCTGATCGCCGTTAGCGGCGTGCGCAGCTCATGGCTAACATCGCCGATGAGACGCCGGCGCATGGCTTCCACCTCGCTTAATTTCTCCGCCATCTGATTGAAGCGGATGGCAAGCTGCGCCATTTCATCCTCTCCCTGCACCTGCACGCGCTCGTCGTAACGCCCATCGGCAATGCGCTGTGTGGCTTGCGACATGGCACGCACCGGCGCGATCACGCTGCGGCTCAGATACAGACTGAGAATGACAGCAACAAGGGTGGCTGCCAGGGTGCCATACAGCAGCGCTTCATTAAAGCTGGCACGAAACTCCCTGTAGAAAGGCATCATCCCGTTACGGCTACCGGGCCCCTGCCCTCCCATCATGCCCATTCCCGCCATATGACGGTTAAAGGTCGCAGGCAGAAGGAACTGGCTGGCAATCACTAACACCGCCACCCCCACGACAACAATGGCGAGATAAGACAGTAACAGTTTGGCGCCCAGATGGCGGCGAAAATACTCAGTCATGATGCCTCACAATCAGAGTGGTTCATCCTCGAACCGGTACCCCACTCCACGCACGGTGACGATCAGATCCTCGCGACCCAGTTTTTGGCGAACGTGACCCAGGTGGACGTCCACCACGCGCTGTTCTCCGAAGTATTCGCCGCCCCAAACCTTTTCAAGCAACTGTTCACGCGAAAGGACACGGCCGCGATTCTCAACCAGCGCCCTCAACAAATCGAATTCAATGGCGGTTAAGTCAATTGGATGTTCATCCACGCTGACGGTGCGCGCGCCGACATCCAGGCGCAGGTGACGGAAGGAGTATACGCTCGCATCGGACCCGATGCCAGCTCCCGTTTGGATGCGTCGCAGCGCCGCTTTGACGCGCGCCGTTAACTCGCGCGGGCTAAAGGGCTTGGTCACATAATCATCTGCCCCCACCGACAACCCCACCACTTTATCGGTTTCCTCAGTTTTTGCCGTGAGCAGGATCACATACACTTCTGATTCACGACGCAACCGGGAAAGCAGCTGAATGCCATCCATGCCGGGAAGCATAACATCCAGAATGATAAGATCCGGCTTGAAGGCGCGCGCAGCTTTCAGCCCGGATGGTCCATCGGCAGCGATATGCACCTCATAGCCTTCTGGCTTGAGATAAGCCGTAATCAGATTTACGATGGAAGGTTCGTCATCTATGACGAGAATTTTTGCCATAAAGCTTTCTATCAACGATTTACGAGTGACGATTGACGCTATTGTACTTGCAATATCAGCGGGCTAGGCTTCTGATGAGTTGTAACGAGCGCGGATCTCGAGCTGCCAGTATAAAATTCTCGTTTAAAGCAGACTTAAAACATGTATAAAGATTTGGTAAAGTTATTTGATAGATTTAGGATAAAAAAGGTAACAAAAGTCACTTCACAAAAGTATTGTGGATTGGTTATCGTATGACTCTCCTATCCTAAATTCGGATTTGACCGGTGAACTATGACAACAAATGTAGCTACTCCATCTGTTCCTGCTCAAAGTGAGCGATTGAAAATCTTTTTGCACGCCCTCCTTTTTGTGGCCGGATTTTCCTTGGTATTCATCGTAGGTTGGGGCGGCTCGGTTACCCTGCTCGGGCAATTCTTCGGCGCGTATAAGAATCTCATTGCGCGGGTGGGTGGGGTAATCGTCATTGCATTCGGGCTGGCGACTTTGGAAGTGATCCACATCCCGTGGTTTTATGCAGATACACGTTCTTACTATCGAGCCAACGCCGGGACATTTGCTAACTCTGGCTTGATGGGCATACTCTTCGCGGCAGGCTGGAGTCCATGTATTGGCGCGACGCTCGGCGCGATCCTGACCATGGGTTTGAGCCAGCAAACTGTGGGACAGGCCATGTGGCTGGCTTCTGGCTATTCGTTGGGGCTTGGCATTCCCTTCCTTTTCATGGCACTCGGATTGGAACGCGCCACAGGCTGGATCAAACGCGTTGGCCGTTACCGCCGCGCGATCCAAATTGCCAGCGGACTCTTCATTATTGCCATCGGTATTTTGTTGCTGACGAATACGATGAGCCTGATCGCGATCTGGGCATTCAAGAACGGACTCTATGTGGAGCGATTTGCTCTCTTTGCCGCGGCGCCAACGTACTTCACGGCAATCCTGGCAGGGTTACTATCGTTTCTTTCTCCGTGTGTTCTTCCCCTAGTGCCGGCCTATCTTGGCTATTTGAGTGGGCATACTCTGCAACGATCGTAAAAAATGAAAAAGTTACTTTTCGTATTTGTGGCTGTTATCATCTTTACAGGCTGCCAATCCAAAACGGTGACAGGTGAAACGGTCATCGTCGGTGGTGGGTCCTATAAGAGTATTTCTGTCACTGAGTTGAACAGTATGCTAAAGGATAAGGACTTCCTGCTGGTCAATGTCCACATTCCTTTTGCTGGAAACATTCCTGGGACAGATCTTTCCATTCCCTTCGATCAGATCGAGCAGAACTGGCTGCAATTGCCGGAAGATAAAAGCGCAAAGATCGTGCTCTACTGCCGCAGCGGACGGATGAGCCAGATCGCGGCCGAGAAATTCGTCTTACTCGGCTACACTAACATTTGGGATGTCACAGGCGGAATGGTGGATTGGGAACAAGCTGAATTTCAGATCGAAAAGTAATGAGCATGGCTAAACATTACAAATTCGCCCCGTCGAAACACCGACAGGGCGAGTTGATTTTAAGAAGCTCAGTCACAACGCTCTTTATTTCGTGATACCAAGATAGCTTTCCATCACGCGCTCATCGTGCAGCAGGTCAGAGCCGCAGCCTTCCATGCGAATCTGGCCGGTTTCCAGTACGTAGGCGCGGTCGCACATTTCCAGTGCCAGCGTCGCATTCTGCTCGACGATAAGGATAGTGAGTCCTAACTCACGGTTCAGGCGCTGGATAGTATAAAACATGTTGTCGATCACAATCGGCGCCAGGCCGAGAGACGGTTCATCGAGCAGCAGGATTTCTGGCTTGGACATCAACGCCCGGCCGACTGCTAACATTTGCTGTTCTCCTCCTGAGAGGGTACCGCCGCGCTGATACAAGCGCTCCTTGAGACGCGGGAACAATTCAAAAATCTCCTCCATCGTTTCCAAAATCGCTTTTTTATCGGTCCTCGTATACGCCCCGAGCATCAGATTTTCGTGGACACTCAGGGGAGCGAATATACGCCGTCCTTCCGGAACCAGCGTCATCCCATCGCGCACCACGTGAGACGGGTCCTTTTTCAGTGCCTGTCGCTTAAACCGGATCGCACCGGAGGTAAACGTCTTGACCGCGCAGATGGTGCGCATCAGGGTGGATTTTCCGGCCCCGTTGGCACCGATCACCGAGACGATCTCGCCCTTGTCCACATGCAGGCTGACAGTATCGAGCGCGCAAATCCCGCCGTAATGCACCACGAGCTGAGAAACTTCAAGCATGGGAATGTTCGCGGCCATTTTTTCTCTCTCCAAGATACGCTTTGATGACATCAGGGTTGGACTGGATTTCTTCCGGGCTGCCCACTGCCAGAAAACTGCCCAGATTAAGCACATAGATGCGCGAGCCCATGCAAAGATCCATAACGACCTTCATATGGTGCTCTATCATGATCATGGTGTATTTCTTTTCTCTATGGATCTGACGAATCAGCAAGATCAGCTCTTCACATTCATCTTCGTTCATGCCCGCCGCGGGTTCATCCAGAAGTAACAGGTCGGGACGAGCAGCCATGGCGCGCGCCATTTCCAGGCGGCGCTGCAGGCCATAGGGCAAACTGGAGGCACGTTTGTCGGCATGTTTCTCCAAATTGACCAACTCCAGAAGCTCATGAGCCTTGCGCCGCGTGTCAACTTCGATCTTCTGGGCGCGCGGGGTGCGGATAAACGCCTCTGCCAGTGAATAGCGCGGTGTGTTGTGCAGTCCCAACTCTACGTTTTCGTAGGCGGTCATTTGAGGAAAAAGACGAATGTTCTGGAAGGTGCGGCTGATGCCGAGACGGCAGATCGTGTCCGGGCTCTTTCCAAGGATGCTTTTCCCTTTAAACAAAATATTTCCGGAAGTGGCGCGAATGGAGTTGGTAATCAGATTGAATACTGTTGTCTTCCCCGCGCCGTTTGGGCCGATCAGGCCGACGAACTCCCCCGGCTGGAGAGAAAAGGAAATATTGTTGACCGCGCGAACGCCGCCAAAGTCAACCGTCAGGTTTTGAATATCCAGGATGGGATCGGACATCAATGCACTGCCTTCCTGCGGTGGAATCTACCTGCAGTGAGTTTGTTCCAACCTGCTTTGAGAAAATTGAAGTTCATCTCTACATAACCAAGCAATCCCTGAGGGCGAAAGACCATGATCAGCACGAACAAAAAACCATAAGCGATGAGACGCCACTCTTCGAGCACCAGAAGCAACTGCGGCGCGGCCACCAGAATAAACGCGGTAATGAATGGCCCGATCAGTGACTGGATGCCGCCGAAGACCACCGCGGCCAGCAGGTTGGAGGATTGTGTGATGCTGTAGAATGACGGACTTTGATAAGCAAAGAAGAGTCCCATCAACCCACCGGCCAAACCTGCATAAAAAGCACTGATGAACAAGGCGATCAACTTGGTACGCAGCAGATTAACTCCCATCATCTCTGCTGCCACTTCATCTTGGGCAATGGCGATGCAGTTCTTACCATGCTGCGAGGTCACAAACATATGTGCGAAAAACATAGCCAGCAACAATGCGATCACAACAACGGGAACTGTGGCCATACCCGAGGGAATGCTGTACCCAAATGACCCGCCTATATTGAGAGAACCGAGCTGCTTCATGTTGTTCAACAGTAGGCGGATCGCTTCGGAAAATCCCAGGGTAGCGATGGCAAAATAATCACCGCGCAGGCGGCTGCGAAACGAGGGGTATCCGATGATCAGGCTGGCTGCGCCGGCAAACAGTCCGCCAATAATCAGCGCCAGGGCGAAATGAACGTTATATTCTTTGATCAAGATGGCGCTCAGATAACCACCCAGAGCCATAAAACCAGCGTGACCAATGGTGAACAGTCCTGTATAACCGGTCAAAATTGAAACGCCTAGGGTGGCGATCACATTGATGCCGCCCAAGACGAGAATTACGTTGATATAACCCATCATTTACCTCGTTTCGCCTATAGTTTTTCGTCGCCGCTCTTGCCCATTAATCCGTTCGGGAAAAAGAGCAGAATGACAATAAGGAATAAGAAAGAAAAAAGGTCACGATAGGCCGATGAGATGTACCCGGAGACGAGAGTTTCCAGCACTCCGAGCAGCATGCTTCCCACGATGGCCGCGGGCAGATTTCCCAGTCCGCCGATGATGCTGGCGATCATGGCCTTGATGGTGATCGTACCCATCATCGGGAAGACAGCATACTTAATACCGTAGAAAATTCCTGCCACCGCGGAAAGGATACCGGTGAGTCCGAAAATGATCACGGCCACGGCATTGTTGTTAATGCCCATTAAGGAAGCAGTCTGTATATCGATGCTGCTGGCGCGGATGGCCAATCCCCATTTCGAGCGGTATAGAAACAGCCAGAGCAACGCCAGCACGCCGAAGGAAATGGCTCCGGCTAATAAATCCATGCGCCCAACCGAGACATTCCCAATGAACATGGGCTGGACGCTATCCACCGGGAATTTGCGGAAGGTACCGCCGAAGAACTTGTTCATTGTCTGGACGATGGTCAGGTTCACGCCCATGGCGGAAATCATCATGAACAGACGAGGGGCCTTGCGCATGCGCAGAGGCTTGTAGGCGAGTTTTTCTGTGCCTACAGCAAGGATGATGGTCAGCACGATGGCGAGGAGCGCCGCGGCCCAAAAAGGCATAGTCAGCGAGGCAATGGCCAGGAAGGCCATGATCGCGCCAAATGCCATGAAGGCATCGAAGGCCCAGTTGGTGAAGTTGTAAATACTGTAGACCAGGGCGTAGCCTACAGCCAGCAGTGCATAGATCGCGCCGATGGAAACACCACTGACAAGTTGTTGGAGGAATAAATCCATAACCTTCTCCCGGAGCAAGAATCAGCAGGGGTGTCTGCGAGGTTCCGCAAACACCCCTGAATGGTTTAGAGCTTAGTCTTCCGGTTGGAAGGTTTCGAGCAGTTCCCAGTTTCCATTTTGAATGGTCATGATGAGCAGCGGCTTATTATGCGGGTTGTGCGTATCCGGTTCCATGCTGACGACGCTGGTGAATAGCTGAGCATCTCTCATTGATTCGAGCTGGTCACGGATCGCCTGGGGAGTGGGCTCTCCCTTCTCAACGGCCGCGCGGATGGCATATTCGATCGCATACAGAGCATCGAGTCCGTAGTAGGTATACACATTGGCTTTGACGCCATGTGTTTTCTCGAAGCTGGCGTTGAAGTCCGCGAATTCCGGGGCGTTTTCCGAGACACCAGTGGTGACAATCGCGCCTTCGAGCTGCGGGCCGGCCATATCGAGCAGGTCCGGGACGAAGACGCCATCGCCTGCCATCACCTGGATCTTGAGCCCGAGCGCTTCCATTTGCTGGCTGATCAGGCCCACGTCCTTATACGTGTAGGCCGCGGCGACGAGCAGGTCGGCGCCGGAGTCTTTAATCTTGGCCAGCTGGGCACGGAATTCTGTATCCCCCTGGGTGTACCCTTCCTCGGCAACGACCTCGCCACCCAACTCCACAAAGTGGCTCTCAAAGAATTTATGCACACCCACTGTGTACGGTGAAGCGACATCGGTGAGGAAGGCCACTTTGCGCAGGCCAAGCTCGTTGTAGGCGAAGTCGGCCAGAGCGTAGCCCTGATACGGATCGATGAAACAGACGCGGAACATGTAGGGATGCAGCTTCCCATCCTCGGTCACCGTGACATTCACGTTCGACGCCGTCGTGGCAACCATGGGGACTTTGGCAGCATCGGCAATCTCGGCCAGCGGGATGCCCGCAGCAGACCAGGATGGGCCAATGATCGCGACAGCTTTGTCCTGGTCCATCAAGCGTTTGGAGACGGCGACAGCATCCGTCACTTCGGAACGGGTGTCATAAACGATCAGCTTCAGCTTGTAACCGCCAATCCCTCCATCAGCATTGATCTTGTCAACATGATCTTGCAGGGCAGGGATCGACGCCTGGCCGATATAGGCCTCCACACCCGTTTGTTCCGTGATATAGCCTATTTTGAGCACTTTCTCTTGAGAGGCACAACCTGACAGGCCAGTAATCAGCAGAACGCCTATCATCAATACAGCGAACCACTTACAGGAAGATCGTACGGGCTTTTTCATGTTCCTTTTTTCTCCTTGAGTTTGTTTCGAGCAAAATTGAGACAGGAATCACAAAAGCTGAAGTCATTTGTTCAGCATAATGCCTGATGGATTAAAAGGTGAACAGGAAAGGTCAAGGTGTAGAGACGTATAGGGAATAGCCCCCCGGCCAGGATATCGCTATAGTTCATCGGTAGTGTCTCTGCGGTGAATGGGATAACCTATACGTATTCAGTATATTGTTTTTCTGGGAGTGCTATAGTGCTTTTTGTCAACTTTATTCGCGTGATTCATCCTCTCCACCACATGGAGCTCAGTCTCATGAAATGCCTTTTTCCATCAACCTGAATTGTCTATATCTTTAGATCAAATCTTTGGGACTAGCGCTTCGCCGGGTGTATGAGCCCGGATGATCTAAATCATTATCTCCCGCTGTAAAACAGTCCATTTCTCCGTAGGGACTCCCCCTATGGACACACATAATAGGCATAAGTTACCCTTTTCCACAATCTACTTAGCTCATTGGAGGTGAGATGGCAAGAAAACTCGTATATCTGCTGATCTTAGTGATGGTGCTTGCTCAGTTTACGACATCGGTCGCATTTGCAGCACCGGAGCGAGGGAGTGACTGTCCCCCGGGCTTCATGCTGGAAATGCACACGCACCCTCATGAACATGAGCATGACCACCAGCACGTAGGCACTTCCGCTGACCAGAATGGTGATGGTTCTATTTGCGTCAAACATGTCACACCAGATGAATCGATCCACGTGCATATCGATAACAATCTCCCCTAATCTGGAAAGGAAGATTTAATGGCAACTACAGTAAAAGATCCCGTTTGTGGTATGGAGATCGATCCGGAAACCGCGGCCGGCTCATCGGAATATAGGGGCGAGACATACTATTTCTGTGCTCCGGGATGCAAGCGGTCTTTTGATCAAGATCCGGAAAAGTATCTGGGTCAGGGTAATAACACCGAACGTTCCGGTCATTCATAACTTTGTTTCATAAGTAAAAAACTCAGGCTCTGGATCTACACAGAGCCTGAGTTTTTTATGATTCATCAGCGTTGCGCTATGAGGATTGATTCTCGGTCCGGGGCTCAACAAATACATATTGTGCAGATGCAAATCCAAGCGTGACAATTTTTCCCTGGACCCGCACACCAATGGTCTGGTTGAATGGCAGCACTTCCTGCACGGTGACCTCTGCACCCGGCATGAGTCCTTTCTCTTCCAAGAAAGCCAATAACTCGAGATTGTATTCTGCAAGTTCATGGATACGCTTGATAATCACAACCTGATCTGGGGAAACCTCTGTAAGAGGTAGCCACGAAGAGACCGCATCTTCACAACCGGGAAGTGGATTGCCATGGGGACACGTCTGGGGATTCCCTAATTCCTTGAAGAGGGCGTTTTCCACCTCAGAGGAAATGGCGTGTTCGAGACTATGCGCCTCCTCATGGAGCTTGGACCACGGCAGGATGCGCGCCATCATCCATTCCGTCAGCATGTGGCGGCGCAGGACCGTTCGGGCAGACTGCTTTCCAGACCTCGTCAGGCGGGTGCCATTCTTATCCATGGTGATCAGCCCATCCCGCACCATACGCTTCAACGTGTTGGTGACCGTCGGTGGTGTGACATTGAGCAGTTCAGCCAGCCGAACGCCAACCACCGGTTCCGTGTCCCGCTCGAGAACGTACATCAGGGACAGATAATTTTCGATCGTGGTGCTTAGTTTTTCCACCAGTTTTGTCCAATTTTTGTGATTTTTGTCACCGAAAATCGGTTTCTTTTTCATTATACTAATATTTCAGATTAGCATATACTAATCACGCAAGACATCGACAAAACAATGCAATCGCAACAAGGATAAGCCATGAACCACCCCAATATCGTCTCTCTGACCGACCTCTCCGTTGATCACCACGCAACGATTTCCGCATTTCACATGGGCGCCGTCGAAGCCACCCGCCTGGTCTCGCTGGGATTTACCCCCGGTGCTGAGGTGAGCATGAGTCAGAATTACGGACGCGGTCCATTGATCGTGACCGTGCGCGGGACGCGCGTGGCGCTGGGCCGCATGGAGGCCGCACAGATCCTGGTGGAGCGGAGACCCGGATGAGCGATTGTCACTCCACTTCCGCGCCTATACAGCCGGTCATCATACGGGAACGAATGCCCCTGCTCGCCCTGGCGGGGCAGCCAAACGTGGGGAAGTCCACGTTGTTCAATCTGCTGACGGGGTTACATCAGCATGTAGGTAATTGGCCGGGCAAAACGGTGGAACGACGTGAAGGGAGTTTTTCACTCAACGGTCGTGAATACGGCATTGTCGACTTGCCGGGCACCTACAGCCTGACAGCGAATTCCCCCGAAGAAATCATCACACGTGAATTTATCCTGCGCGAACAGCCAGACCTGGTGATTGCGATCGTCAATGCAGCGAACCTGGAGCGCAGCCTCTATCTGGTCGCCGAGCTTATTTCCTTATTCATTCCCCTGGCCATCATCCTCAACATGATGGACGTCGCCGAACAGGAAGGGGTCAAGGTTGAACCGGCAGTGTTGGAGGCAGCTCTTGGAGTCCCCGTGATCCCCATGACCGCGACGCGCGCGGCTGGCATGCAGAGCTTCCATCAGGCTGTAGAGCAAATTCTGGGTAGACGCCCGGTCTTCACGCCGCGCCTGCCCGAGATACGCGAAGATCACCGCGCGGTACTCGATGAAATCCTGCAGCATATTGATGGATATGTTCCCCATCCCTATCCTCAAAACTGGGTTGCATTGAAGTTATTGGAAGGCGATGCCGAGATCACGCGCCTGATGCAAAAAGAACTACCTGCGGAGAAGTGGGAAGTCATATACAGCTTGCTGCGCAGACACGACGACGCGCTGCTGGCGATTGCCTCCGGGCGCTATGAATGGATCGGACGAATGATCCGCGCCGCGGTGGTACATCCGAAGATCGGGCAGATCTCCGTCACGAAGCAACTTGACCGCTGGGCCGTCCATCCTCTCTGGGGGTTGGTCACCCTGGCAGGAATCCTCGGGCTCGTCTTCTGGCTGACCTTTACCGTCGGCTCGCCCATTCAGGGATGGCTGGATACACAGATCGTGGGCGGACTCGCAGCTCTGGCAAGCGACCTGCTGGCAAGCGCGCCATTCTGGCTGCGGAGCCTGGTTGTCGATGGCATCATCGGCGGCGTTGGGGCAGTGATTACCTTCTTGCCGATCATGATCATTTTCTTTGCCGTGTTTGGGCTGCTCGAAGATATGGGCTATATGGCACGCGCGGCCTTTGTGATGGATAACTTTATGCACATGATGGGGCTTCATGGCAAGTCCTTCCTACCGCTATTTCTTGGGTTTGGCTGTAATGTGCCAGCCATCCTCGGCACCAGGGTGATCGACTCGAAACCCGCGCGCTTCCTGACGATTCTGATCGCGCCTCTGGTGCCATGTACGGCTCGTATGGCCGTTGTGGCCTTTCTGGCTCCGGCATTTTTTGGCTCGAAAGCGCTTTTTGTCTCGTGGGGCCTGGTGCTGCTTTCACTGGTCACGCTGGTATTGAGCGGCGCTCTTCTGAACAAGATCGTCTTCAAGGGGCAGCGCTCGGCCTTTATCATGGAAATGCCACTCTATCACGTGCCCAACGGGCGGACTATCGGTTTGCTGGTCTGGCAGCGCTCGCTGTCATTCCTCAAAAAAGCAGGCACGAACATCCTGGCGCTGGCGTTGGTGGTCTGGGCGCTTTCGATGCTGCCTAACGGTGATCTGGACCAGAGCTACCTGGTGCAGTTTGGAAAATGGGTCGAACCCGTCGGACGCTGGATGGGCTTCGATTGGAGATTGACTGTGGCGCTGATCACAAGCTTCCCCGCCAAGGAAAATGCGATCGCCACACTCGGCGTTCTCTTTGGCAGCAGCCCGGACGCGGCGCTGACACAAACGCTCACCTCGACCTTCTCTACCGCATCTGCACTTTCGTTCCTGGTCGTGACCATGCTATTCATCCCCTGCACTGCAACCGTTGCGGTGATCCGTCAGGAAACAGACTCATGGGGTTGGACGCTCCTCAACATTGCCCTGCTGCTCTTGATTTCGATCCTCGCTGGCATTGGGATCTATCATCTGGCGGTAGCGGTGGGGTTGTAACATGCTCGAGCAACTGGTCAAAGAAATCCGCGCCGGCGGCACGCTGGAAACAGGAGCATTGGCCGCTCGCTTCGGCACCACGCCCCAGCTTGTGGAAGCCATGCTCGAACATCTGCAGCGGACGGGGCTGATCCAATCCTATGCCAGTTGCAGCGATGGTTGCCTGGGATGCAGCCTGCAGGATACCTGTAAGAAGCCGTCCCCCGATGCTCTTCGTCTCTGGCAGAGTACATCGGAAGATTGACTTTGTAAAATAGAATCCCGCTCGAATATCCAATTAAGGATCTACTGCCCGGCCTGATATGCTATACCTCTAGTTGATATGCGTATAAGGGGATTTCTTTATTAAGCATCCTTCATAACGGCCGTTGTAAGCCATTTGGCGTATTCCAAACACCGCTATTTCACGCTGTCTATGTTTTTACCTGTGTCATATCATCATACTGCCTAAGGATAAATATCTTGATAAATAAGGTCATATTTCATCGGATAGTGTTGCATTTGTCACTGCCCGGATAATGCCTGCTTCGGTATGATGAGAATTGACTAACTGGAGAATTCAATGAACCTTTCTCGCAAACTCTTGTTCACTCTCATAATAAGTCTTATGGTGTTGGCAGCACTACCCGCCTGCTCCACTCCATCCCAATCCGGGGATGTCCACCTGAACATGGCTTCGATGGATCATATGCCGGCAGAGGTACAGTCTGCTCCTGTGACGGTGCAGGAGGCATATCAGTTCAATGTTGCTAACCCAGAAGTAATGAAGAATATCCCCTGCTATTGCGGTTGTGGCGCTATCGGCCATGCTTCTAATTACGCCTGCTATGTCTCTCACGTAGATGAAAAAGGTAATATCACCTTTGATAATCATGCTCTTGGCTGTTCCATTTGTGTGGATATCACGCAAGATGTGATGCGCTTGTTGAGAGAAGGAAAAAGCACCGAGGAAGCCCGAGCCTTCATCGATGCGACCTATTCCAAATACGGTCCATCGAATATCCCCTAGGAATGAGCTCTTATCGTTATCTTCTCCTCTTTGTGATGGCTGGACTGGTAGTGACCTTGGCTCCACTGCCAGTCCAGTCCATCGCGCCTCAGGAGCGGACGTTTGTCGTGGAAGCGCGGCAATTTGCCTACACCCCCGCTGAACTCAAGGTCAACCGTGGGGATACAGTCACTATCCAACTCGTCAGCACTGATGTGGTCCATGGGCTGTATATTGACGGCTATGAGGTCTCTGTAGAAGCCGATCCGGGACAGACGACCACCCTCTCTTTCGTTGCCGATAAGCCCGGCTCTTTCCGGTTCCGATGCAACGTGACCTGCGGTGCCATGCATCCATTCATGATCGGAAAGTTCACGGTAGGCAGGAATGACTGGCTGTATCGCTCGGTGGGGCTGGCGGTTCTTGGCATCGCCTTCTTTCCTTTTTCTTCTTTCCCAAGAAAAAAGAAAGAGGAAAGAAGTGGGATGGAATAAATGTCCCGTATCGAGCTTACCGCTAACCCCTTTATCAAGAACACGTTAAAAAACCGCTGGCCGCAGCTTGCGGTATTTATGGTTATGCTGGCAGGATACATCTTTGCCATTCTGGCGGGACTGATTGGCACCCCGGTTGGAAGTCACAACTTCAGCATCGTCTTTGTGTGGATCGCGTGGTGGGCGATTTTGATCCTCGTGGCGGTCCCCTTCTTTGGGCGCGGCTGGTGCGCGGTCTGCCCGATCCCTCTTCCTGGAGAGTGGCTGCAGCGCGGCGCGGTCCTGACTCCACCAGATAAAAAGCCCAGGTGGTTCAACAAGCGCTGGCCCAGAGCCTTACGAAATATCTGGTTGCAGAACATATCGTTTTTGTTCCTCGCTTTATTTAGCAGCGTGCTTCTCACTATACCCAACATTACCGGAGTCGTTTTAGCGGCTATGCTGTTTGCAGCGATCGGCTTGAGCATTGTGTTCGAGCGCCGGTCCTTCTGCCGCTATCTCTGCCCGGTGGGCGGTTTCATTGGTCTGTACTCACAGACCGCGCCGATCGAGTTGCGGATCAAAGATAAACAGGTCTGCGCCGCTTGTATCGGTAAGCCGTGCTACAACGGATCGGCGACCGGATATGGTTGCCCGTGGGACGTCTTCCCTGCCGGACTCGCGAAGAACACGTATTGCGGACTATGTATGGAATGCATCCGGACCTGCCCGCACGATAACATCGCGGTCAACATGCGCCCCTTCGCCGCTGACCTGGTCAAGCCCTCCGCGCGCATGGATGAAGCCTTCAAAGCCTTTATCATGCTTGGCTCGGCGATTATCTACGCGGGCGTCTTGCTGGGACCATGGGGGATGCTTAAGGATGCGGCGTACAACGTCGGCACAGGCGCGTGGTTTGTGTATGCGGCTGTTTTTCTTGCAATTATCTTTGTCCTGATGCCAGCACTCTTTGCACTTTGCATCACTCGCTTCGAGAACATGAATGTTTTCAAGAAGCGTTTTGCCACGCTCTCGACTGCGCTGATTCCGCTTGGCTTGATGTTCTGGGTGGCATTCAGCTTGTCATTCGTGCTGACCAACGCCAGCTATATCCTTGCTTCACTTTCTGATCCGCTTGGCCTGGGATGGAATCTTTTTGGCACCGCAAATGCGGATTGGCAACCGATGTTGACTTCCATCCTTGCACCCGGTCAGACCCTAGCGCTGGTCGGCGGATTGATCTGGTCCGCGCGGACGGGGCAGAAAGCGGCAAATGAGGCAAGGGTTTCATCCGTGCCTGTCATTGTTTATTGCTTCATGACCACGCTGGTCATGCTGTGGCTATTGTTATGAGAAGTTCAGAGCTTCTCTCACGCACTTTGATCCTGGCAGGTGTGCTACTTGCCGTTGGAATGCCATTGTTCTTCTGGTCGCGCACGCCCTTGATCCGCGCGCGTATGGCAGAGGAAGGCGGCTGGAGTCGCGAGGTCATCCAGGCAGAGGTGGGCAAGCCGCTTGAATTGCACTTCACATCCGACGATGTTGTCCACGGCTTTGCAATTGGCCAGATGGACATGGAGCCAGTGACTATCGAGCCGGGCAAAGTCTCCGATGTCACAGTGACCTTTAACAAGCCGGGAATCTACACCTTCTTCTGCACGCGCTGGTGCGGACTCAACCACTGGCGTATGCGCGGCACGATCGAGGTCAATGGGCCAGGACCGGAGACAGCGTCATCCCCCACGATCCCTCTTTACGTAACGCTTGCCTTGGATATCGATGCGCCGCACGAGTCGCCTATTGTTCCGAGCACCCAACCATCATCAGCCAGAGGTCAGGAGTTGGCAGCCCGTCTGGATCTATCAGCCGTCAACAATGTCGATTTCTATCGCGCGAATTCGCCTTACCAGATATTTGAAGCTCTCCAGTCAACCGGACTGAGCGACGCGGAGAAATGGGATGTAGTCAGTTATCTCTGGCGATCAAGCACATCATCGCAAGCGCTTGCCAACGGTCAAGAGCTCTACACCCAAAACTGTGCAGCCTGTCACGGCGAAAACGGTGCAGGTGATGGAGTCTTTGCAGATGATCTTGCAAGAGCAGGAGAGGCATCGATGCAGACGATGAAGGGAATGACTGACATGTCGATGCAAACGCCCGTCGATTTCACCGATCCAGAGCGAATGCTGGGCGCTGCGCCGGCCGTTCTACAGGGAAAGATCCTGCGCGGAGGGATGGGCACAGGCATGCCGATGTGGGGCTCCATTTTTACCGAGGAACAGATCTGGGACCTGGTTGCATATCTGTATTCATTTCAATTCGAATACCATATTCCCTAGCAGGTCATTCATCGTTCTTTTAAGAGAACACAAGCTGTACACACAGAGCAGAAAGGAGTGAATCCGAGTGAGCAAGAAAAAGTATCGCAAACCGAAACAAAATTTCCCCTGGCCGCTCGTCGCACTGGGCAGCGTGTTGCTGCTCGTCGCGGCGTTCTTTTTGGCGCGTCAGGGCGGAGGCGGTGGAACGCCCTCCATCCAGGTGGATGAACAGAGGATCGACTACGGTTATGTCAAGTTTGGTGAGAGTCGAACCTTCACTATCAGGGTGACCAACAGCGGCGATGGGACTTTGCGCTTCGAAGAGAAGCCCTATATCGAAATTGTGGAGGGGTGCTGACCGCCTGAACTGGCCATCGGTTCGATGGCTCTCCAGCCCGGTGAAAGCACAACTGTTGAATCGGCTCCGTTCATGATGCACGAAGGCATGGACGGCCCACATAATTTTGCAGTTCACTTGCTTACAAATGACCCTGATAACCCTGATCTGGTCGTGAATGTGTTGTCAGATTGGGGCCCTTAAGCAAAACAAGAAATCTCTATTCAAAAAGACGCTCGGTCAGAGCGTCTTTTTTGAACATACAAATCAGTCCAGAATCTTGAATGATGTTGTAGCCCTAAATTATGCAAGCACGATTTGAATGCCCGCCTTTGAGATATCCAGACGATTGCTAGGAGGGAGGGCATCGTCTGTGATTAACTTATGAACTGCCTTAAGAGGGGCGACTTGAATACCAACCTCAGCTCCAAAAGCTGTATGGTCTGCTAACAGGATCACCTCGCGCGCGGAACGAATCATAGCCTGTTTTATAGTAACTTCTGAGATGGTGTGATGAGACAATCCAAAGTCCAGGGAAATCCCACTGACCATTAGGAATAATTTATCCGCGCGTAACTCTTTCAGCGCACCTTCAGCCGTTGGTCCCACCAGCATTTGGGAGTTGTAACGAACGGCGCCGCCGGTGGAGATCAATGTAATTCCCGGTGTACGGTTCAAGGTATCAAATACGATCACGGAATTCGTAATAACAGTAATTTCCTTCTTTTGTTTCAGCGCTTCCGCTAAATCAACCCCGATGGGGCCACCATCCACTAATACAACATCGCCTGGCTCGACCAGTGCAGCCGCCTTATCGGCAATCTGCCTCCGGCGCACATCAATTTCATCGCGCACGTTTTGATCGGCATCGATCACCTGCAGACGGATCTCATACTGCTCAGCGTAATCTTTTAGCAATGACGTTAAGTTCTTATACCATTCGTGTTCAATGAAGGGCACAATCAGCCCGATGCGCTTTGGAAGATTAGCAACCGGCTGGTGTTTTTCACGCTCAATTTGGATGGGGATCGTCAAATGATTGCGAACCACCTCCCACTCCAGTTCCCAGCCATCTGGCGT
>DATHTL010000136.1:0-54633 GCA_035463255.1 Anaerolineales bacterium | reverse complement strand
AAACAGCCGAAAGGTGAAGCGATCGTGGCTGAGATCAGCGGGACGCTGCGCGTCGATCAGTCTGAAAAATATGCCGACCTGCGCGAAGTCACCATCGAGCACGGCGAGCTCGTCAGCGACGAATACAGCCTCCCTGAAGAGTGGAAGTTCGCGGTCAAAGATGAGGCAGAGGTCAAAGCCGGAGATGTGCTGGCAACCATGGACGACGCGAAGATCGTGGCCCAGCACGGCGGACGCGTCCGCGTGGAAAAGAAGGATCGCAAGGTGATCGTTTCCTACGATCAAAAAGAAGTTACCACCTATGAGATCCCAAACACCTCCCGCTTGCTCGTCAAGAATGGCGAGAAGGTGGAAGCCGGCCAGCCGCTGACCGAAGGCTCGCTCAACCCGCACCGCGTGTTGAAGATCCAGGGACGCGAAGCCTGCCAGATGTACCTGATGACTGAAGTCCAGAAGGTGTATCGCTCGCAAGGTCAGAACATCCACGACAAGCACTTCGAGGTTATCATCCGCAAGATGATGAGCAAGGTGCAGGTGACCCGCCCCGGCGATACCAAGTTCCTGCCGGGCGATCCGGTGGACCGCCTCGAGCTGCGCCGCCTGAACGAGCAGCTGCTTGCCGAAGGCAAACAGCCCGCCCGCTTCTCGGAAGTTCTGCTGGGTGTCACGAAGGCCTCTCTCAGCACCGACTCGTTCCTCTCAGCCTCCTCGTTCCAGCACACCATCAAGGTGCTGGCGGGCGCGGCGATCGGTGCTACAACCGACCCGCTCTTTGGTTTGAAAGAGAACGTGATCATCGGTAAGCTCATCCCAGCGGGCACGGGTTTTATCCACGGCCGTTTTGCAAATGAGCACGGCGATGGTGGCTCATCCCAATGGACAGAAATTTCAGACGCCACTGTCGGCGACGATTAATAAAACAAAGGGTGACCTTTCTCAGGTCGCCCTTTTGATTTAAGTGTAAATATTCTTTGCCACGAATTAAGCGAGTTTTTTAAAGTTCGTGTAAATTCGCGTAATTCGTGGCTGAAGCTTTAAATCTCCCAGTAAAATCTGATTATGCCACATCCTCGTACTGTCTCTAAAAAGCCGGAGGGACAGCCGACGCGCGGCAAGACCGCCTCAAACCGCCTCCGCCGGGTCGACAATTTCATCCTGCTCTATGGGCCCTCGCTCCTTAGGCGTACCGACGGACCCTTCGCGCGGGCCCTGTTCGTGGACCTTGGCTACGGATCCGACGCGCGGACCACGCTCGAGAGCGCGGCGCGTTTTCGGCGCGTGAACCCGGGTCTTCCCATTCTGGGTGTCGAGATCGAAAAGGAACGTGTAGAAGCCGCGCTGCCTCATGCCGATGAAAAGACCTTCTTCCGCCTGGGTGGGTTCAATCTGCCATTGAGAGAAGGCGAACACGTGCGTCTGATCCGCGCGTTTAATGTGCTCCGCCAGTATGAAGAAAAGGATTTTGCGCCCGCCTATGAACGTCTCGCGCAATACGTATTGCCGGGTGGATTAATGATCGAAGGGACGTCGGATCCGTTTGGAAGTATTTGGGTAGCGAATCTGGCGAGGAGGCTGGAGACTAGTGATTGGAGACTGGAGGCTCTTGTTTTCAGCACCAATTTCCGGTTGGGGTTTGATATTACCAATTTTCAGGCGGTACTGCCAAAGAATTACATCCATCACGTGGTGCCAGGGGAGCCGATTTTTGAATTTTTCGAGGCATGGAAACAATCCGCGGCAGAGACGGCCGCGCTGAAAGCCTATGGGTTAAGACAATGGTTTGTGCAGGCCGCCGAAGCGTTGGCGCGCAAGGGATATAAGATCAATCTTCAGAGGAAGTTTTTATCCAAAGGATGGATGATATGGGAGTTACCGTAGGCATAAATTTGTTTTGAACAGGTCACGATGTAGCTAGTCTGAGAGGAATGTAATTGGTAATGAAAAGCTCACTGCCTTTCTCAGCCTTTCCCTGTTTGTAGTTGTTCATCCCGTACTGAAGTTCCCACTCGTAAATATTTGCAAACGAAAAATTGCTTCTGATTTCTGGCGAGTCATCATAGGTGATCAGCCAGGAATGACTGCACTTCCTCATTTCCTGAGCGAATTCCTCATGATTAAAGCGGGTATGGAGAATGCCGTTCCTACCGTATAGCCTGGATTTGGTCGCTTTGTAATACGGCGGGTCGAGAAAAGTAAAGACGGAAGAATTTCCGTTCTCCAACAGCTGGCGGTAGTCGAGGTGAGTGATCCTAATTCCATCCAAAAGCGGGCTAAGCCTGGAAACTCGTTCAATGGACGAGTCGGTAAACCGGGTTTCGAAGGCTAGCTGTGAATAGCCTCCCGATTCAACAACGCCCGAAAATGTGATCCGGTTCAAGACGAAAAATCGTACCGCCCGCTCAAATTCGGTTAAGGTAGAGACGTCTGTCTGAAGCAATTCATCGAACAAGGCCTGCCCATTTTCTTTTTGCTTCTTAATTCGGAACAATTCACAGGCCAATTTCTGTGAGTCAAGCTGGGCATATTTCCAGAAATAATAGAGCTCCGGGTTCAGATCGTTGATCCAAACTTTTAGACCGGGTAGGTGTTGTTTCAGGTAAATAAAGAAGGAGCCGCCGCCCACAAACGGCTCACGATATTCGTCGAACTGCTCCGGCAGAAGGGATTTCATCTGCTGAACAGCGCGTGACTTTCCGCCAGGATACCGGAGAGGGCTCTTCAGAGTCGTCATTGGTTGCCGGGCAGTATACAGCAACTCGCAGCCATGAACAAGAAACTCTAATCTTTGCTCTGGAACAAAGCCCGCCCGCCGTGCGTCTACCACGCAGGCGGATGATTCCGCGTCTTTGGGATTATGATTGCCTTGACACGAAAGGAGGCAAAGATGAAAAAACCAACCCCAATCCTTTTAACGGTTTCAATCTTATTGATAGTTTCCCTGGCATGTGTAGCACCCAGTGTTGTGACTGCGCCGACACAGGATCTTAATTCACTGGGCACCGCGGTTATGTCGACCATGATCGCCGGCGCCACGCAGACGGCCCAGGGCGTGATTCCGGTCGACATTGTGGAATCTCCCATTCCCACGTCCACGCCGGAACTGCCCACCCTGACGCCCACGATAACGCTGACACCCACACCCATCTTTACGGCGACGCCTGTCGTCCCGCAGATCAGCGTGTCGCTAGCGACGAACTGTCGCGTGGGGCCTGGCAAGGTCTACGACCGGGTCGGTGCACTGCTGGTGGGACAGGTCGCTGAGGTGGTCGGCCGCAACGCAACCAACAACTACTGGTATATCCGCAATCCCAACCAGCCCAACGGATTTTGTTGGCTATGGGGCGAGTATGCCACGGTCACAGGGAACCTGGCGGCGTTGCCCGTCTTTACACCCCCACCAACACCGACACCCATGCCCGCTTTCGAGGCCGATTATGATGGTCTGGAAACATGCTCCGGCTGGTGGGTAGACATCGAGTTGATCAACACCGGCGGCATTTCGTTCGACTCTGTTGCTCTCACCGTGAGAGATACTGACACGGACGTGGTTGTCACCATGAACTCGGATACGTTTACGAACCTGAACGGCTGTGCCGATTCCTCGAGCCGGGATACTCTGGATCCAGGCGAGAGTCCTAATATCAGCTCGCCCCCATTCGCCTACGATCTAAATGATCACGACCTCCGTGCCACAATTACGTTGTGCTCTGCGGAAGGGCTGAATGGCACATGCCTCACAGAAGTGATTGAATTCGAACCGTAATCAAACTAGAGCAGGGCAGGCATTCAAAAGCCTGCCCTGTTTGTATTTAAAGAATGCCCCAACATCATCTGAAAAGTCTGGCGCCATGAGCGTTTATAGATCTCCGGCATAACAGATGATTCAGTCACATCGTACTGTTATTAGGAGGTTATAAAAGCGGGCAAAACATTTTCTATGCTAGAGCTTACCCTCAATATGGATTAAGAAGTCTGCATAACCTACGTATATGACTCTGTTTAAAAGTTTCTTCATTGGGGGTTTTGAGTGTTCCACACACTATAGCCGACCACGCAGGCGCGTGGATCTACTTGCCACGACCCGGCACGACCGTTTTGCCGAGCTCGATTATGAGCGCTTGCATGAATATAGTATCTATACCGTCCGCGAAGGGATTCGCTGGCACCGGATCGAGACCACACCAGGGCAATACGAGTTTGGCGATACACTAAGCCTAATCCGCGCAGCAGAAAAAACAGGAACCCAGGTCATTTGGGATCTACTTCACTTTGGCTATCCAGGTGATATCGATCTGTTCAGTCCCGCCTTTATCAAACGTTTCGTCGCGTTCGGGCGCGAGTTTATGCGCGTGCTCACAAGGGAAACCGACGCGATCCCCTTCGTGACACCAATTAATGAGATCTCCTTTCTTGCGTTTCAGGGCGGTGAAGTGGGAAATATCAATCCATTTACTCATGGACGTGGCAATGCTTTAAAACTGCAGTTTATCCGTGCAACGATTGAGGTTATGGAAGCCATATGGGATATTGCGCCGAATGCACGCTTTGTGCTGGTCGATCCCTTATTCAATGCCGTTGCAGATAGCGACGATCCGCAACAAATTGCTCGGGCCCAGGCATACAGCAACGCGCGCTATGAGGCGTGGGATATGATTGCAGGGCATATCCACCCGGAACTCGGGGGCGCGCCGAAATTTCTGGATATTATTGGCATAGATTATTATCCGTATAACCAATGGATCTATGTCAGCGATCGCGAAGCAGGCAAGTCGCTGAAGCCCGATGACCCACGATATATTCCCTTACATCAATTGTTGGCACAGGTCCATGAACGCTATGAACGTCCATTGTTCATCAGTGAAACGAGCATCGAGGGCGAGCCACGTACGGATTGGCTTACCTATGTAGGAAGTGAAGTGCGGCTGGCGCTTCACGCTGGAAGGGCTCTGTTGGTATCCCATTGTGGATTATCCCGGATGGGACAATGATCGCCCGTGTCAAACAGGCCTGTGGGGTGTGTGCGATGAAAATGGCGTGCGCTCGATCTGTGAGCCACTGGCACGTGAATTGACTCGTCAAGCCGATTTGATTCGGGACGTGCAAAGGTCCTTTGATAGCATTCCGTAGAAAGAGCAGGGCAGCCTTTTGAGAGCCTGCCCTCTTTATTTTTTAGGCATATCACCCTGTATGGTCGGTCATAAATTGGCACAGCAAAGTAACTCAAACCTGTAAGACACCACAAAAATATTAAAACTATATAAGGAAATTTCCCTAGATCTGCTCGGGAATAACCCTTATTGAGGGGAGCATAGCCTCCATTTATACTTATTTTCCTGCTCGGCCAGAGCAAGAAGGATAGTCATAGACGTTCATGCGGCGATCGCTGTCGCTGACGGAAAGGAGGAAATATGCCGAAGACTACCCTCACTCTACTGTTTATATCGGTGTTACTGATCGTGTCTCAGGCCTGTGCACCCTCGGGTGTGGCAACACCAGATCCCAACATCATTAATACTGCTATTGCCCAGACCGCGGTTGCAGCGGCAACACTGACTTCCCAGCCGGGGATCCCCGTCACAGGTCCGGATACACCCACTGCTACACCAACATTTTCCCCATCGCCGGAACCGCCAACTTCGACTCCTACAGCCCTGATATTGCCCAGCCCGATCTCTACTTTCACAGCTGCCATACCGCAGATTCAAGTTTCCATGTCAACGAACTGCCGCGTGGGCCCTGGCATACCTTATGATAGAGTTGGAGCATTACTGGTTGGTGAGGTGGCCGAAGTGGTCGGTCGTCATGCGACCAGGGACTACTGGGTGATACGCAACCCGGACCGGGATGGGATTTGCTGGTTGTGGGGAAGGTATGCCACCGTGTCAGGCAACACGGATGTATTGCCGATCTATACCCCTCCGCCTTCACCCACGCCGCTGCCGACCTCCACACCTACGCTGACGCCCATGCCAACAGCCAATTTCACAGCGAGGTATAGCGGCATCGAAAGTTGTGCCGGAACGGGTTGGTGGGTGGAGTTCGAGCTGGAAAACACCGGCGGACTAGACCTTCAATACATGTCTCTCATCGTGAGCGATACAGTCACAGGTACCGTGCTTCCCCTGGACGCGGGGAGCTTTACGAATAGAAATGGGTGCAATGAAACAGACACTCGGAATGACCTGCCTGTTGGAGCTACACGTGTAGTGAGCTCACCTGTTTTCAGCTATAACCCGACAGGGAATAGCCTCTCTGCCAGGATTACGCTGTGTTCCGGCCCCGGGTTCAATGGCACTTGCCGAACCGAGCAACTTCGTTTCACACCCTGACATAAATAAACAGGACAGGCCTACAAAAGCCTGTCCTGTTTATTCTTCTGTTATTGTGAGGAAGAGATAAGGGGAATAAAGAAACAATCTCGCATACAAGTAATGGACGACTCAAAAATTACAACTTATCCTCTCTGTAGATATAGTACGGCGCGAAGGACTTGTAATGCATCGCGCACTTGACGTCTTTCCTCTTTCCCCGTAAGATTATAAAAAATAGAACATTAATTCACCACGAAGATTCTTTTTACTTGTTGATCATCCGTTTGCTTGCTAATCTTCGCGCACCCTTTTTATCCCCACGCGGTATAAAAGATTCTTTGGTGGACAGACACAGAAGGATTACACATGGAACTCGGTTTAGTTCGCAAAATAGATATTGATAACGAAATGCAGCAAGCGTACCTCGATTACGCCATGTCTGTGATCGTGTCACGGGCATTGCCTGATGCCCGCGATGGACTCAAGCCCGTGCAGCGCCGCATCCTGTATGCGATGTACGACATGGGCATCCGCGCCGACTCGCCTTACAAAAAGTCTGCTCGTATTGTCGGTGAAGTTCTCGGTAAATACCACCCGCACGGTGACTCGGCCGTGTATGAAGCGATGGCGCGCATGGCGCAGGATTTTTCCTTGCGCACGCTGCTCGTAGATGGACAGGGTAACTTCGGCTCGGTGGATGGTGACCCGCCTGCTGCGATGCGTTACACCGAAGCGCGCCTCACGGCTGCCGCGGTGGATATTCTGTCTGACCTTAATAAAAACACAGTTGACTTCAGTCCCAACTTCGATGACACACTGACCGAACCGGAAGTGTTGCCTGCCGCGCTGCCAAACCTGCTGGTCAATGGCGCGACGGGTATCGCGGTCGGTATGGCGACATCCATCCCGCCGCACAATCTGGGTGAAGTAATCAATGCCATCGTGTATATGCTCGAGAAGTGGGAAAAGCTCGATGACATCGATGTAGAAACCTTGATGGAATTCATCCAGGGACCGGATTTTCCCACGGGCGGCGTCATCCTTCAGGAGAAGGGCCAAGAATCGATTGAAGCCGCGTATGGCACCGGGCGCGGCCGCGTGACCGTGCAGGCGAAGGCTCATATCGAGGAAAGTGACCGCGGTCGCAGTCGCATCATCGTCACCGAGCTGCCATACATGGTCAACAAATCCAGCCTGATCGAGCGCATCGCCGACCTGGCCCGCGAAGGATATTTCGAAGGCCTCGCCGACCTGCGCGATGAATCGGACCGCCATGGTATGCGCATCGTGCTGGAGCTTTCGAAAACAGCGGATCCCGAAGTGATCCTGCGCGAGCTCTACAAGCGCACGCCCATGCAGACTACGTTCAGCATCAACCTCCTGGCACTGGTGGACGGCGAGCCGCGCACGCTCACGCTGAAGCAAGCCCTGCGCGTTTATGTCGAGCACAGGCTGACGGTGATCAAAAGGCGCGCCGAATTCGATCTGGAACGGGCTCGTCAGCGCGCTCACATTCTTGAAGGCTATCTCATCGCATTAAAGAATTTGGATGAGATCATTGAGCTGATCCGCAGCGCGGCGGATGTGGACACTGCACGCAACAAACTGATGAAGCGCTACAAGTTGACCGAGATCCAGGCGACGGCCATCCTCGACTTGCAGTTGCGCAGGCTCGCCGCGTTAGAGCGTAAGAAGATCGAGACCGAATACAAGGAAGTGACCGCGCTCATCAAGGATCTGGAAAACCTGTTGAAGTCCCCGAAGCGGATGCGCGGTGTTGTGGCAGATGAGCTCCTGGCAGTGAAAGAGCGCTACGGTGACCGCCGCCGCACGCAGATCGTGAACCTGTCTGCGAACGGTCAGGCCGCCAAAACTCTGACCGCCCGCGACCTGCTGCCCCAGCAACAGGTGTGGATCGGCGTGACCAATGAAGGACTGGTCTCACGCACCCACGATGATAAGCAGCCGAAGCACTCCGGCAACGATGCCCCGCGCTGGCTGGTGAAGGCATCTACAACGGATACGGTTTATTTCGTGAGCAAATCCGGTCGTGCGGCAGCCGTGGCAGCACACATCCTCCCGCAAACAGACAAGCTGTCGCAGGGCACACTTTTCCACCGGGTGACGCCATTGACTGACAATGATTCACTCGCAGCCGTGTTCGCCCTGCCATCCAGAAAGGGCACGCTGCCCGAAGAAACCTGTGTCATTACGGCAACCAGACTGGGCATGGTCAAGAAGAGTCTGGTCAACGAGCTGCCCGGTCCTTCTGCGCAAACGTTCGTGCTCGTAAGGGTTAATGAAGGCGACCGGCTGATCGAGGTCGGTCTGACCGATAACAAAACGAAGGATATTCTGCTTGTCACGGCGCAGGGCATGGCGATACGCTTCAAAGAAGAGGAAGTGCGCCCGATGGGTCTGGTGGCGGCCGGTGTTAACGGCTTGAAACTGGCTGATAAGGATGAGGTCGTGGGTATGGAGATCCTGCCCGCGGAAGGCGAGATCTTCCTTATCACAAGTGAGGGCAAAGCGAAGCGAGTTGAACAAAAGGAATTCCCCGTACAGGGACGCTACGGCAGGGGCGTGATCGCCTGGGATCTGCCGGAGAAGGCCCGGCTGGCGGGTGTTGTGGTGGAAAAGCCGAATCACATGGCGACGATCCATCTCACCAGGGGCGCGCCGAAATCCACCCGGTTGGATGAGGCTGGTCTGCGCAAACGCGCGGCGACCAAAGGCGACGTGATCGTGGAGGTGAAGCCCGGCGAGGAGGTCCTCTCCGTCAATGTGGGTTGGACGGTGGAAAAATTCGTAGCATTGCCTTCTCAAGCCAATGGTGCAAAGAAAGCTTCTGTGAATGGAAAGAATGGAAGAGGCAAGCAGCCTGCCAAGGCCAAGGCTTCTGCAAACGGAAAGGCGAAGAAGAGTGCAGTGAAAATATCTTCGCCAAAGACATCGTCCACAAAGGGAAAAAAGGCATCTAAGCCAGCGAAGGCGACCTCCAAAGGAAAAAAAGCAAAAGGTAAGAAGTAAAAAGAGAGTCCCGTGCGATTTTCCAACACGGGACTTTTATATAGAAATCAGAAAGGCGACAATAAGAGCCGCCCTTACAGCATCATGGTTTTTGGATATTTCCTTCCAACCCCAGTTCGGGTGCGATCCGGCGCATGGCCTGGATAACATTCCCTACATGTTCCCATAGCTCAATGCCGAATTCTTTCGCAGCGTGTTCCATCTCCGCACGGGAGGTGCCGGCGGCGAAGGCTTTGTCCTTCCATTTCTTTTTGACAGAGGATGGCTCGAGATCATATAACGAGCGCGAGGGACGCACTAACGCGACAGCGGTGATCAAGCCGGTGATCTCATCACAGGCGCTGATGGCTCTGCGCACCAGGGTATCGCGCGGGATATTCAGGTGGTCGGCATGACTCAAAATATCCTGAATGATATCTTCGGGCACACCGCGCTCGCGCAGGATCGGCGCGCCGTCCTGCGGATGTTGTTCCAGCGTCGGGTGGATTTCCCAGTCGAAATCGTGCAGTAGGCCGATCAATCCCCATCTCTCTACATCTTCACCAAACTTCTCGGCGTAGAAGCGCATGGCGGCTTCCACCGAAAGCATATGGCGGACCAGTCCTTCATTTTTGACATATTCGCGTACAAGGATTAAGGCTTCGTCGCGGGTCATATAGTTCCTTTTATGTCATTGCGAGCGGCGGTGCTTGTCCGCCCGAAGCAATCTCCTCTTATGCGGGATTGCTTCGTCGGTACGAACACCCTCCTCGCAATGACATTTGCAACTTAGATACTGGTTGATGTTTCCAGGCCATGTTCTGCGGCCAGCTCGTCGAGCAGGATCTCCACCTCGTCGAGGTATTGATCGAGCCCATTCACGTGCTCTTCGAAGCCGGGCATTGTTAGCTTGAGCTGCTGGCAGGCGGAGCGCCATGCCTCGACAACATGCTCGGGCAGCACATCGACGGCAAGCGTCCAGGTTTGCAGCAGGGGCCAGAGCGCGGCATGCGGCGTTTCACCGGCCAGCATGGCTTTGATCGCCTTTTCGTAATAATTCACGCGCGCGGGGTGGATGCGCATGTCCACGCCACTTTTCTCCATGGCCGCCTCGAAGGCAAGCTTCCATTCCGGAACCCACTCGGTCATGACAGCCGGATCCAGCTCGGAGGCGCCCAGCAATCCCACCAGTCCAGCGCTCATGCCCGGACGTTTGGCCGTCTCGGCTCGGGGAGGAAATTCCAGCATCAGGCGGCGCTCCTGCAACGGCGGCCCGGAAAGCTCTGCTACGGCGTTGACCGCATGGTAGAGCGACTTCATGTACTTCGCGACATCTTTCGGGGTAACTGTCCCATCAATCTCAAGCAGGTCGCGCCAGATGCCGCGCCCATGCGAGAGCAGGATGCGTGAGCGCTGCAACGCGGGCGCGGGGGCGTTGAACTCGAAGCCGGCGCGCAAGCCAGCCTGCACGAACTCGAAAAATCTCTCGCGCTCGTAGAGCAGCATGGGATCGTACATCTCCCATCCCAGCCACGGGTCCAGGCGCAGCTCGCGCGGGCGCTTGAACTCCGCTTTGGCGCGGTGACTGATGTCGAGATGAAAGTCGGGGGTCAGTTTAACGAACTCACGTGCTTGCTTCGGCTCCTCGGCATGGACGAAGATAATGTCAATGTCCGCGGTGCCGCCCAGGATCGGGTCAGAATCACCGACCAGCGCGCCTGTCAGGTATGCAGCGATGATACCGCGGTCGTTGAAGGCGCGCTCCTGCGCGGTCTCCTTGGCAATTCGGATCAGTGATTCACGCGTGACTCGCATTATTTCCTTGCTCCCAACGCCGCGCCCTTCGGGCGTGCGGCGCTGGCATTATCCTGGAATCACCGCCGGGGAGGGCGGCGGGTGCAGACTAGGTCAACGGCAACGTCTGTTGAAACGGAGGCAGGTTGAGGTGCTGCCGGATGCGGTTCTCGATCAACTTCAGATGCTCCGGGTTCTGAATAATATTCAGATAATCCGTCTCAATCGTTAAAACAGGCGTGCTGTCAAAAGGCTTCGCGAAGAAACTCTGATAGGTGCGATTAAGCTCGTCAATATAGGATCGCTCCATCTGCCGCTCATAGGGACGATCGCGCAGGGCAATGCGCTGCATCAGAGTATCGGTGCTGGCCTGCAGGTACACCAGCAGATCTGGTTTCTGGATTTTCTCCGCCAGCGCCTCATGCACCTTGTAATACATATCAAGCTCGTCGCCCTTCAGATTGATTTGTGCAAAGAGGGCGTCTTTGGCAAACGTGTAATCGGCGAACAGGTCCTTCCCTGAAGCCAGGAGCTCGTGCACCGTCCGCCGCTGCTGGTGGTAGCGGCTCAACAAAAAGAAGATCTGGGTCTGAAACGCGTAGCGTTCACGGTCGGCATAAAAATCGGATAGAAACGGATTCTCTTCAAAAACTTCCAGCAGGATTTCGGCGCTGAATGCTGGTTGAAGAAGGCGGGCGAGGGTCGTCTTACCAACTCCAATGACCCCTTCGATGGCAACATACATGGGCGGCTCCAATGGTAAGGTGGGTTAAGGATACCATAAGTGGAGTTGCAGGTGTCAGGTTTAAGGTTTCAGGCCAGGGCTGTTGAAATCAGGCTTCGCTGGATATATTCAAGCACGAAAATTTCTCTCTTCAACCATTTCGGCCTGTCATCTGAGTGAAGTAGAGCTTTGTTGAGCTCGATTGCTCTATCGATAGCGATCCACACTGGTTTGAAGCCCAGCGCCTGTTCGTAATCGTCAAGTGTTTGTGTGCCAAACGTATCTTCCACCTCACATGGATAATAATGTGAGTCCATTTTGAATACATCGTAATCACTCTCAACAGGGATGTCATATTCGATGATTGCTCCAAGCTCTGGAGCAATTGAAATGACTGACATTCCTGATTCTTCGTGGACTTCGCGACATAAAGCCTGTGCATGAGTCTCACCCTTGTTTACACCTCCCCCGGGGAATTTGAAATCGCCCACTTTGGAGGAATGGATCATCAGAAGATTTCTGCTGCGTAAGATCACACCTCTGACGGCGGTCCTTTGGATCATTCTGCCATTTACATTCACGCCGGGAGTCCGATGAATTTCGGTGAGGATGTTCATGACTGCGATTCTATCTCTTAAAATCAAAGTCCTCTCCGTGTATGGAGAGGACTTTCTGATACCTACTGAATTGTCACTGTTTCTGCTGCCGCGTCTTCCTGTTTCTTGAACTGGCTCATATACAGGTCATAATAGAAGCCCTGTTTCGTGAGCAATTCATCGTGCTTGCCACGTTCGATGATCTCACCATCTTTGAGGACAAGGATCATGTCTGCATTGCGAATTGTGGAGAGACGGTGTGCAATGACAAACGCCGTGCGGCCTTTGAGCAGCTCGTCGAAGGCTCGTTGGATGAGGCGCTCGGTACGGGTGTCCACGCTGGAGGTGGCTTCATCCAGGATCAGAATGCGCGGGTCTGCGAGTGCGGCGCGTGCGATCGAGAGCAACTGGCGCTGTCCCTGCGAGAGACCGGAGCCGCGTTCGCCCAGCACCGTCTGATATTTGTCAGGCAGACGCTCGATGAACGAATCGGCGTTGGCCAGCTTGATGGCAGCCATTACTTCTTTATCGGTGGCATTTGGCTGTCCAAACCGGACGTTTTCCATCACGGTGGTGCTGAACAGGAACGTATCCTGCAGCACAATGCCGATCTGTTCACGCAGACTCTTCATGCTGACGTCGCGCACATCGATACCATCGATCCTCACCGCGCCGCTGGTCACATCATAGAAGCGCGGTATTAAGTTGATGATGGTCGTCTTTCCCGCCCCGGTGGGACCTACGATGGCAACCGTTTGTCCGGGTTGTGCGGTGAAAGATACATCCTTTAATACAGGCACACCATCTTCATAAGAATGTGTGGCACGATCGAACTCCACCAATCCCTTGATCGATGGCATCTCGCGCGCCTGAGGTTTGTTATACACGGCAGGCTTCTCGTCAAGGATGTTGAAGATGCGCTCTGCACCCGCAATGGCATTTTGAATATTCGTCCACAAGACAGCGATCTGCTGGATCGGCTGGTTGAAGCGCTGAACATAGCCCAGGAACGTTACCACCAGACCCAGCGTGACGACAGTGCCAAAGAGTGACTGTCCACTGAGCAAGTACCATCCGCCCACGCCTGTGACAATCGCCAGCGCGACATAGGACAATGCTTCCAGAGCAGGCGCCAGGGCAGACGTGTACGCGACCGCGCGTACATTGGCATCCCGGTTGGCTGCATTCACTTCCTTGAACTGCTCGATATTTTCGTCGGCGCGGTTGAATGCCTGCACTTCACGGACCGCGGCAATGCTTTCCTGCAGCTCGGCATTGACGTTGCCGATCTCCTCACGCGAGACACGGAATGCCTTGCGCGCCTGCTCCGAGAAATAAAGGGTCGCCAGGAACATGATCGGCGCCACAGACAGCGACAGCAAAGCAAACGGCATATTTGTGGTCAGCATGTTATAGGCAACCCAGACGAGCAAAAGGATGCCACTGAACACATTCACCAGCGCGAAAGAAAACGCCTGTTCGATGGCGCTCGTATCGTTGGTGATACGGCTCATCAGATCGCCGGCTTCATGTTCAGAGTAATAACTCAATGACAGGCGATGGAGCTGCTCGAACACTTTCACGCGCAGGACGCGCAGTACGTGCTGTCCCGTCCAGGCCATGGTGAAGAAAGTCGCGCCCGTTAAGATCGCTCCTAGTACAAACAGGCCGATCATGACGAGAATGAGACGGAACAATCCCTCGATGCGCTGCTCGTTCGTCGCAGTAGCAGGGTCAGCCATGTCAAATCCGCCAAGGCTGTAGGCGCTATAAATCAGCCGGCGCGAAAATGTTAGTGTAGAGGGATCGTCGGTGGTGAGGTAACAGGTGGAAGCAGCTTGTTGTGACGACCCACTACCGGCAGACGAGGAGCCGAAGCCTCCAAAGGCAGAAGCGCCTGCGGGTACGAGGAAACAATCCGTCGCCTGACCAGTCAGCTCGGGCGTCGTCACCTGAGTCCATGTAGAAACCACGACGAAGAGGACTGCCAACAGGATCATGTACCAGTACTGGCCAAAATATCCGCCAAGGCGCGCGAGGGTTTCACCGAGGGCACGCGGCTTGACCGTCTCCTGGTTGAGCATTCCGCCAAAACGTCCGTGCATCATCATGCACCTTCCTTTCCAGCATGTTCGGCTTCATACGCCAGAATCTGCGAGTTGTAAATTTCGGCGTAGATCGCGCTTTCCTCCATCAGGTCCGCATGCCTGCCTTGCTCAACGATCTCACCTCGTTCCAACACGAGGATCTTATCGGCGTTCATCACGGTACTGATGCGCTGCGCAATGACGAAGGATGTACGTCCGCTCATGAGGGTATCGAGCGCCTTCTGGATTTGCGCTTCGGTGTTGAGGTCGACGCTGGACGTGGAGTCATCCAGGATGAGGATGCGCGGATTGAGCAGCAGCGCGCGAGCAATGGCAACGCGTTGTTTCTGCCCGCCCGATAGAGTCTGCCCGCGCTCACCCACGTGTGTGTCGTACCCATCGGGGAACGTCATGATGAAATCATGCGCCGCGGCAGCTCTGGCGGCTGCCTGGATTTCTTCAAGAGTCGCATCCGGTTTGCCGAACGCAATGTTTTCGCGGATCGTGCCGCTGAACAGCGTGGTTTCCTGCAAGACGATGCCGATCTGGGAACGGAGTGAATCAATCGTGACGTCACGTAGATCGTACCCATCGATCGTGATGCGGCCTTCGCTCGGGTCATAGAAACGTGGCAGCAGATTGATGATGGTCGTCTTTCCTGAGCCGGTCGCGCCGAGCAGGGCAATCGTCTCGCCAGACCTGGCTTCGAACGTGACATTGTTCAACACGGGCTCGCCCCCGCCAAAATAGCGGAAGGTCACATTCTCGAACTTGACATCACCTTTTACCTCAGGCAGCCTGATGGCATCTGGCTTATCGACAATGTCAGACTTGGCATCGAGGATCTCAAAAATGCGCTCGGCAGATGCACTAGCCTGTCCCATCTGCGTAACGATCATGCCGAACATCATGATGGGGAAGAACAGATACATCAGGTACAGCGAAAATTCCTGCCACGCGCCCAGGCTGAGCGCGCCCACGATGATCTGCTTGCCACCCAGATACAGGATCGCCGCCTGCCCGAGGTTCGCCACAAGGAAGATGAAGGGGAACATGAAGGTGAACAGGCGCGAGACCGCGATCTGCTGGTTCATCGTATCGTCTGCGGCGTAACTGAACTTTGCCTGCTGCTCCTTCTCGCGCGTGAACGCCTTGATCACTTTGATGCCTGCCAGATTTTCCTGTAGCACTGTGTTCAGGTATGAAAGTTTCTGCTGCACCTTGGTAAACATGGGTTGGGCCAGGCTGGCAAAAACGATGAAGGTTACGATCGCGATCGGCAGAATGGGCATGGAAGCCCACGCCAGCGATACATTCGACGTGAACAAGATGATGACCGTGCCCGTCAGCAGGATCACCGCGCCAACTAGCTGCAAAAGTCCCTGCCCGATAAAGAGGCGCACTTTTTCCACATCATCCGTCGCGCGGATCATCAATTGACCGGTCTGGTTCTTGTCGTGATACGAAAACGATAGGCGGTGGATCTTGGCATACAGGTCGTTGCGCAGATCATAGGCAATGGACTGCGAGTTTTTTTCCGCCCAGAAGGCCTGTAGGAAGGCGAACAGGCCGCGTAAGACTGCAACAAAAACAATAGAAAGCAGCGCCATCATCAGCGCCTGAGGGAGGTTTAGTGCCGGTACCGGAGCCGATCCCTGGGGCATTTGATCGGCAAAAAAGCCCATAGTGATGATGTCGATCACATTACGCACCAGACGCGGCACAGCAAGCTGGGAAAGGGTGGCAATAATCAGAAAGATATACGGCAACGCGGCCTGACGTTTGTAATTCGTCAGATACTTGATGGCGCGACCAATGCCTTTGAAGGAAGAGCCTTGTCCGCGGGCTTGAGTGTTAGGGCGAGATAAAGTTGCTTGCATACATACCTCTCGAGGAGTAGAGATTGGAGATTAGAGACTAGTAAAGTGTATGGCGGGTTTGTGAATTCAGTGTGAAAGGCTTGAGGAGATCAAGGTTGTTGAACGGGCTCCGCTTCCATTTCCCGGGCAGCCTGAGTCATGATG
This sequence comes from Anaerolineales bacterium, assembly GCA_035463255.1. GTDB lineage: Bacteria > Chloroflexota > Anaerolineae > Anaerolineales > Villigracilaceae > Defluviilinea. The sequence goes on along the minus strand of DATHTL010000136.1, from coordinate 38,088 downwards.
TTCAACGCCTCGCTCACTTTCTCGCGCTCTGCCGGAGTTAACTTTTCGGCCAACTGATCCACCCAGCGGTAGCGTTCTTCCGTTGCCTGCTGAATCAAATGCCTGCCCTTATCGGTGAGGTTCAAACGCTTGGCGCGCCGGTCCTGTGGATCTTCCGCGCGCTGGATCAATCCATTTTGTACCAGTTTTTCTGCCATCTGACTGGCAGCTGCATTGGTAATATCGAAGCGCTCGCCGATATCGCCAACCGCGCAGTTACCCTGATGATGCAGCTGCATCAACACGCTGAATTGTGGCATGGAGAGTCCTGTCGACTTAGCGAAATGCACCCAGCTGTGCATGGACCGGTGCAGAAAAACGTCCATCCAGGCACGTATTGCTTGTGAGAATTGGGGAGATTCAGACATAGTTAAGCTTTCTTTTTAGTTAAGATGGCTTAACTTTATACGCGAGAGGAAGTTTCGTCAAGGCAGCGCAGGTTAGAAAAGTATAAGAAAATAGATAAATAGTCATCCCCCATTATATTAGTCAGCCCGAATTTCCTTCTTCGCCTGCGAGCATTTGAAGACGTTGACGCCATTGAGCAATGGTCCGCCTGACAACCGGTAGCCTCACTGCGAAAAGAAACACTACGATTAACGTGTAAACAAGAACCCAATCCAGGATATCACGCTCCAGCCAGAAGTAATGCAAGAGGCTCAGTGGCACTGCGAAATACACCAAACGGTGCAACACTTTCCAGCGCCTGCCTAATCGCCTTTGCCAGCCATTTGTGGAGGTGAGCGCCAGGGGGATTAGCAACGCGAAGGCGATCAGCCCAACGCTCATGGCGCGGCGCTCCCCGAGATCACGCAGGATCAACTCCCAGTCAAACCCATTGCTCAACCAGGCATACGCCAATAAATGCAGAGCGATATAACAAAAACCCCACACACCCAGCGGGCGGCGGATAGGCTTGAGGTCCGTCCTGCCGGACAAAATGCTGAGAGGAGTGATCGAAAAAGAAGCGACCAGAAGTGCCAGCCCCACCGCGCCGAAGCGGATCACCAGGTGCCGATCCAGAACGATAGGCAGGGTACCTGTGAAATACTCATACGCGGTCAGTGCCAGTGGCAAAGCTGCGAGGATATGTACCAGGGTGTTTCGCCAGGCGGGATGATGCGTCATCAAAATTCAGACCCTAAAGATTTCCTTTGCAAGGAGATGCACCCTTCAAGCAAAGTTTTCATGCCCTCATTTCTTCCTTGTTTGCTAAAAAAATCTTTAGGGCCTCCTGATATTCTAGAAGCTTTGCCCGAAGTCTTCGGCAAAGTCGCGCCAGACGCTGTGAATGTGAGTGCCCCGGTTGCGCGAGTTATCGTGTTCGAGCAAGAATGTGGGCCCCTGCAGGCGGTAGTAATGCGGGCGCTGCGGTTCGAGCGACCCGGCCCAGGCGAAGTAAATGTTCTCGAAACCGGCGGCCTGCAACCGGTCCAAGTGGGAGGCAGCAACCAGATCCGGCAGGGTGTCGAGATATTTGTGGATGATCTCCATCACAAGCGCCTGTTGATTCGCATTCAAGCCAGACGTGGCAATCCCAACCGTATCGAGCGGCGATATATACGCGTCATTTTGTGTGACATGGCGTCCGAGAGTATCCTGTTGGAATATCGCTACTGACCGTTGGCTGTCATCCATCGAAGTGACCAGTTCGCGTGCCGCCCACTCTTCGCGTTCCATGGCTTTCAGGCCAGCATTGTTAACTGTGGGCCAAGAACCCAAGAAAAACGGCGTGACCGAAAGTTTGCCATTGATGACGTTATAACGCTGCGAGAGATGATGTCCTTCCCAACGCCAGCCCCAGGGCTCGTCGCCAGGTGTGCCAAATACGGTCACATAATAGAGCTCGGGGTCGTTGCCCAGGTCATTTTGCAGGGACATAATATCGAGCGACTTCTGCAAACCATAGGCAGAGGAGCTCGCTTGTAGCAAAGCAACCGCGGCGTCACGCTGCGCAGTTTCCATTTCGCGCAGCGGCAGCCCGTTGCGCGGGACATTGCGCGGCGTGGTCCAGTGCCAGCGCGTCAGCTCGGGATCGTTGAAGGCGTAGGTGGATTTGGTCCGCCGCGCTTCATCCAGCGAATCGAGGTAGCGCGTGGCCTGGCTGGCGATCTTGTCGATCAGCGTCCCGATCACCGGACCAGGCGTGGGCGTTGTGCCAGGGACGAATGTGGCAGTGGGAGCCGTTGTGCTTGTGGGAAAGGGAGTCATGGTGGGCAATAAGGATTGGGTCGCGCGGGCAACCGGGGAGCAGGCCGCCAGCCCGCCCAGTACTCCAAACGCACCGACTTTTAACGCATCCCTTCGGGAGATTTTTGTCATCGCGATACATCCAAAAGAAAATACCAGGACTGTATTTCTAACGGTAAACAGACTTAACTTTATCCCCAAAACTGGCAGGACGTGTGAAAAGGAGATAAGAGGCGTATTAGAAAATGCAGCGCAATTAACGAAGAGACACGCTATACTGTACGCCGTCTTACCTATTAGAAGGAGAAACTATGGAAATTGAAATCCTGCACCGTCCATCCTATTCGCTGGCTGTTGCCAGGCTGAGTCCAAATGAACGTATACGTGCCGAAGCTGCCGCAATGGTGAGCATGAGCGGCGGGGTCAATATCGAGACCAAAGCCGAAGGCGGATTCCTGAAATCATTGGGACGCGCAGCCCTGGGCGGGGAATCTTTTTTTCAAAACTTCTTCATCGCCCCCGCCCAAGGCGGCGAAGTGACACTCGCCCCTGAATTGCCTGGTGACATGATGTTGATCGAGCTGAGAGGGCAGAGAATGATGATCCAGGCGGGCTCGTACGTGGCTTCTGAAGATGGAATTGAATTGACCGCGCGGGTGAGTGTCAAGGCATTCGTGTCCGCCGAAGGAATTTCTATGCTGGAAGCCTCAGGCACGGGAAAGCTGCTGGTTTCCTCATACGGCGCGATCTTCGAGCGCTCCATTGCCACCGGCGAAAAATATATAGTGGATACTTCGCATCTGGTTGCCTTCGACGCCGGGATGAGCGTCACGCGCAAAACAGTCGGTGGGTTTAAGTCCACATTATTCAGCGGCGAAGGTCTGGTTGTCGAGCTGACGGGCCCCGGTGTGGTCTACATGCAAACGCGCTCGCCGAAGGCCTTGATCGATTGGATCATTCCGCAATTGCCGAAACCGGAAATAAAAAGCTCGTAACAAAACACCAGAGCTTAAATCGGGCGTCTTCTTGGAAGGCGCCCGATTTAATAAGTAGAGTGAAGTTTCTTTCACAAAATTTCGCGAGGGGTGGTAATATCCTATAACCATGTATTCTCTCCTGGTTTATGGGAGAAACTTAACATTACGTAAGCATGGTACCAAAGTAGGGAGTTTTAGAGGAACACTTGTTCACTTATTAACGTTAAGTGTATGAATGTTCCAAACAGCATGTCACAAATCTTCATTAGCTATTCACGCAAGGATTCGGCCTTCGTTCGCAGTCTGGCGGGGGATCTGGAAAAAGCCGGGTACGACGTCTGGTGGGACGTCTCGGATCTGCGCGGCGGCGATGACTGGGTACGCGTCATCCCAGAGGCGATCGAGAAGAGCGCTAATTTTGTCGTTGTGCTCTCGCCAGATGCGGTTGCCTCCGAATGGGTGAGAAAGGAATACACCCAGGCGCTGTCGTTGCGCAAGAAGATCATCCCGATCATGCTGTCCAGGACTGCTGTACCCTTTGCACTCAACACGATCAATTACATTGACTTCACATCCGACGATTATGCAGCCAACCTGAAACTGCTGCTGGATGCATTAGGGTATACAGGTGAATTGCCTGTCCCAGCTTCGACGGCATATCAGCTAATCCTCCGCAAGTATTTCATTCCGTTTATTCTCGGGATCGGTTTCCTGCTCGCCGTCATATCTACGTTTGTTCTTGTCCCCTCTGTAATCTCCACGGCAACGCCAACCCCCACGAACATTCCGCCGACAACGGCTGTCGTGCTCCCCACCTTCACCGATACGCTCACTGCTACGCCAACTGCCAACCCGACGGACACGCCCTCGCCGACCATTACAACCACACATACGCTTACCCCCACGCAACCCACGGTTACCCCCTCGGAGACAAGGCAGCCTTTCCGATCGGTGGAGTTATGCGTCCAGGTCGAACAGGATGTGAACAATATCAACGTGCGCGCGGGACCCAGTAGCACAATCTATCCCGTCGTGGGTCAAATCTCCGTGGAGAATGGCTGCCTGTTCTTTAACGCCGTGTTTAGGGATGAAGAGACCTGGCTGCAGATCGCAGAGAATCAAACCAACCCAGATATGATGAGGTTTGCAGGAGGCTGGATCCGTGCGGACCTATTGGGACTGGAGCCAACCGACGAGATCCCACTGCCTGTTGTCACACTGACGCCCACTCCAGCGCCCTCCAACACTCCCACGATCACACCGACCTTTACGCGGACCCCCAGCGCGACTGCTACCGAAACGCCCTCGCCGACAGAAACTGAAACTCCCACCGAGACGCCCACAGAAACCCCGACACCTTAATCCGAAAACTGACGGATGAGAATGACGCGCGCCCGCCCAATCCACTTTGTGGAAATTTCCCATTCCTTGATTGCTTCTCCATCGATGCCCGGGGTCGTGGCATATGCTTTCAAGATGTATCCATCCCAGGGAAATGCAGGCTTGGAATAGAACGCAAAATTTATCTCAAGCAACGTAGACATGATCCCGGAATTGGAGTGTTCGATCATATAGTCCTTCAACCAGCTCCTATCGCTAAATCTATCCAGAAGGCGGCAATCACAGTAATAGGACAGGGTCCCGATCTCACTCCCCTGAAGTTGAATGGTATGGCCTGCCTCATTTTCTTTTAACCACAACCCTATTTGTTTATATTGTTCGTGTGTTGCCCAATTGGAATGAATGGGCATCTCGCGTACAACAAAATTCTCGCGTCCAAGGAGGAAGGTCATCCCAAGGGCAGGGATCAAAAAAAAGATCGCCGTTGTGAGTCCCCATGCTCGTTGTTGCCAATACCTGCGGCTAGTGCGGTATGCCACGCCCAGACCCAGGCTGCCAAGTAGAATGAGCGAGATCACCTGCGGCACGTAATACCAGTGGAACGGCGGGACCTTCAAAGCGGAGTATCCAACAAAATGAATTAAGCCTGCCAGCCAGACGATGATAAGCACAGGCGTCTCCCGGATCTTCCGATGGAGAAGCAGGGCGATGAGCGGCAGAAATGCAAATGCCAGAAGGGTTTCTACCGGGTAGACGAAATAGTAAAGGGATGTCATCCCGTTGAAGAAATCCCACTGGAACCACGTGGACTGATTCGTTTTAATGAAAAACGTATCTGGCAGGAAGGATCCCAGGTACACCCAAGAAAAAAGATACCAGGGCAGGATGCAGAACAAATAAACAAGGACGAGTTTAGTTCTTATTTTGTTGCCCGGTGCAAAGAGCAGGAAAATAAGGAAAAACAGGACGCCATCCGCGCGAGTTAAAGTGAGTAACCCCAGGGCGATCGCCAGCATCGTCCATTTTTGGAACTGGTAGCAGTACAGCGCCAGCACAAAGAGCGTGGTAAATACGATACTTTCCAGTCCAATAGTAGAGGTCAGGAGTGGATTGAACGCCAGAGCAGAGACGGCCAGCCAGCCATAGAGCTCTGAGCCGGTCAACTGCAGAGAAAGCCGCGCCAGCAAAAATGCGATAACGAGCAGGCATAATAGATACAGCCAGAGCGAGGCCGTCGTTGTAGGTCCGGTAAACAGGCTGATGACTGTAAGCAGCAAAACATTGAAAGGGGATGTGGCCGAGTTGGCCACCACGCCAGGGAAAAAGCCCCAGGTCCCGCTGCTCAGGAGCGTTTTGGCGTACCGGAGGGTAATGAAGGCATCGTCGATCAGGGCGTTGCCGAAAAGGTTCAGGTAGAAATACAGGAAAATACCGAAGAATAGCCAGACCCCGGTTTTGACGATATGGCTGCGATGAAAGACGGTGTTGTTCATGTCAGTGCGGAGATGATTATAAACGCCCTGCTAACCCAAAGTCCGAGGGAAGAAGGGAGTACATGTGCGCGTCGTGGATGGAGTTGCCGACCACCATGCGGTTCAACAGGATGCCTTCATCGTGTGCGCCGATCTTCTGCGCCACCCGCAGGCTGGCCTTGTTACCGGTACCGATCACGACCTCCACGCGGATCAAGCCGAGATGTTCGAAAGCAAAGCGCGCGGCAAGTTTCGCGGCGCGTCCTGCAACCCCGTGACCGCGACAGGCCGTCCGTACCCAATAGCCCAGATTGCAGAAATGGTAAACAGGATGTATGCTGCTCAATGTGCAGGCCCCAAGGAACTCACCAGCGCGCGTGATGGCAAACGCGTAGAAGGTGTGCTCATCCCAGCGGGCGCGCGCGATGGTGATATATTCCCTGGCCGTCATTTCCGTATAGCTGTCTGTTGCCCACGACATCCAAGGCTTAAGATCCTCCAGCGACTCGTGCACCGCGGCATATAATGCCGCCGCATCCGTAAAGCGAAACGGACGTAATAAGATGTCTTCATCAGTCAATTGAATATTAGAAGGCATACAGGCCACTCCAGGGTTAAATAAAAACACGGAGACGATTGCCTCCGTGATTCATTTCTAAAGGTCAGGATGATATATATTCTCGTAGACTATGTTCCACTGCATAGGCTGCTGCCTCCGCCCGGTTATTCACGCCCAGCTTCGACAGGATGCTCGAAACGTAATTCCGGACGGTGCCCTCGCCCAGGAAGAGTTGTTTAGCGATCTCGCGGTTGGTCTTGCCTTCCGAGACGAGCAGCAGCACGTGCTTCTCCTGCTGGCTCAAGTGCTGGAACGCTGAGGCCTCTTCCTCCTTTACCGCGCGGCGGACTTCCTGGAACACGCGCTGGGTCACGGCCGGATCGAGCAGCGCCTCGCCGCGCGAGACCGCTTCGAGTGCCTTCACCAGATCGTCGCTGCCGATCTGTTTCAGGATATAACCCGAGGCGCCCGCACGGATGGCGGAAAACAGCATTTCGTCCTCGGCATAGGAAGTAAGCATGATCACTTTGACATTGGGATGCTTGGTGACAATCTGCTCACAGGCTTCGATCCCCGATGTACCCGGGAGGCGGATATCCATGACCACCACGTCCGGTTTCAGGTTGTCCGTTTTTTCGATGGCTTCGCGCGCCGAGCTGGCTTCCGCGATCACATCAAATTGAGGATGGCGTTCCAGAAGGGATTTCAATCCCAGCCGTACGACCTCATGATCATCCACCAGGATAATGCGTTGCTTGGCAGGTTGCTTTGGCATAGTGCCGATTTTACCCCAAAATTTGTCAAATTAAGAAAAAACGGAGCGTGCGAGTGTCCAAGATTGTAAGGATCAGGCATTCAGAACCTATTTCTGCTCCTTAAACAGTAAGGTGGGGCGTTTTACGCCCCACCTTGTTATGCTATATGCTACTTATTTAGCTTTGACGGTGATCGTCTTGGGTTTCACTTCTTCCGCTTTCGGCAGTGTGATGGTTAAGATGCCGTTCTCGAAATCGGCAACTGCCTTATCGGCTGTCACCTCGGTCGGCAGTGAAACAGACCGTTCAAACGAGCCCCAGCGGTGTTCGCGGATGTGCCAGGCGCGATCCTGCTTCTCTTCCTGCTGTTTCAGTTCGCCGCGCAGGGTGAGAATATCGCCGGTCACGTTGATCTGCACTTCGTCAGCCTTGAAGCCCGGAAGGGCGGCGCGTACCACGACTTCGTCGTCTGTCTGGTACATATCAATCGCAGGCGCAGACCAGCCGCCATCCCTGAGGTTGATCGGACGTGTGAACGCGTCGTCGAAAAGACGATCCATGGCCTCACGTAGGGTCATCATCTCACGAACAGGTTCCCAACGAGTTAAGTTAGACATAGCAACCTCCTTAAATTGATTGATATTGGTTGATGCCCTTAATATAAAAAGCCTGCGTTAAAAAAACGCAAGCTCTACATAAAAAAATCATCAGAATTTCTATGAAGAAACCTTGCGAAGGTTCCTCGGAGCAACAACACCTCTGTCTTGAACCTTGGCAAGGTTTTCGTTACTTGGATTCTGCTCTTTGTCTTTTGTAATCAACAAAGCGGTAGCCCACCCCGCGCTCCGTCAGAATGTACTTCGGATTGGCAGGATCCTTCTCGAGTTTCTGACGCAGATAATTGATATACAGGCGCACGTAATGCGGCTCATCGCGGTATTCATAGCCCCACACCTTTACCAGCAACTGATCGTGTGTCACCACCCAGCCCGCGTTCTGGACGAGGTGATAGAGCAGGCGATATTCCGTGGGACGCAGCTTGACCAGCTTACCCTCCAGCCAGACCTCGCGGCGATCGAAGTCGATCTTCAAGCGGTCGTCCACCTCGATGATGTCGTGCATCGAGCCGCTGGCACCCTCGGTGCGGCGGATGACCGCTTTGACCCGGCTGACCAGCTCGCGCGGGCTGAACGGCTTGGTGATGTAATCGTCCGCGCCCAGCTCCAGGCCGCGCACTCTGTCGTCCTCCTCACCTTTCGCGGTGAGCATGATCACAGGCACGTTGCTGCCCTCCCGGATGGTTTCGAGCACTTCGAACCCGTCGAGATCGGGCATCATCACATCCAGCAGGATCAGATCAGGAGTTACGTCGCGCAGCCTTTGAATAGCCTGTTTCCCGTTAAACGCCTCCGCCACCTGGAAACCATCATGCTCCAGATTCATGCGGATGAAACGCACCATGCGTTCCTCATCATCCACCACAAGGATGCGACGGCGGTCAAACTCTTCAGGCATGTCTTATTCCCTCACAAAGCCGATCAGATGTTCCTCGTCTTCACTCTCCAGCACCTCGATCAATGTGATTTTATCTACCGGCCAGATCACTTTGACCACGTTGTGTTCAAGATAATGAATATCCTTGCCATCGCGCAGCCGGGGATTGGAAACGGTAATCAGGGTGTCGGAGGGCTTCGGTAATTCTTCCACTTCGCCCAGGACGGATGGTTCCCCAGAAATGTGCAAAATGACAGAGTAAGCCATTTCTATACCTTTCGAAAACAAAACGAACTAAATATTGCGGAGCAGCACCTGGATCTTGAGCTTGCCCAGGGCAACGATGTCCCCGTGACTAAGCGGCTCCTCCACATGGGGATTGATCCGGCGCCCATTGACGTATGTACCGTTTGAGGAACCGAGGTCCATCACGAGCACCCGGCTGGAATCCCGCTTGACCACCGCATGCAGACGGGAGACGCCCGAGGCATAGGCCTGATAGGGAGTCAGGTCGATATCCGGCATGATCGGCTGTCCTTCGCTGAGACGCCCCAGGGTGAACTCGTTCCGGGATGCAAGCGGAAGGATCTTGCCGCTATCCATCAAATGCAGAGAGATCCAGCTATTGACTGGAGTAGAGGCCGGCTCTACACGGGCAGACCGTTTCTTCAGTTCCTCTTCGATCTGTTCATCGGTGATCGCCTGCGTAATCAGCGTATCTATGCCATCCAGTTGCGCCCCACACTCCGCACAGAACATCGCTCCAGTCACATTCTTATATTGGCAATTTGAGCAAATGATCATGAGATCCTCTCCTTCTTAGACGGTGCGTTAAATAAGGACCGCGTACCATACTTGATCTTCTTGCTTCCCTCGACGGTAAGTGCATTTTGCTTCTGCAAATGTTCCACTTCTAAAAGAATAGTCTGGGCAAGACTGCGTTCTCCCTGTGTCAACAGATTCGAGGCAAGTGTTTGAAGTTGACGTGTGGCGCTGTCGATATTACCTTTCTGAATTTCCTTTCGTGCCCGCTCCTGCATTCGGTACAGCATCAGCCGCGATAAAGCATGGACGATCTGCGGAGGCGGCGGTTCAGACTCCGGGGAGTCTGTGATGGGCCGCCTGAGCCGCAGCCGGAACGGAGGCACAGGCATCACCTGGGAGGCAATTGCAACCTTAAGGATGCCATCCAGTACTGTAAGCGCCTCTGATTTTACCGCTTTTGGATGAATAATGTACTCGAAAATTACCTGAGTGGAAGCATCCTGCAATATTGGCCCCAGGTGCAGAGTATTTTCACCGAGCGCAATGGGAGACGGGTCTGGCTGGAGCCGGAATGCATAGGTCAGCTCTACACCCTCGATGAAAGAAGTGTCAAGGGTCACATCCTCGGCGTAGGTTTGCGCCAGGGCGTTGAATTTTTCGAGCAATAAGCGCTTGATATCCTGCGGCTGGGCGATATACGCGCTGCTGCCTCCTGTTCGCGTGGATAGGACATCCAGAAAGATATCGTTCCATTCCTGTCCGATCCCCATCCCGCTGATGCCGATGCCCATTTCCGCAAGCTTCGACGCCAGGGCGAGACACTGCTGCTCGTCGCCGTAGGTCTGGCCGTCTGTGAGGAGGATGATGTGATTAATGCGCCTTGGATCCAGGCTGCGCATGACTTCCTTGACGCCCGCTTCCAACCCCTGGTAAATCTCCGTCGCGCCCGAGGGATGGATCATCTGGATCTTGGCTTCGAGCCGGGCCTTATCCTGATGGTAGGAAGCCGGGATGATAACTTCGGCGCGGTCACTGAATGTAACAACGCTCAGCACATCCTGTTGCCTGAGGTTGCGCAGCACGTGGATCGCTGTCGATTTGACAATGTCCATTTTTTCGCCCAGCATAGACGTGGACCGGTCGAGCACCAGACAAACGTTCAGCGGCGGAGAGGGAGACTGGCGCGCCTCGGCGGGCGCATCCAAATCGATGATCAGATACAACATCTGGGGCTCATCCAGATGCACCAGGTTTGGGCGGCTATACATGATCTTGCAAGAATAAGGAAGCTTGGGCTTTTCCTCAGGCGGCAAAGTTGCATCGTATTGTGCCCGCCGTTGAGGATTGGAAAGGATTTCATACGCCTGTTGAACCCCCAGAAATAATTCCGTCTCTCCTGCTGCTGTGTTCTTATCTGGATGCAGTTTTTGAGCTGCTGCGTAATATGCGCGTTTGATCTCTTCCTGTGAGGCATCCCGTGCTACACCGAGCATAGCATAGTAATCCTGCCTCGGCGACATAATTATCCAATCAATTGAGCAAGGATGACACTGATATTATCCGGTCCCCCTGCCGCGTTAGCTGCATTGACCAGATTCTGGCAGGCGCGTTGCAGGCTGGAAGCCTCATTCACCGCGTGGGCCAGGTCTTCTTCTGTCAGGACTCCCCACAGACCATCACTGCAGATCATCAGATAACCAGGTTGAGGAAAGCCAACCGTAAAGATATCGGGATCAAGGATTTCACCCTGCCCCAGCGCGCGGTAGAGCACATTGCGATGGGGATAGTTCACGGCCTCATCCGGAGTGATGTGTCCTAATTCCTCGAGGCGCTTGACCAGCGAATGATCGCGCGTCAGCGACTCGATCCGCCCATCCGGATAGATAAAGTAAGCGCGGCTGTCACCCACGTGCGCAACTGTGATCTGCTGGCCAAGCACAAGGGCGGCGGTTAACGTCGTCCCGCTGCCGGGCGCCTCGCGCTGAATGGCCCGCTGCGCTTCACTCACGGCAGCCTGCATGATCTCCTGAAAGGATTCATCCATGGAGTCGGCTTTGATGTGAAAAAGATAGGGATGGAACTTGCGCAGAATATATCCCGCCACAGTGCGGATCGCGGCGTTACTTGCCACCTCTCCGAACTGGTGTCCGCCCATGCCATCGGCCACGATATAGAGACCAAAGGGTAGATTCCCGGTATTGCCGGCCATCGTCGTTGTAATGGCCAGCAAACTATCTTCATTTAATTCGCGCTGTTTCCCAACAGATTGCCCACAACTCGAAATGAGCTGTTGAAGATCAAAGCGCGGGTTTTGATTATTAACAATCGCCTGTATCTGCTGCTCAGAAAGGGGAGCCGTGTTTGCAACATCCTGCGTGGGGGGTGATGAGTTTTTCTTATTGCCAGATAACCAGCGGAAAAATTTATCCACAAGAACTCCTTCTCAGGCAAGCAAGGCATAAATTTGATGATCGGTGGAACCAATATACACAATATCATCAAACGCTAAGGGCGTGCCAGTGATGGCTCCCCCTGTACTAAATTTCCAGCGTAAGCGGCCGGTGCGGTATTCAAGACAGTAGAGATTGCCATCCACCGACCCGCAGTAGAGCGAATCTTTATACACAATGGGAGAGCCATTGACCTGGTGCTCTGTCCGGAAGCGCCAGACCTCTTTCGAGCTTCTGACTTCCACGGCGTAGATAAAGCCATCGGAGGCGCCCACAAAAAGAAGATCATCCACCAGACAGGGTGTGCTAATGGATGGCTTGCCCAGGCGGAACCGCCAGAGCACCCAGCCGTTGCGCGGGTCCAGAGCATACAGGGTGCTATCCACGGAGGAAAAATACAGGGCCTGATCCGTCCCGATGGTGGAGGATGTTATTGCGCGCTTGGCATGAAAGCGCCATTTCAACGAGCCGCGAAAATCGATTGCATAATAATCGCCGCTTTCACAGCCTGCATAGACCATCTCACGCATCACAAACGGCGTCGAGCGAACCGGGTCGGCGGTTTCAAACCTCCAGGAGACGCGCCCTGTGTTCAAATTCACGGCATGGATATAACTGTCATCGGACCCAAAGAAGACATGACCTTCGGCAATACGCGGAGAGGAACGGATGGGGCCGTTAGTATAGTAGGTCCACACGATCTTACCGGCGCGGGCACTGACTACATGCAGCCGTTTATCCTCCGAGCCAAAATAGATGTTCCCGTCGAAAAAGACCGGGCGTGACACAATCCCGCCGTCGGTTGGATACTTCCACTGGAATTTCCCATCTGCAGCGTTCAGTGCATACAGATTGTTATCGTAGGAACCAACATAGAGCAGCCCCTGAGATACCATAGGGGTGCCGCGGATTTCATCTTCGCACTTGAAGGACCACAGCGGCTTGATCCCGCTGGTGTTCATCGGACCGGTTTGCGGGCTGGCGGAAATGAGCGCGCCGGTCTTGCGGGCGACCACCATCAGGGCCTGCTTCATATCCGCGGCGCTCTTGAAGCGGCTCTCCGGGTTGTATTCCAACGCCATATTGACAACCGCTTCCATTTCGGCGGAAACATTCGGGTTGATGCGGCGCAGAGGCCGCTCGGAGAAGGAGAAGGGAGGCTCCAGGCGCGGGTCGCGCCGTGTCAGCGCGTGGTGGATGGTGGCGCCCAGGGCATAGATATCAGCTGAGGGGGTAGCTTCACCGCGATACTGTTCCGGAGGCGAATACCCCTCGGTACCGATCATCGTCCCCTTGATCCCGGATTGGAACGTCTTGGCGATCCCAAAATCGACCAGCATGATATCCCCACTGTGATTGACCATCACATTCGAGGGCTTCATATCGCGGAAGATAATCGGATCGGGCTTATGCTTGTGCAGGTAATCCAGCACATCGCACAACTCAATCGCCCAGCTCAATACCTGGTGTTCAGGTAGGAAGCTGGTGGTGTCATTAATGATCGCCTCCAGATCCTTGCCATGGATAAATTCAAGGACCAGGTACGATCGGCTTTCCACTGTAAAGTAATCGTAAATACGGGGAATGGACGGATGGTGCAGGGTTGCCAGTAAATTGGCTTCCCGCTCGAAGTTCTGGACGATGGTTTCGCGCACCAAGGGATCAGGCGCGGTATTGATCATTTCCTTGACTGCCACCAACTTGGTAACATTGGGGAAATGCATGTCACGGGCGCGGTAGACCGAACCCATGCCACCAATTCCTATGACTTCCTGAATCGAATAGCGATGAGCGAGTGTTATACCTGCCTGAAGTTGACGCGGAGGGGGAGAGCCTTGATCACCCTGGTCATCAGACAACTCGGGAAATATCCTCGTCTCCAGTGTAGTTCTCCTGATTTCATCGATTATAGTTTGCAGTCTACTGTTTGACAACCGCCCAAAAGTAGATAACATTTCAATATGCGTACATTACAAGGTATCACATGACGGTAGGCTTTCTTTTATGTAAGAAAATGGACTATAAGGTGTTCTCAGCTACGGAGAGCACCGAGATTTAAGAGTTTTTTCTCACTGCGCACTGTTTTTCGGTGGTTTGAAATCGCCCCTTCTGTTCCTACTCCCTTGCACGGAAGCTTGTTCTAGGGCACAATACGCCCATTGTGAAAATACTGGCGGTCAGCGACGAGGTGGTCGAGCGTCTTTATACCCTGTGCCAAAGTGGTCACTTTAACGAGGTCGAAGTGATCCTCGGGTGCGGAGATTTGCCTTACCCTTATCTTGAGAACCTGTTGACGTTTTTAAATATTCCATTATTCTATGTGCCTGGAAATCATGACCCGATCCATAACCTGGATAATACACTCGCTCACGCGGAAGGCGGTTCCAACGTAGATATGAAAGTGGTCCGCTTTAAAAAGTTTTTGATCGGCGGCCTGGGCGGGTCGATCCGTTACCGCCCCGATGGAACGAACCAGCATTCACAAACAGAAGCGTATTTCCGCGCTTTCAAGCTGCTGCCTCGCCTGCTGATCAACCGCATCAATTATGGGCGCCCCCTTGATATTCTCATTACCCATTCGCCTCCGTTTGCCATCCATGATGAAGATACCCAATCCCATAAGGGATTGAAAGCCATCAACTGGCTGCTCCGGGTGGCCAAGCCGCGCTATCATTTTCACGGCCACACCCATTTCCAGCGCCGGAATCTATCCCCCTCCGAAACTACTCATGGTCTGACAAAGATCATCAACGTGTTTCCTTATAAGATCATCGAAGTCAGCCATTAAGGAAGATCCCCTTTACCAACTATGTCCGATCATATTTCCGACCAAATACGCGCAGACTTTCAGCGTGCGCGTTTCAAAGCCTTTATGCACCGGGTGATGGGAGCCCTCTCAGGGCAGCCCAGCACCCTGCTCTCTTATGATGAGATCAAAGAGAAATTGCGTGTGGGCGGACCCATCTACCGGGGCGTGAAAACCGTCCGCGTAGACCAGATCGCGGGAAGCCTGAACCGCTATCACGAGTTCGACCGCGTCTTCCTGCCCGCCAGTGACAAGCTGGCCGAACGCTGGCAACGGGTCAACCGGGCGTTCTATGAAGAGGTGAGCCTGCCGCCGGTGGTGCTGTACAAAGTGGGAGAAGTCTACTTTGTTGTGGATGGGCATCACCGCGTCTCGGTGGCGCGCGAGCAGGGACAGATCTATATTGAGGCAGAAGTGCGCGAGTGCGCCACGCGCGTCAACATCACCCCGGATATCAAAGTGGAGGATCTGCAGATCCTGGGGAGCAAGGTGACCTTCCTTGAGCGCACCTCCCTGGATCATTTGAGACCCGATGCAAACATCAAGGTGACCATCCCGGATGGCTTCGATCGCATGCTGGAACACATCGCCGTACACCGCTATTTTATGGGGTTGGATTGGAAACGAGATATTTCTGAAGAAGAAGCCGTAATCCACTGGTATGACACGGTGTACATGCCCATTGTTAACGTGATCCGTGATACTCAAATCTTGAAGGATTTCCCCGGGCGAACCGAAGCAGATCTATACTTGTGGGTGCTCGATCACCAGCATTACCTCGCAGCAGATCAAGGTCTTCCACTTCAGACGCCTGAGAATGCCGCGCGCACCTTTGTGGATGAGGGAGTGAAAAAACCCGCGCGCAAAACACGTGCGGACAAGGGTAGGAAGAGGAAACAATAATATATGAACCTGTCATTGCGAGGAGCCGAAGGCGACACGGCAATCTCATCTAAACTGGAGATTGCCTCGTCGGAAAAGACATCCTCCTCGCAATGACATGATAAGGAGAACACATGACCTTACAACACCCTCTGGCTGGAGTCTACGCTGCAGCGGTTACGCCGATCAACCTCGATTCAACGCTGGATCTCGAATCGATTCCCGTATTATTCAGGTTCCTTGCCGGACGCGGTTGTCATGGAGTCGTGCTGTTCGGAACGACGGGCGAGGGTCCATCCTTTTCGCCGAAGGAGCGCGAAACGCTGATGCGTGCCGCGTGCGAGGTCCGCGAGTCAATGCCGGGCTTTCGCGTGATCGCGGGCACAGGGACGCCCAGCCTCTCCGAGAGCATAGACCTGACGAAGCTGGCCTTCGACCTGGGTTTGGATGGGGTACTGGTCGTCCCGCCGTATTACTTCCGCAAGGCAACAGATAATGGCCTGTTCCTGTGGTTCAGTGAGCTGATCCAAAAGGCGGTGCCATCCAGTGGATATGTGCTCGGCTATCACTTCCCCAACGTGGCAGGAATTGGATTCTCTATTGAACTGCTTGCCCGCCTGAAAGATGCCTATCCCGTGCAGTTCGCCGGGATCAAAGACTCCTCTCACGATGCGGACCTGGCGCGGAATCTCGGTGAGACGTTCGGCTCTGATCTCGTGGTGCTCACCGGCACCGATTCCTATCTGCAGCTCGCCATGCAGAACAAAGCGGCAGGCTGTATCACCGCACCGGCTAATATTCTCTCCCCGGATCTGCGCGAGGTATGGAATTTTATAAACGAAGGCAAAGATCCGGCTGAGACCCTCGAGCGTGTAAAGAAACAGCGCGGCATTCTTGAGAAATATCCGCCCTTCCCGCCTACATTAAAAGCCTTGTTGCACCGCGTGCATGGACTGCCGCGCTGGACGGTCCGGCCACCGTTGGAGCCCATCGCAGTAGAGGTGGAAGAACAACTGGTTCAGGAATTTGAGACGTTGAAGGTATAAAGGCTTTCCATCCCCCATGATGATCAAACTCCCAGCGTCAGGAACGACACTGGGAGTTTCTTTCAGGGCTAATGCCCATTCCCTAAATATTTATTGTCTCTCCATAAACTATTCTCGCCCAGAGATTTGGCCACCTGCTGGCTCAGATAACGCTTACCGCTGTGCAGGGCACGGATGGCCGTCACCAGCTCTGCCCCTGCCGAATCTTTGAGCAAATATCCCACCGCGCCGGCTTCCAGGGCGCGCTGCATGTATTCAGCAGTATGGTGCATGGAAAGGATGGCCACTTTTGTATGCGAGCAGAGTTTGCAGATATGCTTTGTGGCTTCAATGCCGTTCATCACCGGCATCGAGATATCCATCAGGACGACATCCGGGCAGGTTAAGCTGGCCTGGTCCACAGCTTCCTGGCCATTGGCTGCCATCCCAACGATCTGAATATCTCCCTGTGCTTCGAGCAGGTAACGCAACCCATCTCGAAGCACAGTATGATCATCTGCAACGATCACTGTGATCATGAAAATTTCTCCTGCCGGCCTTCTTTTTGGCCTCTCAGTGGAATGCTCACCTCGATCTTTGTACCCTGACCGGGTAAGGATCGCACGCGCAGATTTCCGCCAAATGCCTCGGCACGCTCGCGCATGATGGTCAATCCGTGGCTGCCGGGCCGGTTCGCTTCCTGCCAGGACTGGATCCCAATCCCATTATCCTGTATGGTCATACAAATCTCATCCGCTGCCTCGCGCAGCGAAAGGTTGACCTGTGTGGCCTGGGCGTGACGGGCAATATTCATCAACGCCTCCTGGGCGATCCGCAGGAAGGTCATCTCAATGCTGGCGCCAAGGCGGGGGAGGATTTGAGAGGGTTTTTCAAATTTTACGTTGATATCATACCGTGAAATAAATTGAGACAAATGCGCCTCGATGGCAGCTTCGAGCCCGTAATCATCCAGCACCGCCGGGCGTAGGTCTGTCATCACATCACGGACCAGCGAGATCGTCTCCGCGACCAGCTTCATGGAATCATTCAGCCGGGTACCGATCTGCTCGGCAGCATCCGTCGAGAGCTGGCTATTGATAATGATCAAATTGATATTAAGAGCAGCCAGGGTTTGACCCACTCGGTCATGCAACTCACGGGCCAACGCGCGGCGTTCCTCTTCCTGCACTTCCACCAGACGCTGAGAGAGGATCCGCAGGCGGGCATGGCTTTCCTGCAAAGCCTGCTCTGCCCGCTTATTGTCGGTGATATCGACGGTCACGACCACCACACTCACATCTGCCACATTGACCGGAGCGGCGCTGACGCTTGTCCACACCACACCGCCGTCCTCCAGCACGATCCCGGTCTCCACGTTGTAGACGGTGCGGTTCTCGGCAATGGCGCGTGCGCTTGCAAATTCAGAGGGTGGCATGGGTGTCCCATCTACGCGGATATATTTTCTCTTCTGATACGCCTGGTTAAGAGATTCGCCCTTCGATATTTTCAAGATATCCAGAAGGGCCGAGTTCATTTGCAGGATCTGGCCTTCGTTATTCAGGAAGGAGATACCCACCGGGAGGAGCTCAAACAGCGTGCGCAACTTGGTCTCATTTTCATGGGCAAGCGCTTCACTCTTACGTAAGGCATCTTCCACTTTCTTGCGCTCGGCGATCTCCTCACGCAACGTCTGGTTCACATTGCGCAGTTTGGCCGTCCGGCTCAAGACACGCTCCTCGAGCTGCAGGTTCAGTTGCTGGAGCGCTTCCTCTGCCTGTTTGCGCCCGGTGATGTCGACCTCCACAGCCACCGCGGAGTGCGGGCTGCCTTCTGCATCCATGATCGGGGAAACACTGGCATCCACCCAGATTACAGAGCCGTCCTCCCGAATCAGACGCCGCTCAAGCTTGAAAGGTATACCCTCCATGAACATGCGATCGTACGAGCGTTTATTCTCTTCGATATCTCCTTCATGCATGAATTCCCAAATCGTCCTGCCTAGCAGCTCGGATTCGGTATAGCCCAGCATGTTACAGAACGCCTGGTTGACAAAGATAAACCTGCCTTCCGCATCCTTGCGGACGATGCCGGCGGTCGCCTGTCTGAGGATAGCGCGGAAGCGCTCCTCTGATTCGTGCAGAGCTTCCTCCGCCAGCTTGCGCTCGGTGATATCCATAGTCACTATGATGGCATGTCCAATCGAGTCGAGCAGAGGCGCCTGGCGCGTCCAATATGTACGCCCATTGAATTTCGTCTCAAAACTGAGGGTTTCGCCGGCAAAGTTCCGCCGCAGGCGCTCTTCCATCCTTTTGCCCCGCTCATCAGGAAAGGCCTCCATAACCGTATGACCCTCAAGCATCTCGCGCGAGAGTCCAAATGCCTCAGTCACCGGGCCTTCTGCCACCAGATAGCGGAAGTCCTTATCTACTACATAAATCCCGCCTCCCGGGATGCTGCCTGCCATTGCGCGGTAAAGCGCTTCGCTGGCGCGCACGGTTGCTTCCATCCGCTTTTGCTCGGATAGATCGTAGAAGTAACAAACGACGCCGAAGGTACCGTCGGGCATGGTAATGCGGTGGATCTGCCAGTCGTAAGACTGGATTTCCTCGATATTTGCGCGCGGTTCGATGGTGGGCGGGGATATAAACGACTCACCTGTGCGCAACGTATGGCGGAAGCGCTCGATGGCTTCCGTGGCAAACGGTTCCTTCCACACGATGCGGAGGATCTCTGCGAAGTCGCGTCCAATGAGTGGATAAATATCGTTGAACACCGCTTCAGAACCCTTGTTGACTGCCCGCAGACGGAATTCGGAATCCACAAAATACACACCGAACGGCGCCGTCTGAATCAGGGTCGAAAAGAGCTCTTCATTGCGACGCAGGGCTTCCTCAGCGCGTTTACGTTCGGCAACATCGATCGCAACAGCCACAGCGCCTTGCGGCTTACCATCTGCGCTGGTGATTGCCGATACAGAATTGTGCACCCAGGCCAGAGAACCATCGGGACGAACATAACGCTTTTCGATTTCAAACGAGGTTCCGTGTGACACCAGGCGCCCAAAGAGCTCCTCATTTTTGGGTAGATCATCCGGGTGCGTAATACTCTGCATTCGCATGCCATTCAAAAGCTCTTCACGCGTATAACCGGTCATTTCGCAGTAACGGTCATTGACGGTGGTAAATGTTCCGGTCAGATCAGTCTCGGCTATGCCTGCAATGGTCTGGTTGACGATACCTCGATAGCGTTCTTCCGATTCCTGTAATGCAGCTTCGGCCTGTTTGCGTTCGGTCATATCTACGACGAAGGCAGCGATCTCTTCTCCGGGACCAGGCAGCATGGCATCGGCAATGTAAACGGGAACCCGCGTCCCATCGGCGCGTACATACTCCTTCTCGTAAATTTCAGAAACGCCATGCTCGCGCAGCTGTTGGATTGCACTTTCATCTGCTGGCAGCCATTCAGGTGGCGTGAATTGTTTCCAATCCACTCTCCCTTCCGTGAACTCCTGACGGCTGACCCCGAGAAGCTCCAGGTAATAATCATTTGCAAGTATGACATCCCCACGCGCGTTACCGATCAAGATACCCACAATATTGGAATTCACGAACCGCATGAAGCGCTCGTTCTCGATTCGGAGGGCCTCTTCGGCGCGTTTACGCTCAATCCCAGAGGCAAGCTGTCGAGCAATGGTCAAGCTGAGATCAATCTCACCCTCATCGAACCGATGGACTTCATCAAAATAGACCATGAATTTCCCGATCAGCTTTCCGTTGGAAACGAGTGGAATAAAGGCAAGCGAGCAAATGCCCTCTCCTCTGATGACCTCTCTAAGAGAATCACTGAGCTCGGCTGTCTCAATATCATTCATGGAGATCGGCTCGGGATCGATGGTATCGGGTGACCAGGGCGAGTGTCCGTCGGTGGCTTTCCGATACTCATCCGATAGCCCGCGCCAGGCCACAAATCGCATGACCTTGGTATGATCATAGAGCAAAATCGATGCGCGGTCACATTGCAACGCGTTCAGAATCGCATCCAGCGCGGCGTTGAAGATGTCTTCGAATGGCGCTGTGCGGTGCAACTGATCCACAAATTGATAAAGAGCTTCCTGTTCACGAGCAAACTGCGTGAGCGCCGCCTCCGCCTGTTTGCGCTCCTCGATATCGATGATGACGCCGACGCCTCCCTTCGGTTTGCCATTCAAGCCCCGTATCGTCGAAACAGTAACGTTGGTCCACAAATGAGAACCGTCTTTGCGGATGAAACGCTTCTCGAACTGGTAGGATGCTCCCTCCTCGACCATTCGCTGGAATAAACGCTTGTTCTCTTTAAGATCCTCTGCATAGGTGAGATCCCAGATCTTCTTTCCCAGCAGTTCCTCTTCAGAATAGCCAAGCATTTCACAAAAGCGCGGGTTGGCAAACACCAGGCCGCTTTCCAGATCGCTTTGCGTGATTCCTGCGGTTGCCTGGCTGACCAGAGCCCGGAAACGTTCCTCCGACTCCCGCAGCGCATCCTCTGCCCGTGCTCGCTCAAGCGCTTGCGCACCTTGCCGCGCCAACGTCAGAATATATTCTCGATCTTCCATGTTGTATGGCAAGACCTTGTCAAAGCTCAACGCGAGCACGCCCAGTGTATGATCTTCGTATACCATTGGAGCGGCAATGGCAGCCTGCCGACCCCAAAGCTCGATCTGCTCCGCCATGTGTGGATAGCGCTCCAGATACTGCTGCCGCGATTCGAGCCAGACAATCTCACCGGAGCGCACAGCATCTGCAGCCGGCACATGAAGCGAGATCGAGAAGCGCCTGTATGGGCGGATCAAAGACTCCTCTGTCGTGGAGTACATCAGTTCGAGAGATTGACCATCTTCAGTCAGCAGCATCATGGAACTGCTCACCGCGCCAAATCCTGGAGCGCCCTGGGTCGCCAGCACCTTAGCCACTTGTGGCGGTGTAAGTGCATCAGAGAGCGCGGCTGTGACTTTCTGGAGCCGGGCCGTGCGATCTGCGGACTGCTCGGCCTGTCTGCGTGCAAGCTGCAAGCTTTCTTCGGCTTTCTTGTTTTCAGTGATGTTCTGCGCTACGCCGAACATCCGCACCGCGTTTCCGTCCTCGTCATACACAATCTTCCCGTTCGCTTCCAGCCAGACCATCTGACCACTGTCGGGATCAGTCATCCGATATTGCAGGGAATGCAGGTCGCTGCGGTTGTTGATGGCGTTTTGCACGGCCTCGGAAATGGCTTGCATATCTTCTGGGGGACTCAGTTTGAATACTGCTTCCGCCTGATTTTGAGGCAGCAACCCGGCCGAGAAGCCGATAACCTTTTCGAAGTTATCGTTCATCTTATAGAGCTGCTTCTGAAAATCCCACTCCCACATGTACATCCGCGCAGACTCGGTGGCCAGACGGAGTCGTTCCACCGACTCGCGCAGGACCCGCTCTACATCTTTTCGATCCGAGATATCGAGCACGACTCCCACCGTGTAAAGAGGTTTGCCCTTTGCATCACGAACGAGCGAGCGCGTTAACTCCACCCAGATATCCCCACCCTCTTTGCGCAGATAACGTTTTTCGAGCCTGTAAAAAGGAATTTTCCCGGCAACGAGCTTCTCATGCAAAGTCAGATCAATCGCGTAATCGTCCTCGTGGGTAAAATCCTTGATGCTATACTCAAGAAGCTCCTGTTTGCCATACCCCGTCATCCGGCAAAATTCTTCATTGACATTAATATATTTGCCTTCCAGCGAGGCTTCCACGATCCCGATGGGCGCGTGTTCATACGGCGCCGACGGGCGCTTCCCATTCGATGATGTTCGCTTCGATGCCGCCCGGCTGTCCTTCGCTGCTTTGGGTGCAGGCGCCTTTTTGTCCACCTGGATTTTGCGATCCGTTTTCATACGTTTGCCTTTTAGAAATAAAAATAAGCTAAGAACGACGCACCAACCTTGTCCCACTGGCATCAAAGATCGCTTCGAAAATTATTATAATCTTACTCTAAAGAACTGAAAAAATCATAAGTCCTGTCATGCGAAACATACCGCAATGTGTGTTGAGAGCAGCGGTTGATATAGGAAACAATGTCGTAAGATGGACAATGGGAGAGAGCGATACCGTGAAGCATCAAACTGTTCATCCTGCTCGAGAGCAATTTGACCTGTCCTGCTTCATTATACAGTTTTATTTGTCCTAAAACCAAGCGATTTTGTTACTACCTGATTACAGACCTTCATACGATTGTGCAGAACGCCATGTAGACTGCTCACAATTTAGTAAAATACCCTTATGAATACCTGGAGACTTATTATCCATCCCCCTGAACAACGCGCCCGCGGTGCGTGGAATATGGCAGTTGACGAAGCGATCCTCGAACATGTTCACGCGGGCCAGAGCAGCTCACGCCCAACCCTCCGGCTGTACGCGTGGGACCCGGCCTGTCTCTCCCTTGGGCATGCCCAGCCTTTCGCCGATGTGGACACGGCTCGCCTTAAAGAGCGCGGCTGGGACGTTGTGCGCCGTGCCACGGGCGGACGCGCCATTCTTCACACCGATGAGCTGACCTATTCTGTGTCTGGGAGTGCTAGCGAACCGGTGCTCGCAGGCGGTGTTCTGGAAAGCTATAACCGGCTCGCGCAGGCGCTGTTCCTCGCTCTAAAAACGTTGGGATTGCCAGTCGAGATCAAAGAGGGAAAAGCCAATGACAGTGCAATCCCCAACCCGGTCTGCTTCGAAGTTCCCTCCACCTATGAAATTACGGTCGGTGGAAAAAAGTTGATCGGTTCTGCCCAGGCCAGAAAAAAAGAAGGCGTGCTCCAGCATGGATCCCTGCCTCTAACCGGCGACCTCACACGGATCTGCCAGGCGCTTGTCTTTCAAAACGAATTCGTGCGTGAAACGGCTGCACAACGACTACTGGCGCGGGCGACCACCGTGGAATCCGCATTGGGGCGCGCGGTCAGTTGGGAGACGGCCGCCCAGTCCTTCGTCCAGGCGTTCGAAACGCAGTTGGGAATCTGTTTCGAGAGAGCGGAATTGTTTGAGACTGAATTAAAGAGAGCTGAGGAATTGGTTGCAGAAAAATACGCTCACCCGTCGTGGATGGAACGCGTATAGAAATAAACCACGTAGGGTCAGGTAACTGCCTGACCCTACGTGGTTTATTACCCTTGATCGTTCACAAATATTGTATTGGGATACCCGAGTGCTGCAAAGAATTTAAAGAGATAAGCTTCAGCATTGAGCTGAGCTTGCTCCAGAATTCCATCCTCAAGTGCAGCTTTTAGGATTTCCTGCTCTGCATTCTGACGGACAAGTGTTTCCAGGTTGACGTCCGGCTTGGCCAGGATGCCTGTTTCGCGATCATAGACATAGGATTTTTCATTGTCCAAGGTCGCAATGAACACTTCCGCGGGTGGCAGGCGCACGGTCAACACGCCGTTCTCGAAACGCATATCCTCGGGCTGCAGCTTCTCCAGATCAATGCCGGCGATCACGGTACCATGTCCTACAAATAAGATCTTGTCGCCGAATAATGATTGAAAGGTACCCCCACCTGTCTCACCGGTGATGACCTTTTCAACACTGTATTGGATGGTCTCCAGACGCGCCAGCGCCCGGATTTCGTTAATGTACGTGACCGGGTCTGGGATGATTGTGGGGGTCGGATTTAGTAAATTCGAAACCTGAGTTTGCAACGCTTGGTTTGCCTGGTTGACCTGTTGGAATGGCGCGGTGGCAGCCTGTGCCGATTCCCGTACCGTCTGCACAATAAAATAGGCTGCCACGACAACCACACCAATAATCAATATGGAAAGCAAGCTGTTGTTTTTCATGCAGGTATTATAATCTCTCTAGACAACACGTGAACCGCACGCAACTTTTGTTAATATTATTCATATCAATGATTTCGATGCTCGCGAGTTGCAATTTGCCGCGTATCGAGTTCGCGCAGGCAACCGCAACTGCTGTGCAAACGGTCACACCTGTGGGTGTAACACCCACAGACACCTCACCGCCGCCTTTCCCAACGGTTGAATTGGGTCTCGCTGAGAATCCACTGATCCTGGCGCTGCCTCCTTCTACCGACTCCTCGGAAGCGATCGAGGCCGCCAAAGTAATCGCCTCCCAATTTACTGAACGAACTGGGTACACAGTTGTTACAGTTGTTCCCGAGTCATATACAGCACTATTGGATGCACTGGCCATGGGGAATGCGCACATCGTCGTGCTCGATCCATATGCCTACGAGCTTGCTTTTCAAAGAGGACTGGTGCGAGCTGCATACGCGCTCCTGGAAGAGGAGGAAGGCAAATATGGCGCGCAATTTCTCGCCTCACGCAGGGGCAGATTCACATCCTACTTCGATGAGGGAACCGGCAACAACCTGACAGATGATCCCCGAGTTGCCCTGGAGCAGTTCGCCGACAAGAAGCCCTGTTGGAGCGATGAAATATCTCCATCGGGTTATGTTGTTCCTTCAGGGTATCTCAACGCAAATCAGATCGTGACGAAGCCTGCCGCGTTTGTGGAAGGACATCCAACCGTTGTGCGGTCACTGTATGCAAGCGGCATTTGTGATTTCGGCGCAACGTATATCGACGCGCGCAAGTTCCCTTCATTGGAAGATGAATTCCCTGATCTGATCGAGCAGGTGATGGTCGTTTGGCAGATTCCCGCGATCATTCCTTACGATGTAGTGGCATTCTCCACGAACATGTCGCCGGGGATGCGCGACCTCTTCACCAATCTGGTCCCTGCGATCATGCAGACCGAGGCCGGTAAAGCTGCGTTCAAAACGGCGTACGATATTGAAGAATTGGAATTGGTTAACGACGGTTACTATGAGGATTTCCGTATCTATGTGCGAGAATCCGGAGTCGACCTGACCACGCTTGTAAAGTGACAATCGGACCATACTTAATTTTTCTAATCAAAAGTCACTTGTCTAATTTCTCATTGCATTGTATTATCCTTAACCTAGGGAAGATTTCCCAAAACTCATTTTTTCAAGAGGAGAAGATTATGAAGAAGTCACTGCATCTGTTTTTTGCTGTGATGGCGATCCTTGTGCTGGTTGTGTCGGCCTGTGCGCCGGCCGCCCCAGCCGCAACGGAGCCGCCTGCCACAGAAGAACCCACCGAAATGCCAGCCACAGAAGCCCCCACTGAAGCGCCGACCGAGGTGGCTACTGAGGCACCAACATCCGAGATCGGTTCACCTGAGCATCCCATCAAAGTGTTGTTTGTCCCATCCGTCGATGCCAACCAGATCGTAACCGGTGGTGAAGTGATGGCGAATGCGCTCAATGAAGCGACCGGACTGAACTTCGAAGTGGTTGTTCCAACATCCTACGCCGCCACGGTTGAAGAGATGTGCGCCTCCCCAAGCGACACCATGGCATTCATCCCTGGTCTGGGCTATGCCATTGCCAGCCAGTTGTGCGGTGTGGATGTCGCCTTCAAGGCTGTCCGCTTTGGCTACCCGGTCTACTGGACAGAATACATTGTCGCTCGCGATAGTGAATTCCAGACCCTGGAGGATCTCGAGGGCGCAACCTGGGGCTATGGTGACCAGGGTTCTACCTCAGGCTATATGGTTCCGGCTGTAGAACTTGCCGCGGCAGGCGTTACTCCCGGTGAGCAGGTCCAGACCGGTGGACATAACCAGACCGTGACTGCCGTCTACAACGGCGAAGTTGATTTCGGCACCGTCTTCTACAGTGTGCCGCTCAACCCGGAGGGCGAGCCCGTCTTCACCTATGAGCAATTCCAGAATGGCGAGATCACCGAACTTTCTCAATATGAGGTTCCCGAAGAGTCCATTCCAAACTGCGCTCCCAGCGATGACGGCGAACAGCTTTTGTGCGACGGCTACCGCGTGCTCGACGCTCGAGCAAACGTCCGCACGGAAGCCCCGGATGTGATGCAGAAGGTCCGCATCCTGGCCGTCTCTCAGGCGATCCCGAATGACACCTTGTCCTTCGGCCCCGAATTCCCGGCCGAGGTCCGCACGCAGATCGAAGAAGCCCTGCTTGCGTTCTCCGAGACCGAGGCCTGGGACGAGTCCATTGGTAGCTCGGATTTCTACGGCTGGTCTGGTATTTCTCCGGCCACCGACGCCGAATACGATCTTGTCCGTGCCATGGTCGAGGCCACTGGCTATCAACTTCCTGAATAGATTTTGCCTTTCGAACAA
Source organism: Anaerolineales bacterium (assembly GCA_035463255.1). Taxonomy (GTDB): domain Bacteria; phylum Chloroflexota; class Anaerolineae; order Anaerolineales; family Villigracilaceae; genus Defluviilinea. The sequence continues at coordinate 11,134 of DATHTL010000136.1, read as the reverse complement.
GAACTTGGGGCAGGGTGCATTCCCTGCCCCAAACTGTAATTATTTCTTTTTTTGAAACGTTGGAACGTTCGGGGTACAGTCACAGTTTATTCGCAATCAAGTACGAAAAACACAACAGACTCATTTTTCAGGAAACCGGGTATGCTGCAAATCAAAAACCTAACCAAGATTTATGAAGGTGGTGTCAAAGCACTCGACAATGTTAGCTTTGAGGTCCCGGACGGCCAATTCCTGGCAGTGATTGGATTGAGCGGCTCGGGGAAGTCTACATTGTTGCGCTGCATCAATCGGTTGATTGAGCCGACCGATGGACAGATTTTATGGAACGGTGAAGATATTACCAGAGCTTCCCCTGAAGAAATGCGCCGTATCCGCCGCAGGATTGGAATGGTCTTCCAGCATTTCAATCTGGTCCATCGCTCCAAAGTAATTACCAATGTTTTAGCAGGCAGGCTGGGTTATGTGAATCCCGCCTGGAGCCTGCTCAACCGCTTCCCTAAAGAGGATATGGAAAAAGCAATCCAGCAGTTAGAGCGCGTCGGGATTGCCGATAAAGCCAACCAGCGCGCGGATGAATTGAGCGGCGGTCAACAGCAGCGCGTAGGGATCGCCCGCGCCCTCATGCAGGACCCGCAGATGATCCTCGCCGATGAACCGGTTGCCAGCCTTGACCCGGTTCTGGCACATAGCATCATGAAGCATCTGGAAGATATCAACGAAAAAGATAAAGTCACTGTGTTATGCAGCCTGCATTTCCTTGACCTTGTCCATCGTTATGCCGACCGGGTGGTTGCACTCAATGAGGGAAAACTGGTCTTCGAAGGCTTGCCGAAAGAGATCGACGATCAGAAATTCAAAGATATTTACGGCCGCGACGCCGAACGGGTAGGGTAAGACTGCCATGAAAAACAATAACAGGCAAAAAGCATCTCCCTGGAAATCCGTGCGACTGGGATTGGCAGTCCTGGCAGGCCTGCTTGTATTTGCTTACGGCTTCCAAATCACGGAAGTGGACTTGGAAGATCTGCGCAGTGAGCGGCGGCAGGAAAGCTTGGTTCGCGTGATGAGGGCACTAGCCCGGCCCGAAATCTTTGAATACGAGCAAGAAAGGGAAGTCATCAACGCGCCGGTGTATGTGCCGTGCCCGACAACGGAAGTCGAGCCTGCTTCGGAAGCAGGTTCGGAGGGGCCTTATATTGTTGTCACCCCTGGCTGTGCAAGCCCGGGCGAAACAGTGCAGGTTGAGGGGTTTAATTTCTCGCCGAACACCAGCGGACCTTTGCGCTTTGTTCCCGGCAGTGATCCTGCCAACACCGTTGCGATTGGGCGTGATACCGTGCAGACGGACGATAGCGGCCATTTCGTGTACGAGATGACCCTGCCCGACCGTCCCAGCGAGGATGTGCAATTCATCCGTGCCACACTGAGTCGAAACGTTGGTACGCCACACCTTACACAGACTGCGCGCGATACCTGGGACAAGATCGTTGAGACGGTCTTCCTGGCTTTGCTGGCAACCGTGTTCGGGACCGTTCTTGCCATTCCTCTCAGTTTTATTGCTGCCCGCAACCTGATGAAGCCTGTCAAGAGTCCACTGGGTAGCATCGCTTTGTCTATTTTGGGTTGGCCGGTTGGTATTCTTCTGGGCTATCTGGTAGTCAAGTGGGTGGAAGGATTAAGCCTGCCTTTTACGGATAACACGGCGGTAAACCTGATCGCCATCATCCTGGCTCCTATTGGAGCTGGGGTTGGGCTCCGCTGGGCATTGCCTCAGGAGGAAACTTCCAGGCCGGCTCCTGGTTTGCGGCTGGCGCGCCTGGGCATATTACTCCTGGTGCTTCTGGTCAGCTTTTTTGGTCTGTTTCAGCTTGCCAGTCTTGCAAAAAATCTGGGGATCATGGGTATATCCACGTTGGGACCGTTCAGTTTCCTGGGAAATTTCCTCTTCCAGGTCGGGGATATTGTCAGTATCACAACTCCGGCGCTGGGAGGGCTGGCAGCGGGAGGAGCGTTGAGCGGTTGGGCGGGGCGTCTCGGTGAGCACAGTACGGAGCGGCTGACTTCTGGCTCTGTGAAACTCTTTAACCTCATTTTTTCCACGCTGGCCGGCGCCGTCTTGTTCGGTTTGATCGGACAGCTCGTGGAATGGCTCTACCAGATCGGCCAGCCTGCATACACGTTATGGGGACCGATGTTGGTTGGGGGCTTGCTTGGTCTCGTGCTGGCGATCTTCACGCCGGCCAAGGCAAACCTGTCTGTTGGCATGGTGATTTATTACGTCACTCGCACGATCCTGAACGGTCTGCGCTCTATTGAAGCGCTCGTGATGGCGATCGTGTTTGTCATTGCCGTTGGTATCGGTCCGTTTGCAGGCGTGATCGCGCTGGGCTTGCATACCATTGTCAGCCTTGCCAAGCTCTACTCAGAGCAAGTCGAAAGTATCATGGCAGGACCGCTCGAGGCGATCCAGGCGACAGGAGCAAATCGACTCCAGACCATTATCTATGCGGTCATACCACAGATCATACCGCCCTACATTTCCTACACTATGTACCGCTGGGATATCAATGTCCGCATGTCTACGATTATCGGCTTCGTAGGCGGGGGTGGCATCGGCTTCCTGCTCCAGCAGAACATCAATCTTTTGAACTACCGTGCCGCCAGCGCACAGATGCTCGCTATTGCCGTAGTGGTGGCGACGATGGACTATATCTCTTCAGTCATGCGAGAAAAGTACGTCTAACCCGGATCATGAATAAAAAGCCCCGTCAGTGACGGGGCTTTTTATGTAATGCTCATGGGAGCAGGTGATTACGGCAGGGAGTTGCTGATGGTGCTGAACGTATTGCCGATCTTCGGACCAAGCAAGCGCATAACAGCAATCACGACGATCGCGACGAGCGCAAGAATGATCGCGTATTCGACGAGGCCTTGGCCTTGTTCTTTGGGTGCGAATAACATATGTAAATTCCTTTCTAATTGAATATTGTACCTGAGGTACGCGTTCAGGATTGCTAACAGTATATCTATTTCAACTAAAAATTCAACCCCCCGATTAGGGGGAGCATTTACAAGATTGTTAATCTTTAAAGCAGGGATTTCCCCACTTGGGGCTGCCTGGCTTAATATTGCATCTACACGACACCGCCTGATGGGAAATTCAAGCCTGTGAGGGGGCAAATGCCCAGATGAAAAGAGGCTTTATCGCGGGATAAAGCCTCTTTTCGTAATCAAAAGGAGATTACTAGAGCGAATCGTTAATTGAGCTAAATGTGTTGCCTACTACGGGTCCCATTATACGCATAATGGCTATTACAACTATGGCTACGAACACCATGATGATGGCGTATTCGACAAGCCCCTGGCCTTTTTCTTGCGGTGCAGATAACATGGATGAGTTCCTTTCTGAATGAAGATCCGAAATAAAGGGAAAAAATCATAAATTTATTCTATCACTCAGCCGTTTCGTCCAACCTTAAAAAAAGATGAGGCTGGTACACGTTGCCTTGTCCTTGCGGAGTTGTAGAGTAACTGGATAGAGTAAAATGCCTGCCATGCTCAAACGCTTTTTTCAATGGATCTGGCGAAAATTGCCCATGCTGGGGCTTCTGACGTTATTCATACTGTTCCTGCCCCGGCTTGTGACCGGAGTCTACGCTGCCAACCGCATCCATGCTGTGGACGAGGCACCCACCAAGCGTGTTGCCATCGTTTTTGGAGCCGGGCTGCGCCGCGACGGCACGCCCAGCCCGATTCTGCGTGACCGGGTGGAAACGGCAGTTAACCTGTATTTTGACGGCAAAGTTGAAAAGATTCTGATGAGCGGCGACAATCGGTTTGAAGATTACAACGAGCCGGAATCCATGCGGCAGTATGCCTTGTCGCTGGGAGTTCCCCCGGCCGCCATTGCTCTCGACTACGCCGGCAGGCGTACCTACGATACCTGTTACCGGGCCAAAGCCATATTTGAGGTAGAAAGCGCCCTGCTGGTGTCGCAGAAATTTCATCTGCCGCGCGCGGTGTTTCTGTGTAATATCCTGGGGCTGGAGTCCGAGGGAGTGGAGGCGAACCAGCGGCGCTACCGCAACCGGGCCCTGCTGATCTGGAACATCCGGGAGCAGCTGGCTACCGTCGGCGCATTCTTTGATGTGTACGTGAGCAATCCCATCCCCGTCCTTGGCGACCCCGAGCCCTTGTTTGTTGATTAAATCAGGAGCCATTGTGCCAGTAGTAGCTTTTAATCTCCCAGAACGGCTCCTATATTTAGGGGGCAGGGTAATCCCTCATAGCCACTCTGTAGTGATGCGCCTTGTGGATAACTCGCGAAATTTTGTGGATAAGTGCCCTTCGCTGTGGAGAAGTCGGGTAGTGGCCGGAAAAGCTTCCGAAATAGGACCCCCAGATATGGGAGACGAGGTGTACTCCATCCAAGATATAGATTAGCCTCGGGAACGCCTTTTTTGTGGATAAGGCTGTGGATAAGTTTTGGCGATTCTTTCCACAGGAAGAGGTGACTCTGCTAGCAGACTCAGACAGTACATCCGGTACGGTGCGCGGCTGTTTGTCCCACATATGGGGCAATAAAGCATCTATCCACATTATCCACACCCCCTACTACTATTACGATTCTCATATCTTATTTAATTAACTGATGAATAATTGCTTGAAACGAATTCAATAACGCTGTACAATATTTAATAGGATTCTAACTCTAATGCATGGGAGGTCCATCATGGATGTGATCAAAGTTTCTGCAAACTCCCGTACCTCAGCAGTGGCTGGCGCCATTGCAGGTGTAATTCGTGAACACAACCGGGCGGAAGTGCAGGCAATCGGAGCGGGGGCGGTCAACCAGGCGATCAAAGCCCTCGTGCTGGCGACAGGCTACCTTAAGAATGACGGCATCGAAGTCACCTGCGTGCCCGAGTTCGCGGATGTGGCGATCGATGACAAGGTGCGCACAGCTATCAAACTTGTGATCGAGCCGCGTAAAAAGTAATATATGTTTCAAACGGGGTGGTTTATAATGCCGTAGGGATACTGCATAGTACCCTGCGGCTTTTTTCTATGAAGACCTCACGACAGTTCTGGCGCGGACTTTTCTTCGTCTTTCTCATCACCGCTCTTTGCGGAGGATTGGTGCTGCCCGCCGTTGAGTTTGCCCCCGCGCGTGCTGCGCCGCAGATGCAGTCCCCGGCAACCGATCTAGTAATAAGTGAATTTAGGTTACAAGGTTCAGGTGGGTCGAATGACGAATTCATTGAAATCTTCAACCCAACGTCTGCAGAAGTTAATCTAAACGGCTGGATAATCCGCGGTGCCAATGCCTCTGGGAACTCAGGTATTCGATATGAGTTTGGTACAGATATTAGCTTGCTTCCGGGACAACATTATCTTCTTGTCCACACGGGTTATGATGATGCTGTAGAGGCGGATGCAGTATATTTACAAGCTATTCCCGACAATGGTGGCGTTGCGTTAGTAAAACCAGATCCTCCTGATACTATTGCCGATCAAGTGGGCTTAAGCGATGGGACCCTTTACAAAGAGGGAACACCATTATCGCCTTTCACATCCAATACTGATCAAAGCTATGAGCGAAAATATGAAACATCGGGCATTTGTACAGATTCACAGAATAATGCCTCAGATTTCGTTCTTCGTAACCCAAGCGACCCACAAAATTTCTCAAGCCCAGTAACCACTACCTGTGGTAATCCAACAGCAACGCCAACTCCGACTACTACCAGTACAGCAACAGCTACTTCAACTGCAGCTGGTATTACTACACCACTTATCTTGATTAATGAAGTTGCTTGGTCTGGTACTTTGGCAACTCCCGGAACTTCTACAACTCCAGGCGATGAATGGATTGAACTTTACAATCCTTCTGCAACTGAAATCGATTTAGACGGCTGGGTACTTAGATCCAATGATAATACACCAAACATTGCACTATCTGGCACCATGCCGCCGGGGTCATTTCTCGTTCTCGCTCGGAATGCTGGTACCTTTCAGTCTCCTGTCAATTATCAGGTTGAGAGTTCGATTAATCTTTCTGATAGCGGTGAGATACTTACTCTAGTCGATACAAATCCAGATCCAGACAGGATCATTGATACTGCTAATAGTGATGGTGGTACTTGGCCAGCTGGAACTGCTGCATCTACCTATGCTAGTATGGAAAGAATCGGCGTCACAAACCAATGGATCACCTATGGAGGTTCAACAGTTGTTGCGTATGACCGTAACAATAATCCTGTCAGAGGCACACCAGGTAGGTCAAACTGGATCAGTGGCATCACAATCACAACTATTACTGCTGATACACCAGACCCTTCTCTTGTCAATCAAAATGTCAGTGTAAGCGTCAATGTTATCGGTGGTATGACTGTACCAACCGGTATTGTATCAATTACTGGTACAAATTCCAACTGCACAATAACTCTCACCTCCGCTTCTGCAGGTAGAGGCAGTTGCACTGTTAGATTCACGTCAACTGGTTCGAAAAATATCATTGCTACCTATAGTGGTGATGCCTCTCATCCCGCCAGTAGTGATACTGAGTTACACACTGTCTCAATCACTGTTCCTACTCGTACGCCTACGCGAGTGCCGACACTTCCTCCCCCGCCTCCGCTCCTTGTTATCAATGAATTCGTGCCGCGCCCCGGGCATGACTGGAACATGGATGGCGTGATCAACACGAATGATGAATATATCGAGATCCTCAACCATGGCGTGATCGACGTGAACCTCAACGGCTACAGCCTGGATGATGAAGTCAACATCGGCTCCACTCCGTTCCGTTTGCCTGCTGATGTTACGCTGAAGCCGGGAGAGCGCAGAGTCTTTTATGGCAGCGAGACGGGCTTGCTGCTCAGTGATGGCGGCGACGGCGTTCGTCTGCTGCGCCCGAATGGACAGTTGATGGATGCTTACAACTACCGCGTCGCGCGCTTCCCTGACCATACGTATTGCCGTATGCCCGATAACGGCGGCGCGGACGATTGGAATGAGAACTGTTTCCCAACCCCTGGACTGCAAAATTCGCTGAGCGGGAGTGCTGTCAATCCTCCGACGTCTGGTGATGCAGAGAATCTGTGTCCAATTGCAGATACGCTCCCGGAAGATTTTCTGTACGCAGAGTGCCTTCCCTTTGGGAATAACATCTGGAACCCGGCATACTGGGACCGATTCGGTTGGTACAACGAAAGAAACCTACCAGAAAGCCCAGGAAAATGGCCAGTATTTGTTGATTAGACCAACCGGGTGACTGGTACAAGTCGCCCGGTTTTTTATGTTTTGATATGAGTCTACAAAGGCCTTACATCAGAGGTTATCGATTCCACGTTTATTTCTTAACGGATATGATTGGAAAATCTGACATGAATGAGCTTATTTCAAACAAACAGCCCCGCCACTCGCTTTCCAAGATTGATCCGGAAAAGATGATTGCATTCTGTTCGGTGTGTGGTCGAACAGATATTCGCAGGCGTGCCAAGGGGAAATACACGGTCTACATCTGTGCTACTAAGAAGCGAAAATACAAGCACGATTATCACGTTTCGCATTATGTTCCCCGTCCACGGTTACCGCGGCAATCTGGGCCTAAAATTTTTTCGCATATGCCTCGACCAAAGAAGCCAAATCGTTTGGGTCATATCCTGTCTGCGATTGATGAAGCGAACCTTACGGCCGTATGTTCTGCCTGCGGTAGGGTGCCTATCTATGTGTCGCGCAGGTGGAAAGGGAAGACTTATTGGCAGTGCGGCAATCGCCAAAGAACGTATGGCTACAAGTTCCGAAAAAGCAACAGGCAATTCATTAACGAGTATAAGGCTCAGCATGGCTGTCAGCGTTGTGGGTATAAAGACAGTCCTCGTAAGCTGAAGTTTCACCGTAGTGATGACATCGATGAGAAACGTATGCTGATGGCAATTTGGTCGGCTTAGGTCGTGAGCGGCTGATTCAAGAACTCAAGAAGAGTGAGGTTGTTTGCTCCAATTGCCATCGTAGAACCCACCTTGAAATAAGCAAGATCAATCCGAGAACTTAACTAAGAACACCTGGTACAAGAATTCTTCATTATGCTTTTAACGGGGTTGCGGCCCGGATGTGTCTAATCCGAGCCGCACCACACATTGCAACGATATCACTTTAGGCAGGAGGAACTGCCTGTTACTAGTTTACCCTACTGCAGAGGAGATAAACTCTACAATTTGTCTAACCCGTCTAACTGTCTACGATGCTGTGAGATCAGCAAGGTGTTTTAGTGAGTAGTTAACATAGCGGATGTAGACCCAGATCGCGTCAGAGCACATTTTCATAATTACACCTGAATAATTAGCATCTTATTACAAAAGATTATTTCCACTTTCTTTTACTAGGTAACCAGAGCCTGTGTTGCCGATCAACTTTAGCTGATACTAGTCCTCGTAATGGCAACTTTAGAAAAGTCCATAAGATTTCAACTAGTAATGGCAAATCGTTAATATGATCATTTTCCAAGCTGTTTTTTTCCAAAAAGGTTTTCCAATGAGTGCGGTATTGATTTGCAAATTCAGATGAGAGTGAATGGGGTCGTCCAATAGGGATGGATGTATTACGAACCTCAAAGGTTTTCCTAATCGCCTTTTGCAGCGATTCGTCATCAAGTTGAAAATGTTCTGAAATCAACCTAACAAGGTAGCCAAAAAATTTGGCGCGAATACCTTTATGATCAGAATCTACATGGGTTTCTTCGATGGAGATGCTATCAATATCAAATGCCACACCATCTTCAGGAATTGATATGGCTAATGAGTCTGCGATGACTTTATGTATAATTTCCTTTTGATTGTCTACAAACCCCAAAAAATCGATATCTTTAGTGGGTCGTCTCAAAGGCAATTCCCACCCATAGAAAACCAAACCACCCTTAAGAATAAAACTATCAGCATAATTAGTTTGAGCAAGACGGGCAAGAAATCGTTCTATACCGTAATATTGGAGTACTTCTGCATATTGTCGTCCTAACTTTTTTGCTTCATTAGTGAGCCGCGCATATACAGATGCAACAATATCTTTAGGAAGTTTCTTCATTGGAGGGTTTCTATGTAAGGGCGGATAAGTTCCTGTACTCTGTTGATTCTTGCATATTCCATTATATGACGAATATTTGGTGAGGGTTGCCGCATGTAGTCCTTCAAAGCTTCTATAGCTATTTCTTTACCAATTTTCTCACGATACTTAAAGCAGTCAGTAATTGTTTTCTCTCTGCTGTAAATTTTTACTTTTATGCCATCGAGTGAATGTTCTTCTATCCCAGCCAAGTAAACTTTTTTGGAAAGATGAAAGACACGTAGAGGGGGGTAGTCAATTTTTCGCTCTTTTACTCCTTGCGGCAATGCTATATACACTTGGTGAGGAATTTGAGTTGTAAGTCTATGAATATACAGGGCAGAAATCAGGAAAATAACACTTTTGGGCATCAGCAAACTAACTTGCACTAGATCCGGATTTCCCAAGGGCTCAAAATCTGAAAGACGGTACAAACCACGGGTTTCTCTAACTAAATCCCCATTATTCAGCATCTCGTAAATAACATGCTTGGGGATACCAAGCTTTATTGCTGATGAACTACGAAGAATGCCCTGATTTTTCCTAAAAATATCTTTGTAGAAATTGTACTTTTTCTTGTCTTTCATAATTACAATACCTTGTTTTTATGTTCCAATTTTACAACCAAATTACTATAAGTTTTCTTAAATTATAGTAATTTGGTTGAGCAAGGATTATAATAAGCGATCTCACATTGTAGTATATATACTACAATGTGAGATCAGCGCAAATTGTACACCCAGGCCCGTCATTTGCTATGCAGAAAATGTCCATATTGATTTCGACAACGCGATGATATACGATTATCACTCCCTACTCAACACACAAAAAGCAGAACTTGAAGCCGCTATTGATGCTTCAACTATTCAAATATTTGGATCAAACCAATTACGGGAGTTTCTTCAAAATATTATCTCCACTGAATTTCGTAACGTACCAGTAACTGCAAACCAGCTCAAGCAATTCTTGATAAATTACAGTCACTTGCGTGAAATAGCATTCCAAACCCCCAGAAAAGAAATTCTTTATATTTGGCGTACCGTTGATGAATATCAATTGTTGTTCAAGATCAGACCTAAAGGATATTATAGTCATCTATCTGCGTTGTATTTTCATGGTCTTTTGGATTACGAACCGCGAAGCATATACTTTAATCATGAACAATCCGCCCGTTTGTTGTCAACAGGTACTCTTGAACAAAGCCGGATAGATAACGCTTTTCGGAAAAAGCAACGAATAACAACCGCCCGTACTGTATATGATGGAAAAGAGTATTGGTTGCTCAACGGAAAACAGACCGGAAACTACGGTGTAATTCTAAAGCAGATTCCCGCTGGTATAAAAGTTCCCGTAACTAATCTTGAACGGACACTTATTGACATTACTGTAAGACCAGCTTATGCAGGAGGAGCAGCTTCTGTTTTACAGGCTTATCGACTGGCGCAATCAAAATTGTCAATAGATAAGTTGCAGGAGACACTTCTCGCCCTTGACTATCTATATCCTTATCATCAAAGTATTGGCTTTTATATTGATCTAGCTGGAAACTATCGTGAAAACGCAATAAAGAAATTCTTAGACTATGATTCACTTAAGTATGATTTCTATTTGAATTATGAAATGAAAGAACCAAAGTATTCAAAGAAATGGAGGATATATTATCCTAACGATTTAACCTAGTACTGTTCTCTTATTTATTCTTCATCATTATGATTGTTAGCATCATCATCATCATCATTAGCATCCTATTTTCGATTTTTGAGTTACTCCAATAAGCTAATGATCTCAGTACATAACGAAATTTGCCTCTAGCACTACTGCTAAAGGCAAAGCTTTTCATCTAGAGCTCCTAGCCAAGGACTTAGCTTGTAACCTAATAATTTTTGAAATTGGCGGGTCGCTCTGCGAACCCGCTCTACTAATCCTCTGCAGCTCTGGCCACCTCTTCGGGCTCGAAGACCACTTCCTCCTTGCCGGTGAGCTTGTCGGTCACCTTCTCCGTGATCAGGCGCAGATGACCGGGGTGGGAGAC
>DATHTL010000135.1:0-23656 GCA_035463255.1 Anaerolineales bacterium | reverse complement strand
AGGATACAAACTGGTAAGGCAACAGAAGATGCTGTCTTTCGAATTCGTGACCGCCAATCGGATCATCTTCGGGATTGGAAAACTGAATGAGTTGGGCAAGCAGATCGAGGGAAATGCAAAGCGCGTGCTGCTGGTACGCGGTCACTCTTCCGATGCGATCCCACGGGTGAGGGATATTCAAGGAAGAAAGAATATCCCGTTCACGGAGTTTGAAGTCCGCGGCGAGCCGACGATTGACGTGGTGCGTGAAGGGATGAAGCTGGCCCGTGGGGATTGCGATACCGTAATCGGCGTAGGTGGTGGAAGTGTATTGGATACAGGCAAAGCAATCGCCGCGCTGATCACCAATCCCGGTGACGTATTCAATTATCTGGAAGTCGTTGGCAAAGGACAGCCGCTGGTGAATGCACCGCTTCCTTACATCGCAATCCCCACCACCGCGGGCACCGGAGCCGAGGTGACACGGAACGCTGTACTTGAATCGCCGGAACACAATGTGAAGATCAGCCTGCGAAGTCCGTTGATGTTGCCGCGCCTGGCCTTGGTGGACCCCGAGCTGACCTATCACCTGCCGCCCGAGGTCACGGCCACATCCGGGCTTGACGCGCTCACCCAGTTGATCGAGCCATTCGTTTCGATCAAATCAAACTCGATGACAGATGCCATTTGCCGCGAGGGACTTCGTCACGCGGCCCGGTCTCTCCGGCGCGCCTACGCACATGGGGAAGATAAAGAGGCTCGTGAGAGTATGTCACTGGCGAGCCTCTTTGGAGGGCTGGCGCTGGCCAATGCCGCGCTCGGCGCCGTGCACGGATTCGCCGGTCCGTTGGGCGGGATGCTGCACGCCCCACATGGAGCGCTGTGCGCGCGTTTCCTGCCTCTGGTGATGGAGACGAACATCCAAGCATTGCAAGCGCGCCAACCCGCGCATCCGGCCCTAAAGCGTTATGCTGAGATCGCCCGAATTCTTACTGGTGAACAAGATGCCACCCCTCTCGACGGCGCCGCGTGGACGAGCAAATTGGTAGACGAATTAAAAATCCCCCGGCTCTCCATGTATGGAATGAAGCCGGAGGATTTTCCTGAAACGGTGCAGAAGACTCAAAAGGCAAATAGCTTTAAAGGAAATCCCATCGCGCTCGATGAAGAAGAATTGATGCTCATTCTTGAGAAGACACTGTAAGGATCTTCTTAGATACTTTTCACTTGAGAGGATACAGCACCTGTTGTTTTCTTTTCGTGCTTTTCTTTCCTCAAAACCTTCTCCACTTCAATCGCCAGGAAGACCAGGGAGGCTGTTCCGATGGCGATCAAGAGATCGGTTGCGCTCAAGGGCTGCACGTTGAAGAACGAAGCCAGGGCGGGGACGTAAATCACCAGGAGCTGCAGAACGACGACCAATAACGCCATCCCTGCCAGCAGTGGGTTGCCGGATAGCCCCAATTTGAAAAACGAGTCTTTGGCTGAGCGAGAAGCCAGCGCCTGAAAGACCTGTGCAAATGCGAGGAAGGAAAAGACCATTGTCTGCCATTCTTCCTGGCCTGTGAAGTAATACCATGCGCCGAGGGCAAGAGCGAGCGCGCCGATCAAGATACCCACCCACACCACCTGTGCCCCTGCCCCGCGCGAGAAAATCCCTTCCTTCGGTGAATAGGGCGGGCGCTTCATGGTGTCGCTCTCCGCTTTCTCAACGCCCATGCCAAGCCCCAGTAAACCGTCGGTCAGCAGGTTGAGCCAGAGCAGCTGCAACGGCAAGAGCGGAATCGGCTTACCCAAAAACGGAGCGAGCAGCATCACCAGCACCTTGCCAATGTTCCCGGCAACGCTAAAGCGCACAAACTTGCGGATGTTGTCATAGATAGTACGCCCCTCCTTCACTGCGGCTACGATAGTCGCAAAGTTATCATCGAGCAGCACCATGTCGGCGGCTTCCTTCGATACATCCGTGCCGGTGATGCCCATGGCCACACCGATATCCGCGCGGCGCAGGGCCGGCGCATCGTTCACCCCGTCGCCCGTCATGGAGACGATCTGTCCGCGTTCCTGCAGCGCCTGCACGATCTTCAGTTTATGTTCCGGTGAAACACGGGCAAACAGCTGCACCTCATCCACGACATTTTTCAGTTCATCGAAAGAAAGATTCTCGATCTCTGCACCGGTCAGAACTTTGACCTCTGCATCATTCGACGCCTCGATGATTCCCAGCTGACGGGCAATCTCTGTCGCCGTGAGCGGATGATCACCGGTGATCATCACCGTGCGGATGCCGGCTGACTTCGTCAGCGCCACCGCATCACGTACCTCCTCGCGCGGCGGGTCAATTATGCCAAACAGCCCAACGAACGTGAGATTTTGCTCGAGGTCCGTCTGGAGGATTTCGGGGATCTGCTGGAGTAAGCGGAAGCCAACGCCGAGGACACGCATTCCCTTTTTCGCAAGCGTTTGATTTGCTGCTTCCACCCGCACTTTGAAATCTTCATCCATGACCTCAGCAGTTCCATTCACCCATACGTGAGTCGAGAGGTCGAGCAGTCCATCCACACTGCCCTTGGTGAACGCAATGTAACGATAGTTGCTCACATCGAGTCCCACCAGTAGCTCCGGGTCGTACTGCCGCAGATCATGGACGGTGGTCATGCGCTTGCGCTCCGAGTCGAAGGGGAGTTCCGCAGCACGAGGGAACGATGAATCGAGTGACGACTTCCAGTATCCCAGCTTCGCCGCGGCAGCCACCAGCGCGCCTTCCGTGGGGTCGCCGAGGGTGTGATAGCGATCGTCCCCTTCATCCACGAGGCGGGCATCATTGCATAGCGCGCCGCCCACCGCGGCCAACGAGAGCGCGGACGCAACGGGTACACCCTCATACCGTGTGCCTGTAAAGGAACCGCTTCGATCCATTTCCCCTGTTAGATCGAGCGCATGATTGGCCACATCCAACACCACTACCGTCATGCGGTTTTCCGTGAGGGTCCCGGTCTTATCGGAACAGATCACGGTCACCGAACCAAGCGTTTCCACGGCAGGCAATTTACGGATGAGCGAATTTTTCGCCAGCATGCGTTGAGCGCCCAGTGCCAGGGTGATGGTCACAACCGCAGGTAAGCCTTCCGGGACGATGGCCACCGCCACACTGACCGCGGTGAGCAACATGTGACGCAAGTCATCGCCACGCAAGAAGCCAAGAATGGCGATCAGGATGGCAATGCCTACACCGACCACGGCCAACGTTTTGCCGAGTGCGTCGAGTCGCTTCTGTAAAGGTGTTTCGTCGCTGCCGCTCTGCTGGATGAGACCGGCAATCTTGCCAAGTTCGGTCTGCATGCCGGTCGCCACCGTGAGAGCGAGCCCGCGTCCCTGCGTGACGATGGTGCCCATATAGCCCATGTTTCGGCGGTCGCCTAGCGGTAGATCTTCACCCGAGAGCCTGGCGATCTGCTTTTCGATGGGTTCCGACTCACCTGTTAGCGCTGCTTCCTGGATGCGCAGATTAACCGCTTCGAGCAGACGAACATCTGCCGGAAGGAGGTTTCCCGCCTCGAGCTGAATGATGTCACCCGGGACGAGCTCGCGCGCTGATACTTCCTGTAGCCTGCCATCCCGCAGGACGCGCACATTTGGCACCGATAACCGCTTGAGGGCGGCAATGGCCTGTTCGGCGCGATATTCTTGAATGAAACCAAGGATGGCATACAGGATCACGATGGCGGATATCGCAATGGTGTTTTTCAGATCCCCGAGCAGGCCGGCAACCACGGCCGCAGCAATGAGGATCAACACCATGGTCGCGGTGATCTGTTCCCAGAAAATTTTCAGCGGTGTTCGCCCGCCTTTTTCGATGAGCTCATTCGGCCCATGCTGAGCCAGACGTGCCCTAACTTCATCTTGTGAAAGACCCGTGTCTGGCCGGGCTTGAAGCGTTTCTAGGGAGGTTTCAATGGTTTGTAAATGCCAGTTCATAGGTTAGTCCAATTCTTTGTTGTTTTGGCGCATCCACGCCGGGAGTGGTAGGGAGGCGCGATAATGATACACGAGGTAAGCTGCCGCAACCAGGAGCATAAGGGTGAGCACGAGCGGCAGATGCGTCTTGATGTACTCACTGACCAATTTCCATTCATGGCCGAGAACGTAACCGGCGCCAATCAACGCAGTGCACCAGACATACGCTCCAGCAAAGGTAGCGAGAAAAAATTTCGGAAAAGGAATGCGCACCAGACCGGCCGGGATACTGATCAGGGTGCGCAGTCCGGGAATGACACGCCCAACCAGCACCATGCCCGCGCCCCATTTCCGGCACTGGTTTTCGATCCGCTCGATATATTCGAGGTTGATGTGAAAGAGCTTTGCAAACTTATCTACGAGCGGGCGCCCACCCATCCTGGCGAGCCAATACGTGATAGACGCGCCGATCGCGCTCCCCAGCCCTGCGTAGAGGCCTCCCAGCGGAATGAAGGAGGGAGAAATGCCGTGCCGCTCGATGAGCATCCAGCCTGCAAAGGCCAAAATGATCTCCGCCGGCGTAATACCGGTGGCATTCTCGAAGATCATCAAACCGAACACGCCCAGCCAGCCGAACTTATCGAAGATGATCTGCAGGGCAGAGAGGATTGTTTGTTCCAATGTATCGTGCATGTTATCCTTTTCCACAATGAAAAGACCACCGCCAACGTGAATTGGCGATGGTCTTGCCTTTTGCTGAACAGCCGGTGGCGCCTTGTGCCACGTATTGACGGCTGCGCATCCCAACATTGGGCGGCTACTCCCCATCGGGGGTGTGCAGATTATACAGTGATTTAAGAAGCTACGATCTCCAGTTAATCATCTTCTTATCCTAACGGCTGTGGAACTCTGCCGGTAGCATTCAAAGCAGAGCGGATCATCAGGAATTCTGTGATGTTCTCAGAATTGACCAGGCCAACGAATCGTCCGCCGTGCATGACAGGCAATGTCTTTGCGCCGGACTCCTGCAAGCGCATAAGCACGGCTTCGACCATTTCGTGCGAGTCAACCGTGGGCACATTCGGGCGCATCACGTCGACAACCGGCACGCTTTGGCCTTTTTCAGAAAGGGCCTTGATAAAGGTATCCCGTTCCAAAACGCCGATCACGTTTCCATTCGCGTCCACGACCGGGAAGTCATGCTGCGAACCCGCCAGAAGTAAACCTACCACCTGAGTCAGGGTATCACGCGGGGAGAGTGTTTTAAAATCCGTCAGCATGGCACGCGTCACCGGGATGCCGCTAATGGAGTCTCTCATCTGGACCATGCTGGCTTCCTGCGACGCACCGATCCACACGAAGAAAGCGATGAAGAGCAGGAACGGATTGCCAAACAAGCCGGCTAACCCGAACAGAAATGCCATGCCCTGACCGATGCTTGCCGCAACCTGCGTGGCACGCACATACTCCATACGCATGGCCAGCAGAGCCCGCAACACGCGACCACCATCCATGGGGAAGGCGGGAAGCAAATTGAAGATCACGAGCGTGATATTCACCACCATCAGGCGCATGAGGAAAGAGCCAGAGGCGACAGACAGGTCCGTCATCTGAGCCAGCCCACCAGTGACATACAGATAAACGAAGAGCAGGGCCGCAATCACCACGTTGACGGCCGGTCCCATCAGGGCGACCCACAGTTCCTCGATCGGCTTATCAGGCATGCGCTCGAGCCGCGCCACTCCACCGATGGGATACAGAGTAATATCACGGGTTTTGATCCCATATCTGCGCGCCGTCAAAGCATGTCCATACTCGTGCAGGACCACAGACAGAAAGAGCGCAAGGATAAACAAAATTCCTTCCAAGACCTTCGCGATGGTTCCATATTGGAGCCAGTGGCTATAGCCAATCCAACCGATCAGAAGCAGAAAGGTCGCATGGACAAAAACATCAATACCAGCAAAGGTCCCTAATTTCCACTGCCATTTCATGGTTCAACTCCTTTTCCAGTTCTGGGCATTGTACATAGAATTTGTAAGAAAATTGTTATAAAAACCCTCTCAGGAACTATCATCTTATCAGAGTTAATGTGGAGCGGGTTTTTGACCCGCCAGTTTGAACACTTGTCACGCTATAAGCGTGACCCACTACAGTAATTAACGAAAAAGGGAGCAGACTGTTGCCTGCTCCCTTTGTTGACTTCAGATCCTAGATTGTCTTACAAATCACTTGATCACGCCAAGCTTTTTACCTGCCTCTCCAATTACATCCATGGCGCGCTCGATCTCGCTTGGGTCATGCGCGGCTGTGACGGTAGCACGCAGGCGGGCAAGTCCCTCAGGTACGGCAGGCGAGACGACGGGTAAGACAAACACATCATTGTATTGGGCTTCACGCGTCATGGCGAAGGCAGTCTCATCATTGCCACATAACACGGGGACGATGGCTGTTTCAGTCAGCATGGTGTCGAAACCCATGCTTTTCAAGCCGCCGATGAATTGCTTGGTATTCTGGTTCAGGCGCTCGATGCGCCAGGGTTCATCCAGAATAACCTTGAAGGCTTCGTTTGCCGCCGCGGCCTGCGCAGGCGGCAGTGCCGCAGAAAAGATATAGGCGCGACTGGCGTGGCGCAAATAGGTGATGATATCCTTGTTGGCCGCCACGTACCCACCCACCGATGGGATCGTCTTGCTCAGCGTACCCATCTTGATATCGATCACATCGCCGAGGCCAAAATACTCCTCGATGCCCGTGCCTCTCTCGCCGAGCACACCGACCGAATGAGCCTCATCGATCATCAGCCAGGCATTGTATTGTTTACATAACTCCAGCATTCTCGGCAGATCGATGATATCGCCGTCCATACTGAAGACGGAGTCGGCGATGACGAGCTTGGCAACATCCGGAGGCGCGTTCTTGAGCAAGCCTTCGAGGTGCGCCATATCATTGTGGCGAAAGCGGCGGAACTCCGCCCCGGACATCAGACAGCCATCGACGATCGAAGCATGGTTCAGCTTATCGGAAAAGATGTAATCGCCGCGCCCCATCAGGGTGGAGATCACGGTCAAGTTTGTGGCATAGCCCGAGGTATAGGTGATGGCGGCTTCGGTATGTTTAAAGTGGGCGATGGTTTCTTCGAGCTCATCGTGGATGGTCAATGTGCCCGCCAGCGTGCGGACGCCGTTTGTGCCTGTGCCAAACTTGTCGATTGCTTTTTTGGCTGCTTCATTAATACGAGGATGCCCCACCAATCCGAGATAACTGTAGGAAGCGTACATGCCCATGACCCGACCGCGCACACGCACTTTCGAGTCCCCCAGCATTTCCTCCACGGCCTGGTTGTAAAAGTAGAGATCGTTCTCTTTGAGCCCTGAAATGCGATCGGTCATGGCTTTGATACGACGCGTGACGGCGTCATTTGTATTGTGTAAATCCATGTACTGCCTCCGAAAAAGAATGTGACAAGTGTACCAGAGACTGGGAAAGCCTTGCGAAGGTTTTTAGGAAATGAGACTGCCAACGTTTGAGCAACCTTCGCTAGGCTACATCACCTTCACAGTTTTTCCTGATTGCGCCGATTCAAGCAAAGCGGAGATCGTAGCTACATTGGCACGGCTGTCATCGAGTGAGATACGCGGCTCGCGACCGAGCAGGATTGCATCTGCCATGTCTTCCACCTCGCCAAGGTACAGTTCCTGTCCTTTGACCTTGATCGTTTTAGTCTTTTCATCGCGCGTGAGATAGATTTTTTCATCTGTCCCGGGCTTGAACGGTCGGGGGATATTGATTGTCGACTCGCTGCCAACGATCTCCATAAAGGAATGGAACGGCATCACGAAGCTGGAGTCGAACTGTGCGAGAATATCCTTCTCAAATCGCATCTGCCCCACGAATGTCTCATCGATCCCCGTCGGCCCCGTGACCTGCCAGCCAAAGACCTCGACCGGGTTCGCCCCGACAACGGTCCGCGCGTAGCTGATGGGATAGCAGCCCACATCCCAGATGCTGCCGCCGCCCATCGCCGGGTCGAGGCGGACGTCCCCCTCCCGGGAGAGGACAAAGCTGAAGGAGCCGCGGATCAGCTTCAAGTCCCCGATGGAACCGTTCCTCACCATTTCCTGAACTTTGAACGTCTGCGGATGATGCCGGTACATGAATGCTTCCGCCACAATGCGTCCGTGCCTGCGCGCCGCGGACTGCATTGCATCCACTTCATCCACACGCAAGGCGAGCGGCTTTTCACACAGCACGTGCTTGCCTGCTTCCACTGCCCTGATCGTCCATTCAGCGTGCAGGTGGTTCGGCAGCGGATTGTAAATGACATCGATTTCCGGGTCGGCGAGCAGCGCTTCATAGGTTCCATAAGCGCGCGGGATCTTCCACTCGCGTGCATACCGACTGGCCGAATCTTGAGTGCGGGAAGCGACGGCTACCAACTGATTGCGCTTCGAGGCTCTGAGCGGAGGGATGAGGGCGCGGTTGATGCGCGCCGTGGAGAGCAATCCCCAGTTGAGAACTTTGTTTGCCATGGTCCTGTCCTTTTGAAAAAAATGCCCTGCAAGATGTATTGCAGGACAATTTTACTATTTCATGACAGACGACTAACAGTACTTACACCCTCGCCTCTCCGCCTCGACGATGGCCTGGTCGCTGGACCAAAAGAAGTTTTCTTCTCCGATGGCCTGTACCAACCCGCCGCGCTCCATCATCGTGCGGGCGTTATCGTGCACACCGGCAAACATCAGCGTGCCTCCCTGTTTGTGCAGGCGCTCGTGTAGACGATGCATGGCTTCGATCCCGGCGGTATCAACGAGCGGCACGCCGCGCATCGAGAGGATCAACGCGTGTGTATCGCCGAGGTTCGTAAAGGCTTCATTAAACTGACCCGTAGCAGCGAAGAAAAGCGGACCCGTGAGGAACGCCACGCGAACATGCCCGCACTTGCCCGCTGTTTCGATGCCCTTTTGTTTTAGGCGCTCGATATCCACTTCCTGCACATCAATGTCGATGCTGGCAATCTTGTTGAGGAACACCGCGCCAGCGAGGAAAGACCCGATCAAAATGGCCTGCGTGAGATCGAGGACGATGGTGGCAAGCATCGTGATGGTGAACGAGATCATGTCGGTTTTGAAGCGTTTGCCAAAGATGAACTTGATCGCATCCCACTCGTTCATGCGAACAGCTGTGACCATTAGAACACCAGCCAGCGCGGCAAGAGGAATCCGCTCCATAAATCTTGTGAAGAGGAACATCGAAAGCAAGATCCCCACCGCGTGAACGATGCTCACCAAACGGGTCTGCCCGCCGGACTTGATACCAACACTGGAACGCGCAATCGCCGCCGTCGCAGGGACCCCGCCAAAGAACGGAATGACCATATTGCCAATGCCCTGTGCAATGAGTTCCTGATTGGCCTGTAAACGAATACCCGTCATGTTGGAACCGACCGCGCCGCACAACAGGGATTCGACGGCCCCCAGCGCGGTGATGGTTAACGTGGGAGCGATAAATTCACTGACCTCTGACCACGGGATATTTGAGAGGCTAAGGCGAGACTGGAGAACCAGAGACTGGGGAATGGCGCCAATTATCGGTGTGGGCCAGTTCAAGATCCAATTTACGAGTGTGGCAAGGATGATGCCAAGCAGGGATGCCGGAAAACGCGCATTCCATTTCGTAGGCCAGAACATCATGGTTCCGATCACTACAAGGCCGAGAAGTATAGTGTGGTAATCAGGGACAAACCCGCCCTGGAAGTAGCCGAGGAATTTCTGAGCGGCGGTCTCTGTGGCAGGGGTTTTGACGCCGAGCAGGTTGTCGATTTGACCGATAAAGATAATGAGAGCAATTCCGGAGGTGAATCCGCTGATGACGGGCGCGGGGATGAAGGCGATGAAGCGACCAAGACGCAGCAGACCAATGAGCAGCAGTAGCGCGCCAGAGAGCAATCCCGCGACCCAGATCCCCTCCAGCCCATAACGGCTGACCAGCACGATCAGCACCGCGGACATCGCGCCCGTGGGGCCGCTGATCTGGAACGGCGCGCCGGTGAGCAATCCCATAATGATGCCAGCCAGAATGGCTGTGACCAAGCCCGCGGCCGCTGAGGCGCCCGAGGCAACCCCGAACGCGAGTGCGAGCGGCAATGCCACCGCGGCGACCGTCAGGCCGGCCAGCAGGTCCTGTTGAAATTTGGCAAGTGAATACCCGGTGAACTCGTCTCTGTAAAGACGAGTAAGGCTACGACGTGGCATATTCTGTTTTCTCCAGAGCAAAAAGATTTACAAAGGCTACATGCTCCCCCAGGGCGTCCCTTGTCTTAAACGAGCGCTATTTTATCACACGATCAGAAGCGACTCTTTTGTGATTAGAATGCCACGCCGCAATCATACGGGACGAGGTTTCGCTGTTTGATATCAAGGATCGTATGAGGGGATTCGCGGCGGATCGTATACGTCTCACGATAAAAACCGCCCCACTTGGTAAACGTAATGAATTGAACTGTCGCGACATCCCCCGCCAAACTGACGGTGGGCTCGATGTTCCTCATCGCACGCGCCCTGGCCTGTTGTGTGAGATCCATCTCCATGCCAAAATCGCCGGAGCTTACCCTGTTCACGATGTCGTTAAGCTCTTCGCGATTGCAGACGATCTCATAATCGTTGTAATTGGCATGCCAGTACAAATAGAATTGGTCCGCCATGATATCGAGGACGGCATATTCGAAATACCCTTGCTCCACGTCTTCGATCTCCAGATGGTCGCGGAACTCTGGCAACGAGGTGTTATTCGGGATATCGGCTGCCGAAGCATAGGGCGCTTGATCTACAGGCCGGGCAAAGGGGAGTGGATACCCACCAAGGTCGTCACTTTGATACACGTAATCCAGTGTATAACCTTCGCGCATCGAGAGATGAGTCAACACATCGAAATATCGATTGACATCGAACTCATCACCCCGCTTGATCCCGGTCTCCAGCAGATGATCGGGAATATCACCGGATTGCATTTCCGAGATCGCGGAAACAATCTCTGCACAGTTTGAGATCACCGTCCCGGTTTGAGCAGGAAGCAAAAACTGACAGGAAAGTGAAGACGCGAAGACTACGAGCAGGAAAACTAGCTTGCCTTTTTCCATAACAACTCTCATAAGGATTCATCAATCCATTCAAATAGATATTTTACATTATGTTCGATCTCGAACTTTTTGAGGAAATCAGAGTATTCCTCCTGAAATGTATGTTTGCTGTGGTGGCTTTCCTGATTCAGGACATAGTTATACACATATGGAATCTGTGAATGGCTGTACGAGAACGCCCCATATCCTTCCTGCCAACTGAACCTGCCTCTCACCCACCGGTTGTCATTGATGAAATTGCTTGAATTGTTCTTTATATCCCGAACAAGATCCGATAATGCCATCACGGGTTTCAGTCCAACAAACGCATGCACGTGATCGGAAACACCGCTGACGATGATGGGTTTGTGTCCTTTGTTTTTGATAATACCGCACATGTATTTAAACACTTCGTCTCGCCACTCATTTTGAAGGAGGTTCTGGCGCCCCTGTACTGCAAAGACAATTTGAATGTATATCTGTGAATATGTGCCTGCCATATTGCCTCATAGTTTATAGAGGTGAGCTGTTGATCAAAAACGAGAATTAGTTTACCCGCCATGTGGCGATCATTGCATCCCTTCGGGATTTATTTCTGTTCACTCGCGTAATTAGAATGTTATCACCCCTTCGGGGTTAGGGGGCTTACAATCCCGAAGGGATATGACAGATATTTTCACTGCCTATTATTTAAGCAAAGGATCAAAATCACTGTGAAATAACAGTTATTTACTTACCCCGACGTGCTCTACAACGCAAAGAATATATTCACAACGATGCTATATCAAATTTGAAATCCCGAAGGGATGGAAAATGTATGGAATTCAAGGAGCAACTTCTCAGAACCCCGAAGGGGTGACCTAGATTTGTGCGAACTATATCATCCCTTCAGGATTCACTTTGCACATGTATTTTCTATTACCTCACTAACTCTATCAACTCTTCTTCCCCGATGACTTTCACGCCAAGTGATTTTGCCTTTTCATATTTTGAGCCAGGCGCTTCGCCGAGAACGAGGTAACTTGTTTTCTTGCTGACGCTGTCGGTCACTTTGCCGCCGTGAGATTCGATAAACTCCTTGGCGTCGTCGCGCGAGAATGTGGGGAGTGTGCCTGTGATGACGAACGTCTGTCCTTCGAACGTATCCGATGCCCGGCTTCTGGCGTTCGCGGATGCTCCGCCCTGCGGCCACACCCCGGCCGCCTTCAGTTTTTTGATCACATTTTTGTTGACCGGACGTGAGAACCACTCCGCTACAGATTCAGCGACACTGGGACCGATGCCTGCGATCTGCTGAAGCTGGTCGGCGCTGGCTTTAGACAGCATGTCCAGGTCGGCATAGTGATTCGCCAGATCCGCCGCGCTGACCTCGCCCACGCCGCGAATTCCCAGTGCGGTGATCAGGCGCCCCAGCGAGCGCGACTTCGACGCCTCAATGGAAGACAGCAAATTATCGGCGATCTTGCCGGGTGGTTCTTTCTCCGTCTTGCGTTCCTTCTTTGTGACGGCTTCGAGAATATCTGCCCGCTTCAAATAATAGATATCGGCAACATCCTTCACCTTGCCAGTTTCGATCAGCTTTTCAACAATTCTCGTTCCCATGCCTACAATGTCCATCGCGCCGCGTGAGACGAAGTGCTCCACATTCCGCACCAGCTGCGCGGGGCAGGCCGCATTGACACAATAGAATGCAACCTCATCTTCAAAGCGTTCCACCGGCTGGCCGCAGGAAGGACAATTGGTGGGCAGCTTATATTTCTTTTCCTTGCCCGTACGCGCGTCGATCACGGGGCCGATCACGTAGGGAATGACCTCTCCTGCCCGCTTGACCAGCACGCGGTCACCCACACGGATATCTTTCTCTGCAATGTAATCAAAGTTGTGAAGGGTCGCCCGTTCGACGATCACGCCCCCAATTTCGACAGGCTCCAGCACAGCATTGGGAATCAACATGCCAGTGCGTCCTACATTGATCTTGATATCCTGCAGCGTTGTTGTCACCTCGCGCGCCGGGAACTTGAACGCGATCGCGCCACGCGGATCTTTGCCTACGAAACCCAGGTCCTTACCAAGATTCAGGTTATCGATCTTGATCACCATACCGTCGGCTTCATAAGGTAATTCATCCCGTTTCGTGTCCCAGGACACGGTATAGGCAATGGCATCTTCAAAATCATCGAACCGCCTGGCAATGTCTGTGACCGGAAAGCCCAGTGCCTTGAGAAATTCCAGCACCTCCCATTGCGAGGTGGGGATTTTGCCGCCCTCTGCATAGACGATCTGGTACACAAGCAATGTCAGCGGGCGAGATGCCGTCAGCGTGGGATCCAGCTGTCGCAGCGAGCCCGCCGCCGTATTGCGCGGATTGAGATAGGTCCGCTTGCCTTCTTCTTCCAGCTTGCGGTTCAACTTTTCGAACTCTTCAATCGGCATGTAGGCCTCGCCGCGTATTACAAGATAAGCAGGCGGCGTCGGCCCTTTCTCATCCACCGGGATGCGCAGTGGAATCGTTCGCACCGTGCGCAGGTTGGCCGTAATGTCCTCACCGATTTCCCCGTTGCCGCGGGTAGCACCCTGGACAAAGACCCCATTGCGGTAATGCAACACGACAGATAGACCATCGATCTTTGGCTCCACAACAAACTTTGCGCGCTCCACCCGGTCGTCGATGCGGCTGACGCGCTCGAACCATCCACGGGCATCATCGGCGCCGAAGGCATTCCCCAGCGAGAGGATCGGCGCGGGGTGGCGGACTTTCTCAAAACGGTCAGCAGGTTTGGCTCCCGCGCGCAGCGTTGGGGAGTCGGCTGTGATCCAATCCGGCTGGTCAGCTTCGATCTGTTTGAGCTCGTTCAACAGCCTGTCGAATTCCAGGTCGCTGATGATCGGCGCATCCAGAACGTGGTAACGATAATTGTGTTCGTGAATTTGCTGTTTGAGTTCTTCGTAACGTTTTTTATTGGTCATGATGCAATTATAGCGTGGAAGATACGAGCTAGAAAATTGTATTATGACCAAGTCTGGAAGCATTGTATATTAATGACTCTTGTCTGAAAGCGATTAAGAAAAACAAGTTTGGGTTGTATAATATGTAGTAGAGTTTATTCGTGCAATCATTTTCTTTTTAGTTATAAAGGTGGTGGGTATGAGTCAGGTTGATTATTTTACGACGAGGGATATTCCCAAGATTTTTGTTGTTTGCGACCAGAGCGATACGGCGCCGGTGTGGGGTTATATTCTGGGACAAAAGGGGTTAAGCGTCATTTTGGAGACTTCATTTGAAAAGGCGATCGATCGCTGGTCTACGGAGATCACTGATTTAGTGGTGCTGGATGTGGATATCCCCCAACCCGACCGCATAGAGCTCTACAGGAGGTTCCGGGAGGTCAGCGTTGCCCCGATTTTGCTGTTCCTACCAGCCTATCACGAGACACAGATTCTGGAAGCTTATGCAGCCGGGGTGGATGAAGTGGTGATCAAGCCCATCAGCCCTGCCATCTTTCTGGCCAAGATCATGGCCTGGACACGGCGTAGCTGGACAGTCACCGTAGACGGATTGGATCTCATCAAGGCAGGAAAGCATCGGCTGGACCCGGCCCGACGCTGCCTGGTCAATCCGGAGGGTTTAGAGATCAAGCTAACCAATCTCGAGTTCCGGTTGCTGCATTTGCTGATGAGCCGCCCCGGCTTTGTATTCAGCGCCGAGGACATTGTCGAATCGATCTGGGGTGGATATGAGAATGGAGATCACGTTCTACTCAAGAACGTCGTCTATCGGTTGCGCCGAAAGATCGAAGCGGATCCGGGCAATCCAGTGCTGCTGCAAACCGGGCCCGGGGGATATTGTTTTCAGGAATAACCGGCTATTTGTGAAATTGTGATCCGTTTTATGACAATTTATCGCCCGTCTCATGCTGGTCCAGCACAGGGCGGCAGTAACTCTCTTTGTTTGCGGAAATGAACTAGGGATATCCCTACTTTATTTCTGCGCAACCAACTGTATACTTATAGAAACAAGATAGTTAATCCCTTCCGTTAACTGTGATCGCTTTTAATAAACCCTACTTGCTTTTCCTGTAGGGACTTTTTTTTGAGTAAGCAATTATCAATCGTGCAGAAAGGATAATGAAAATGCAAACCTCGGGCTCCTATATCGTGGTAGAAACCATGATTCGACAGAATAAAGTAATGTTTTCTGAGCTGGAACAATTGGTCAGTTCGCTGGAGAAAAAAGGTCTGATTACCAGATTGGAACAGAAAGCATTACTCCAACTCGCCATGAAGTTGCTGCCGAAACAGAAGGTTATGTAGATCTGGTACATAACTCAAATTGGTGATTAACGCTAATAGCACGTAATCTCTTTTTTGGGCAACGTGCAATGCTAGGAAAGGTTGTCGAACAGGTCTCTGGATGCACAGAGACCTTTTTGATTCTCTCATAAAGAGTGTAACCACCTGCGACCGGTTACGACCGATATTGCGACCCAGTTATGACCGGAGATGTGCTACTATTTGTATGTCTGTAGACGGAACACATCATTATTTTTATCGAGCAAGGCGGCGAAAACCCAAGAATCCTTAATTGGTCGCTTGCACGTAAGTTGTGCGGGAAACTTGGCGAGCCAATAGCGAAACCGGCCTGTGCAAAGGCCGCTTTTTATTTAAGCGCCCACACCGCAGCCAAATTTATTCCGTTTTTTTGATCGCTACTTTTTATTTTTTATGTTTTTTAGGAGGGTGTGATCAGTTCCTTTTTCGGAACTCGCGGCATTTATTTGCGGTCTGAAGATATGCATGCACGCACATCTTCAGACGTTGCCGCGTGTAGTAAAACATTATCTTTCACTTCCACCAATCCCTATTCCATTTATTTCTGTTGTAGTGATAAACCGGTATCTGGCATGCCGGTTTTATTTTTGGCCATCCAAGGCTGAGGAGGACACAATGAGTAAGAAATTCCGTCTCGCAATTTTTAAGTTGATCGATATTCTTGTTATTTTCACTATGATATCAGCCAGCCCCATGAGCATCACCGCGACTGCCATGGCGCAGGATGCCGGGTCTACGCTGGCAACCGACCAAGCAGAGTACGCTGCAGGCCAATCTGCGCGTATAACCGGTTCAGGGTTTGCCGCCGGTAGTTATGTCCTGGCAGCAAACGGCCCGGATGGGACTCAAGACTGGGGAGCCGTCGCTGTAGACGATAGCGGCGTGTTCATAACCGACTCCCCCGCGCTGGGTTCCGCGGGAGGATATGAAGTTCGTGCCTACGCGGCGGGCTGGAGCGGCGATTGGGGCGAAGCTCCCATGGCGAGCGCCAGCTTTACCGTCACCGCGCCACCTGAGCCGACAGAAGCTCCAACCGAAGCACCAACGGCTGAGCCAACAGAGGAGCCGACGGAAGAACCGACTGAGATGCCCACCGAGGAACCCACGGCAACTGAGCCTCCCACTACGGAACCGACTCAGGAGCCAACTGAGGAACCTACAGCGGAACCAACCGTTGAGCCAACCAACACTCCTGCACCCGGTGACCCACCAACCATCATTAGTGATCAGCTAGACTATCCGCCGGGTGCTCTTGTCACATTAACAGGGACGAGTTGGCAAGGCGACACAATGGTTTCCATAACGGTGGATGATGATCAGGGAAAGAACTGGTACTATACAGACCGTGTATCGGTTCAGCCGGATGGTACGATCACCGATACTTTTACTCTGCCATCCCACTTTGTAGCTCAGTACTTTGTGAGAGCAGTTGGGATACAGACGGGGCGTGTGGCAACAACAACGTTTACAGACAGCCCTGCCACGATCGGGGCAAAACAGCACGAAGGTCAGCTGTCCCCTTCGGGCACGTATACCAGTGGCAATATCACAACTTATCAGGAAGGCGAGTCGATCAATTTCCGCTTCACGCTGGAAGCTAATCACGGACCATCGAGCGGTACGATGGAAGTACGTTTCAGCGGTCAGGAGACTGCCTGTCTTTTCTTTGATCCCGTTTTCACACTCGGTACGATTGAGCCCTTAACCGGTGTAGGAACAACCAATGTCTCTGTTGCCAGCGGGCCAACTGCAAGCGGCGACGAATGGGTTGTGGTCTTGAATGTAAACTGGAACGGGAACTTTGGCGGCGGAGCGCATAGCGCAACGAACATAGCCCGTGTCAATTACACCCTGACCTTATCCGAGGAGGCGGGGGAATGTACGGGCTCGTCACAACACAGCCGCCTTGCGGGAGGCACAGGCGTTGTTGCGATTAATGGAGCACAAAATGTTCCCGTGCCAGCCAACCAGATCATCGAATTACCTGAAATTACGGTCATCAAGAACATCGACCGCGATGGGGATGGCAGCTTCGAGGATACGGCGGATGCCGGTGAATTCTGCTTCAGCCTCGATGGCGGCACCTGTGTTTCCACCAACAGCTCCGGGCAGGTTATCTTCACAAACGTGACTCCCGACGGCGCACATACGATTACGGAAACGCAGCTTGATTTCGCTCAAGGAACATATAATTTCATCTCCGGTTCAGGAACTAATTGTACGTTCAGTGGTAGCACAGCTACAGCCACTGTTGCGGCTGGTGACACCTCCACAGATGCAGCATGTACGTTTAACAATGCAATCAATCCAGGCTCGATTGTGATCGTGAAAGATGCCGTGCCGAATGATGCACAGGATTTTTCATTTACGACAACCGGTACAGGCTTATCAGGCTTCAGCCTCGATGACGATGCAGATGGCACTCTTTCCAACACAAAGACCTTTAACAATCTTCTCCCCGGTAATTACACGGTGACCGAAGGAGCGGTTAGCGGTTGGAGTCTCAGTAATCTGAGCTGTAATGATCCAAGCGGAGGCACAACGACCAGCACAGGCACAGGAACTGTATCTATTGCCCTGGCGGCAGGTGAAACGGTTACCTGTACCTACACCAACACCAAGCTAGGCACCATCATCGTCGAGAAGCAAACCGACATCGAGGGGCAGGTGGGCTCCTTCACCTTCACGGGCGATGCATCCGGAACGATCTCCGATAACGGGACGATCACCGTCAACAACCTTACACCCGGCACATACACATCAACAGAGACCGATCCCTCGCCCACCTTTGCCCTGACATCCATTTCCTGCAACGACGGATCCAGCACCACGCCAAGCACCTTTGACCTGGGGACCCGCACAGCCAGCTTTAACCTCGACCCGGGTGAAACCGTGAAGTGTACGTTTACCAACACCCTGCAGCAGGGCACATTGACCGTCATCAAGCAAGTGACCAATGATAATGGCGGCACAGCCACGGCCAGCCAGTGGTCAATCCATGTCAAGAGCGGCGGAACCGATGTCACAGGCAGCCCGCAGCCCGGCAGCACGACTGGAACGGATTACACATTGACAGGCGGCACATACAACGTGAGCGAGACCGGTGATCCTTCCGGCTATACATTTACAGGCTTCAGCGGCGACTGCGATGCGAGCGGCAATGTCACCGTAGTTCCTGGTCAAACCAAGACCTGTACCCTGACCAACGACGATAATGAGCCTAGCCTGACTCTCATTAAGGAAGTCACCAACAACAGCGGTGGTACGGCAACGGCAAACCAGTGGACACTGACAGCCAGCGGACCCACCAGCTTCAGCGGGGCGGGCCCATCGGTCAGCAATGGTGCATCCTTTGATGCAGGGATTTACAATCTCTCTGAGAGTGGACCTGATGGCTATACTGCCAGCGACTGGGTCTGTTCTGGCGGCAACCAGACGGACGCTGATACGGTTGAAGTTGGATTGGGCCAGGATGTAACCTGTACGATCACGAACGATGATCAAACCGCGACCCTGATCGTCAAGAAGATTGTGATCAACGATGACGGTGGCACATCGGAAGCGGGCGACTTCTCCTTCCAGGTAAACGGGGGGCAAGCTACTGCTTTCCTGCAAGATGTCGTGGATCCGCTTCTCGGCGAGAACACGTTGTCTGTCAGTGCAGGCACTTATACAGTAACAGAACCCGCAGTCTCCGGATATACAACCACTTACGACAATTGTTCGAATGTTGTGATCCCCAACGGCGGCTCGGCTACTTGTACGATCACAAATAATGATCAACCCGGCACATTGATCGTCAAGAAAATAGTGATCAACAATAGCGGCGGCACGAAGACTGCCACCGAATTTTCCTTTGAGGTTAACGGCGGGAGTGCCACTCCGTTTATTCAGGACGGCGTTGATCCATACAAAGGCCTGAACACTCTGATTGTCGATGCGGGTACTTATACCGTCACCGAAACCGCTGTAACTGGCTATTCCACCAGCTACGACAACTGTTCGAATGTTGTGATCTCGAACGGCGGCTCTGCCACGTGTACGATCACGAACCATGATAACGCTCCATCACTGACCCTTGTGAAGGTTGTGGTCAACGACAACGGCGGCCAAGCAGAGACGACAGACTTTACTCTCACGGCCACCGGCCCTACATCGATCTCTGGGACTGGGGAAGTCAATAGCGATGCGAACTTCCAGGCAGGGACTTACACTCTTTCTGAGACGGGACCGAGTGGTTATTCTGCCAGTACCTGGGTCTGTAATGGGGATGGTACACAGAATGGCAACCAGATCACTCTGGATTTGGATGAGAGTGCTACCTGTACCATCACCAACGACGATGATGCGCCTTCCCTGACGTTGGTCAAGGAAGTGATCAATGATAACGGTGGTACAGCCCTTGCTGCTGCATTCACACTTTCCGCGGACGGTCCGACACCGATCTCCGGCGCGGGCGGCGCGACGAGTGATGCAGACTTCGATGCTGGTACATACGATCTGTCTGAAACGACTGTACCTGGCTACACCGCCAGCGACTGGGTCTGTGAGGGCGGCACGCAAGATGACGAAGATACAGTAACCGTGGGATTGGGCGAGGATGTGACCTGTACCATCACCAACAACGACGATGCTCCATCGCTCACACTCGTGAAGGTTGTGGTCAATGACAACGGTGGGACGGCAGCAACAACAGCCTTCACACTCTCCGCTAGTGGACCCACACCCATTTCCGGCGCAGGCGGCGCCACGAGCGATGCGACGTTCGATGCCGGCACCTACATACTGAGCGAGACCGGACCTGCGGGCTACACCGCCAGCGCCTGGAGCTGCGTGGGCGGCACCCAGAACGGCAACGATATTACGGTCGGTTTGGGTGAGTCTGCCACCTGTACCATCACGAATGATGATAATGCTCCATCACTCACGCTTGTGAAAGTGGTGGTAAACGACAATGGTGGCACAGCGATCACTACAGACTTTACACTCTCCGCAAATGGTCCTACCCCGATCTCCGGCGCGGGCGGCGCAACCAGCGATGCTACCTTTGACGCGGGCACTTACGCATTGAGCGAGACCGGGCCCGACGGCTACACGGCAAGTGCCTGGAGCTGCATAGGCGGCACGCAAAACGACAGCAATATCACACTCGGACTGGGCGAGGCTGCCATCTGTACGATCACCAACAATGACAACGCGCCTTCCCTGACGCTGGTCAAGGTGGTCACGAATGACGATGGCGGCGACGCGGTCGAGTCCGATTGGACGCTCACAGCAACTGGGCCCACTGGTTTCTCAGGCGCAGGACCCTCCGTTTCCAATGGACCATCCTTCGATGCAGGGACTTACAGTCTAAGTGAGAGTGGACCTGCAGGTTACACTGCCAGCGCCTGGAGTTGTGTGGGTGGAACCCAGAACGGTAGCGATATTACGTTAGCACTTGGGCAGTCTGCCACGTGTACCATCACGAACGATGATGTTGCGCCGACCCTCAAACTCGTCAAAGTTGTAACGAATAACAATGGCGGCAATGCGGTGTCTGATGACTGGGTGCTCTATGCAATCGCTGCAGAGCCCGATGATGGACGCAACTTCAGCAACCTGGGCGGCTCGGGTGACTTTGAGACCATCTTTGCAAACGTCCCTTACGATCTGTCCGAGTCTGTAGTGAATGGATACACAGCCGGCACCTGGAGCTGCAATGGTGGCACGCTGGTCGGTTCGACGATCACGCTTGCCGAAGGGCAGTCCGGTGTCACCTGTACAATCACCAACGATGACTCCGCGCCAACCCTGACGCTCATCAAGAATGTCATCAACGACGATGGCGGCAATGCTGTTGTGGCGGACTTCCCGCTGTTCATTAATGGCAACCCCACCACCAGCGGCCAGTCGAACACTCTTAGCGCTAACACACTTTACACGGCCAGTGAGACAGCCCAGCCTGGCTACACAGCCTCCGCCTGGGGCGGCGACTGCACGGCGAGTGGTACCATCACGCTCAATGAAGGCCAGAACGCCATCTGTACGATCACCAACGACGATGTCGCTCCGACATTGAAATTGGTCAAAATTGTAGAGAACAACAATGGCGGGAACGCCGTAGCTGATGACTGGACTCTCTCTGCTACTGCAGCCGCGCCGTTCGATGCGCGCAATTTCAGCAACGCGGGCGGCTCCGGCGACTTCGAAGCAGTCTTTGCCAACAAAGGCTATGATCTGAGCGAGACTTCGCTGCCTGGCTATACCGCAGGCTCCTGGAGCTGCAACGGCGGCACGCTGGTTGGATCGACGGTTACTCTCACAGAAGGCGAGAACGTCACCTGTACGATCACGAATGACGATGTGGCACCGCAGTTGCGCATTATCAAAACCGTCATCAACGATGACGGCGGCGATGCGGTCATCGGTGACTTCCCACTCTTCATCGACGGACAATCAGTCACCAGCGGCGTCTTCGTGGAAGTGACCGCAAACGCCGTCCATACCTCCACAGAAACCACTCAGGCCGGCTATACAGCCTCCGTTTGGGGCGGCGACTGCGCGGTAGATGGCACGATCACGTTGAACGAAGGCGAGGTCAAGACCTGTACCATCACCAACGATGATGTGGCCCCAACCCTCAAGCTCGTCAAAGAAGTGACCAATGATGATGGCGGCAATGCGGTCGCCAACGACTGGACGCTTTCCGCAACTGCTGCTGCACCGGACAATGGCCGTAACTTCAGCAACGCGGGCGGCTCGGGCGACTTCGAAACTGTCTTCGCCAACGCAGGCTATAACCTGTCCGAATCCACCGTGCCTGGATACACCGCAGGAGCATGGAGCTGCGATGGCGGCACGCTGGTCGGATCCACGGTCACGCTGACCGAGGGTGAGACAGAGGTCACGTGTACGATCACGAACAACGACTCTGCTCCAACACTGACGCTCATCAAGAATGTCCTCAACAACAACGGCGGCAACGCCCAGCCGGATGACTTCAACCTGACCATCGGCGGCAACGCGGCACTTTCGGGTGTGGCTTACACGCTCGAGGCGAACACACCGTATGCAATCAACGAAACCCAGTTGAGTGGTTACACGTTTGTGGACATCACCGGCGATGCGGAATGCCCAGCCGTTCTGGGCGGCACGGTCACGCTCGATGAGGGCGAGAACGTCACATGTACCATCACAAACGATGATGTGGCCCCGACGTTAACGCTCATCAAGAACGTAATCAACGATAGTGGTGGCAACGCACAGCCCAATGACTTTAATCTCACGATCGGCGGCGTGGCGGCAACTTCAGGCACAGCCTATCCGGTGGATGCCAATACACCCTATGCAATCAACGAAACGCTGCTCACGGGTTATAGCTTTGTGAGCATCACCGGTGACCAGGAATGCCCGGCAGTATTGGGCGGAACGGTCACCCTCGATGAAGGCGAGAACGTCACCTGTACGATCACCAACGACGACCAGGCCGCCACACTGATCATTATCAAGCATGTGGTCAACGACAACGGCGGTACGGCCAAAGCGGCAGACTTCACCCTCGACTCCGGCGGCACAGATGACACGCCTGATGACTTCCCCGGCGAGGAAGCACCTGGCACCACAGTTACCCTCGATGCGGGCGCGTACAACGTCAGCGAGACCGGCCCATCGGGCTACAGTGCCTCCTTCTCCGCCGATTGCGCCGGCACGATTGCCAACGGCGAGACGAAGACCTGCACCGTCACCAACGATGACATCCAGCCGCAGTTGATTGTCATCAAGCACGTGATCAACGACAACGGCGGCACCGCTACGGCTTCCCAGTTCACGATGGAGGTTTCGGGCAATAAAGTCAACCCGGTGAACTTCCCTGGAAGCGAACTGGGCACCAATGTTGCACTCGATGCTGGCTCTTACAGCGTCGGAGAAACCGGCCCCGCGGGCTACGCCCCCTCCTTCTCGGCAGACTGCACCGGCTCGATCGCGGTCGGCGAGACCAAGACCTGTACGATCACTAACAACGACATCTCCCCCACGCTGACCGTCGTCAAAGTGCTGCTCCCGGCGGATGACACGGGTCTGTTCAATCTGCAGATCGACGGCGTGACCCATGTCGCAGATGTCGGCGATAACGGCACAACCGGTCCGGTGGCTGTCGATGCTGGCACGCACACCGTTGGCGAGACGGCTGGCACCGGCACGAGCCTGTCCAATTACGTCACCACCATCGGCGGCGATTGTGCCGCAGATGGCACCGTGAGCCTGGCACTTGCCCAAAACAAAACCTGC
>DATHTL010000134.1:0-42056 GCA_035463255.1 Anaerolineales bacterium | reverse complement strand
TTGTATGTGAATCACTCCACTGGACCTTCGAGATACTTTATAGAAATGACGCTACTCAAATTCCAGCGTGGTAGAAAAAAACGGTAGCATGAATTCACGAATACGCTGGCCCAATTGATTGGAATGGTTGCCGTTATAGCCTGCCACTTTGACAGAGATCCCGGCTGCCGTCAGCTGTTCACCGTAATACTCGACGCCTTTCGGGATCCAGGGATTCTCGTCATAGATGCCGTAATCTACGACAATGCCTTTGAGTTTTAACAAGTTCTCTTTGTATTGCAGCGTCTCCCCGGCAATGCCGCCGAAGCCGCTCTCCCACTTATTCCAGATCTCATCGTCGCGCACCAGTTTGCCGTCCACTTCTGTGTAAGGGTAATCGAAGTAGGGCGGGTGCCTATCGGGGTTCGGAGCAAAGGCGTAGCCATAGGCGAGAGAAAACTCCTGTGGGGACAGGAACATTTTCTCTTGCGCTTCCTCCAGAGGGAGAGCTGCCAGTTCCTTTTCATAGTTCACAAAGTTTGTGATGGTGCGCTCCTGGGCAAACAGGAACGACTCCGCCAGGCCGTTTTCATCGAACAGGCCCGGGCTCATGCTGTAGACTGCGCTGAATACATCCGGGTGGCGCATGGCGATATTCAATGCACCAAAGCCGCCCATCGAATGACCCGTAATGCCGCGCGACTCTGCCTGCGCCAACGTGCGGAAGTTGCTGTCCACATAGCCGACCACATCGAACACAAGATGGTCCTCCCAGTTGCCGGTCACAGGCGAGTTGACGTAGAAACTTCCGCCCGTTTTACTATCCCCACTGGCGATCACGATCATCATTTCCTTGAGCTGTCCGCTCTCGATGAGAGAGTTCATATCGTCGGGCAGCCGGAAACCGATGATGCCGCTATCGCCGTAGCCCGGCAGATAATAGACCACCGGGTACCGCTTTTCTGATGTGGCATAGGAAGGTGGGAGATAGACGTATATGGTCCGTTCAGCAGGCTCACCCACTAAATTCTCCGCGAGGGACGGCGCGGGGATCTCGATCCTGTTCAAGGCGCGGAACGCCTCGGTGGTGGCGGTCACCTCCGTTGCGGCAGCCGCCGGAGTATCGACAACTTCAGTAGGCACAGCTGTTGGTGCGGCTGGGGTGCAGGCACTAAAGATGAACGCCAGCAACACAACTAAAGTAAGATGGATCGGTTTCATATAGCCTCCGGTTTTTTGAAGTTCATATCACGATTTGCTTTTCACCGGCAGGGGATACAGAACTGGATTCGCCATAGGGTTCTCGACTATTCAATCTGAATCGATTGGATGAGTTCGTCGAGAACACTCAGTGAAGGTGTGAAATTATCTTCGGGTTGAGCATTCAGCTTGGTCAATTGTTCCGTGACCTTGGCCTCCCACTCTACAAACGGGTTATAGTCTGGCTCACCGCATTTGGGACAGGGAGGCGGCTCGGCGGGGAAGACACCTGTCTCCACCGGGAATAATGCGGACACATAAAATTGCCCGTCGTCGGTGATACCCTGGAAGGTGTAGAACACCTCTTGTTCCAATACAGGGTTCACACCCTGTGAGTAATACGTCAGGT
Organism: Anaerolineales bacterium; assembly: GCA_035463255.1. Lineage (GTDB taxonomy): Bacteria > Chloroflexota > Anaerolineae > Anaerolineales > Villigracilaceae > Defluviilinea. The sequence goes on along the minus strand of DATHTL010000134.1, from coordinate 40,468 downwards.
AACGGACGCCTTTGCCGTTTGCAAATTCGAGGAGCTTGGGCTGTGCGCACAAGGATTGCTTCGAATTCACCCATGGCAAGAAAGGCATGCCAGGTTCATCCACAATAGGTTGCGCGCAGCGCGCCGGTTCTATTCCTTTCTGGAGCATATCCTTCAGCGCCTGTGACTGGCTTGCAAAACCCTGGGGATTGTCGCCGCTAAAACCGGGAAACTCTGACGTCGGAAAAATGGATACCTGGGCAACGCGATTCTCTTGAGGTAGCAAAGGCAAGTCATATAACCGCCCACCCTGGAAGCCCAGAAAGCGGAACTGCGCATACGTGGGATGAGATTCGGAAAAGAGAATTTGGTCACTGACTGGGACAGCCGGGACCGTCACTGCTTCCACCCACGGCGCCAAAATGGGATTATAGGATAGAGAAATATTCTGTCCAAATTCGGACCAGCTCACAGTTTGCAGGCGCGAAGCTGGCTGTGCAGTCAGTGGTAAGAAGGCAAAGGAACCAGTCACAGTTTGGCTGAGATCATTCAAACCGGATTTTGCAATTTCGAGATCGGAAGGATGAAAGCGCAAGGTAAATAAGATGTTGTCATGCAATGCCATCACCAGACGCGAACTTAGCAGTCCAGGAACTGGCTCGAGCTGCTCAGCGGGTTCGCCTCCCAACAACGCGGGTTCGCGGCTGATCGTTCCGGACAGTTCATGAAAAGAAGTCAGGTAGGCATCTACCAGACGAGGCAGGTTGCTCGCGCCTGGTACGAGCTGAGTCGTGATCTCCAGGCTAACCCGTACCGGGTTGGCGGTGTCTTCCAAGCCTGGGCCATAAAAACTGATGACTCCTTCTGCGGCTCGGCTTTCGTCCATCACGAAGTCTGTTGGATAGGCGAAACAGTAGCGCCATTCCTCATTGATATAAACACTTAAGTCTGTCACTTGGCAGGTTAACGGCAAGGTGCTATCTGAAGGAGTCGGCGATGGGTCTAACGGATTGAAAATCTCAGGCGTGGGAGTGGCAGCTTCCGCAACCATTTGTGGTGTTTCTACTTGAACAGGTGCGCAGGCAGCCAGCATGAAGAGTATCAGACAGGCTGTTATGTATCTGGAAGAAGTTGATCTTTTGAAGGACATGGCGGACTCCTTAACTTGTCAGTGTAGGCATCTTTGGAGCGGTGCCTTTTGATTTCTTGTCAACGTATAGAATGCAATTCAGCTGGTAAGGGCGTGTCGGTGATCCATGCCCTGACCATCTGCGTAAATAAACCGGGAGCTGTTAAGTTCCAATTGTGCTCTTCAGCCAGAGACAGGTTGCGGGAATGATGTACCAGGAATCCCTTTGCGGTTGGGATGGCTGCAACAATATCCCGCACCGATTGGCGCATCACTCCGTATTCTCTCTTCCCCGCTACCACCAGCGTTGGAACAGAGATTTGCCGCAGGCCTTCTGGCAATCTGAAGCGCTGGTTTTGGACCATCACCTGCGCGAAGAGATCACCGGTCAGGTTCTGAAAATCCTTTTTGAAATGTGGATAATAAATCTCAGGGACGCCCGCGCTATATTTCATGTTAAGACGGATCCACCAATCCACGTTTCTAAAGGGCTCGACAAACCACTTAACAGAAAATGCAATCAAGCCGGGACTTAACAAATTTGCACCGGGGATCGGTCGAACGAGCGCACTGCTGACGATGGCTCGCAAGACAAGTTCCGGGTTGCGTGCCAGCAAGGCCAGTGTAATCTGCGCGCCCTCCGAGAGTCCCACCACATGGGCCCTCCCCCCGTGTGCGCGGGTCCGGATGAGCTCAGCTACACCCGCCGCGCTATCGTCGATGGTGAATGGATTGATGGACTCACTTTGACCATGTCCGGGAAGATCGGGAACGAGCATATGAAAATCTTTGAGCTCTTCCCACTGGGGCCGCCACATCCAGCCACCTCCGCCACCGCCGTGCAGAAAGACAATGGTCGGTGCAGAGGCAGGACCTATTTCATACATATACAGGGACACGGTCTTCTCCTCTCTTTTATTCGATTTCCGCGCGCTCTTTGATGCCTAGGAGCATGCCGCGAGCCATGATGAATTCGCCCGGGCGGATGATGTCCCAAAACCAGCCTTGCGCGGCACTGCGTGAACGCAGGACGAGGCGTGTCGAACCGTCTGCTTGCGGGACGAGGATAAATTGCCAGACCTCGATCCAATCGCCATTCTCCTTATGACCTAACACGATTGCCTGATCAGGCTCCATGATCGCCACTTCATATGGAGGCGGACCGGATGTGCCCGGGCACATCTTGACTTGATCACCAACCTTTAAGTTTTGCCATTCTTCATGGATTCGATCAGCATTGATCAATTCACATCGTAAGACATTCGTCTCGAACCACTCATAGCTGTACATGCCGCCGCGTTCCGCGCCGAGCTGCACGATCCAGGGATAGATTTCTTCGGGCGCGGTATTAATGGAAATTGCACGGGTGTAGGAAATGCGCGGCGACGGGACCAGCTCATCGCCTGTCAAAGACGCAGCGATCTCCGTTTGGTTGGCACCCCAACGGTCCATCCACGGCAGTGATACAAGCATTAAGATCACAGTCAGCATGCCCAGCCCGGCAAGAACACCCATAATTTTGAGAAGTTTTTTCATCATTTTCTCCTGAAATGCGGTTTTGCGAGCCTTGCGAAGGTTTTTCCGAAACATATCGCTGTAGCGACCAAACGTTCGCAAGGCTTTTTGTTCCTTCTTTCCGTCTCATATTAAGTCCGCATAACAAAAAACTCCCCTACCGCCGGGGGAGTTTCCACTGTCCGAGTGGACAGTGTAGTCAAGTGGACAGTTCTATTTTTTCGAAAAACGAGGAGTAAGCTGTACGAATAAGGCAAATAGCAGGAGCACTACACCTGTAAACCATGCACCTATAGTGAATGTACCGGGGAACAACATACCTATTGCCACGCCTCCACCGATCAGCAATGCCGCCAGGACCCCGAATTCCCACATGCCATACAGGAAAATGAACGGCATGTAATGCGTACCCAGTACCAGCATGAACGCCGGGTAGAACCAGTTGATGTTATAGAGCGCCGCGGCGCCGATCACCGGCAGACTAAGGGGAGCGATGAACGCTACCTGTGTGGCAAGTGCGTTCATCGGGTGTCCCTTGGGCAACCCGGCCGAGCGGCCCAATAGACGCAGGATCAATTGGGTAAGCGGAAAAATGAGCGCGCCCAGCAGCACCAGCAGCAGAATGGCCGAACGCTCACTGGACCATGTGCCGAGAAAAGCTGAGAGCAGCCAGATCAGGCCTGAGACGGCTTGACCAATCGATCCACGTAAAAATGTAGATCGCACATCCTGTTGCGCGGATTTGATTTCCATTTTGCTCTCCAATCGTCACGGTAAATACTTCGCATTCTTGATCTTTGACCTGCGCTTGCGCGGCTCGTAACACTGCCAATATACCCTGTGTTCATCATAGTGCGTGCGAGGTTCTTTCTGTTCTGCCGGGTGGCCCACATAGACCATGCTCAGCGGAGTCACATTCTCAGGGATACCCAACAGCTCAGCCAGTATCTTAATCCTGCTGGGATACGGATACACACCGATCCACACGGCCCCAAATCCCATACCCGCCGCGGCGATGAGGATGTTCTCTGTAGCGGCACTGCAATCCATTACCCAGTGGTCACGCGCCGCCGAATTATTGGCGATGCGCACGTTGCCGCAGACCACGATCGCGGCCGGTGCGTTATATCTGGCAAACAAAAACTTATCTCGAATACGGTCAAGTACCTCCTGCTCGGTGGCCACAATGAATTCCCAGGGCTGGCTGTTACAGGCCGTCGGTGCGGACATGGCGGCTTTCAACAGCAGGACGAGTGTTTCGTGATCAACTGGCTCTGGTGTGAAGTGCCGGATGCTCCTGCGACTCAGGATCGTGTCGATGATTTCAGGCATTCTCGTTTTCCAATGAATACTTCCAGTATTGGATTCCATAACGCGGGAACTCTTCGGCAAGCGTCATGCCCACTTTTTCAGCCACGCGTTTTGAAGAAAGGTTGCCTACACGGATCAGACTGATCAGCCGGGGTAGTTGCAAAACGTTGAACGCATATTCGCGCACAGCCACGGCCGCCTCGGTGGCATAGCCTTGATTCCAGTAATCGCTGCGAAAGTCATAGCCAAGCTCTGCCGCGCCCTGGTCTTCCATTTGCTCCAGGCCGCAGTCGCCGATCAGTTCGCCTGTATCTTTTATAGTGACTGAGAACAAACCATAGCCAAACTCATTTTGGTGATCGAGATTGCGCTGGAGCCAGCGACCCATCTGCTCATGAGTGAACAGAGGGTGGTTGAAGGCAGCCATCACCTTGGGATCTGTAAAGATAAGAAGCAATGCTTCGAAATCCGACTCCAGCATCGGGCGCAGAATGAGCCGTTCTGTTTCAAGCTGCAGGCTGTTTCCGTTTGTCATTTTTTTCTAGTCCATCAGGCGTACATCGGGGAAGTAGATGGTAGGGAAGGAAAAATTCATTTGCGCGAATTTCCAGCCGTCTGCCTCGCGCACGACGACCGCTGTAAAACGCAGCGCCCAGACAAACCTCTCGCCGCGGCGCAGCTCATATACCGTATTGGTCCCACCGCGCAGGATATGAAGCAGTTTTTGCTCGGGGCTGAGATCAGAACTGTCGATCAGTTTTCTGACAAACTCCAGATACGAGGCGTAGTTCTCTTCACCAATTGTCGTTGTCACGGTAGCCGGTGCCGCAACCCAGCCCACATCCCCGCGACTGTGGATGGACATCGAATTGAAGTCGAGGCGCAGATCGCCCCAACCTTCCCAGTCCCCTTCCACTAGCTCACGAGCGGAGGCGCGGTCCGTGTACCATTCATCGACACCGGGCCGGACGCCGTTGGTGCCGATCACTTCGGCGTCGGCAGTGAATAATTCCATATATGGATCGACCCGACTTACATCGCGATGGATATAGCCTTCCTGAAATGCTTCGAGAAGCGAACGAATTTCATCCTGTGGATTCATGGAACATATTCTCCTGGATCATTTTCAAACATTGTCCCGTATGTGAAGAGACCACTTGCGCCACTTGCTCAGGAGTTCCTTCGGCAAGCAATTGACCACCGCGTTGCCCACCCTCGGGGCCAAGATCGATCAACCAGTCAGCGCAACGCATCAACTCGACATGGTGCTCGACCACCACCACACTATTCCCAGCATCCACCAGGCGCTGGAGAAGCTTAAGCAGGCGAGCAATATCTGCCGGGTGCAGGCCGGTCGTCGGCTCATCCAGCAAATACAGGGTGCGGCCGCTTCCGCTGCGCGTCAACTCTTTTGCCAGTTTAACACGCTGCGCCTCGCCACCGGATAATGTTGTGGCGGGTTGTCCGAGCTGCAGGTAACCCAGTCCCACTTCAGACATCAAGCTCAAACGGGATGCGATGGCAGGGATATCCTCAAAAAGAACCTGAGCTTCTTCGATGGTCATCTCCAGCACGGAGGCAATATCAACCCCGCGATATTTGACCCCCAGTACTTCCTTTTTATAGCGCCTGCCTTGGCATGAGGGACAGCGCACCTGCACGTCGGGCAGGAAGTGCATATTTACGGTCAGTACCCCGGCGCCTTCACAGCGCTCGCAGCGCCCGCCCGGCACATTGAAGGAAAAGTGTTTCGCATCAAGCTTTCGCTGGCGTGCCTCCGCGAGGCCGGCATACGTTTCACGGATGCTGGTGAAGACCTCCGTGTAGGTCGCTGCGTTCGAACGCGGCATTCGGCCGATAGGCTGCTGATCCACAGTGACCACCCGGTCAATTCTGTCCCAGCCTTCGATGCAGTCATGCAGCCCGGGCTTTTCCATACCGCCATAATATCGCTCACGGGCCGCGCGGTCCAGGATATCGAAGATCAACGACGATTTTCCTGAACCAGAGACACCGGTGATAGCAACCAGTCTCTCCAGCGGGATACCGACTGTAATATTTTTCAGATTATGTTCCCGGGCGCCACGAATCACGAGCTCACCGCGCGAAGCACTCCGCGGCGGTCGAAGCGGGAGATGCTCGCGGCCTGAAAGAAATTCTCCTGTTGGAGAAGACACATGCTCCGCCACTTGCGCCGGAGTTCCAAACACCACCACCTCGCCGCCGTGTTTTCCGGCTCCCGGTCCGAATTCGATCACATGGTCTGCCGAGCGGATCATTTCGAGATCATGTTCGATGACCAGGACTGTATTGCCCAGGTCACTCAGTTGGCGCAGTACTTTAATGAGCCGCGCCGTGTCACGCTGGTGCAAGCCGATCGTCGGTTCATCCAAAACATACAGCACGCCGGTCAAACCTGACCCAAGCAGGGCAGCCAGCCTCAGCCGCTGCGCCTCTCCCGCCGAAAGACTGGGCGTAGAGCGCTCCATCGTCAGATAGCCGACACCGATATCTACAAGCCTGCGGATGCGCTCATTGAGGTCCGTAATCACGGGGCCTGCGATCTCCCGTTCACTTTCATTCAGCCCTTCCGCGAGCGTTCCCACCCAGGTCGCCACTTCTTCGAGAGGCATCTCGGAGAGCTCGATGATCGTCCGGCCGCAGACGTTGACCTGCCGGCTTTCGGCGCGTAGTCGCTTGCCTTCACAGTCGTGGCACGTTTGCCGCGCGTACAAGGTTTCCGTCTTCACGGATAGTCCTGAGTCAGACGAGCCCTCCGCGTAGCGACGCTTAAGGTTGGTGATCACTCCTTCGAAGTTTCCTTTGAGTACCGTGGATGGGGCGCGCTTCTCCGGGAAGTGACGCTTGAACTGGTCACTGTTCACACCATAGTAAAGCAGATCGCGCTGCACTTCACCTAGGTCGCCGACCGGTTGAAGAGGGTCGAATGTAAAGCCATAATATTTCCCGGCGCGTTGCAGGGTGACTGCCAGACGATCGGTGTTAAATGCATCCCATATCTTTACCCCACCGTTTTGCACACCCAGGCTGAGGTCAAAGACGCGGTCAAGAAGCAGATCGGCGACCACTCCCAGCCCAGTGCAAGTGGGGCATGCCCCGGCCGGTTTGTTGAATGAAAAGCTGGTCATGCTTAACGCGGGCAAGCGCGCCGCGCAATGCGGGCAGAGAACCGTTTCCTCTTCCACCTCCGACTCATCCTCTTTCCAGAGATCGTCGTCCAATTCGGATGAAGGTGGAACGTCCTTGCCGCAGTTCGGGCAAGGTCTGTGTCCCAGCCGGGCAAACAGCACCCGCAAGTAAGTAAAGATCTCGGTGGATGTACCCACCGTGGAACGGGGACTGCGGTTGGATAAGTGCTGATCTACACTGATAGATGGAGAGAGCCCGCTGATTTGCCGGACGGGCGGCTTGCTCATCCCATCCGTCACCATGCCTAGCGACTCCATGTATTGGCGAGCACCTTCTTTATACAATGTGTCAAACGCGAGGGTGGACTTTCCCGAACCGGAAAGCCCGGTGAAGACTACCAGTTTGTTTTTTGGGACCTCCACATCTACATTTTTGAGATTATGGAGACGAGCACCACGGACGATGATGGTATCCTGCATTGAATCCTCTTGCGTTGATGTGGCTACAAATTTATGACCATTCCCTGATCCAGGGCTCCAGCAGATCGACCTCGGTGAAGCCCATGGAGTCATATAACGCGTGTGCCCCCGGCGAATAAGAGCTCACCGTTGCCAGCGTAGCGCCGAGTCGTTGCGCGCGGCGCAGGCCTTCGCTCATCACGGCTTTGCCAAGCCCGCGCTTCTGGTGATCCGGATGTGTGCCTACCGGCTCGAAGACCGCGGTCCGTGTGATGTCGTCGAACCAGACGGTGCAAAAGGCAGCCAGTTCTCCATCTGCTGCCACCGCGACGATATCCAGGTCGCGGCGATAAAGCGGAACGCGCTGGATGTTTTTGTACCACTCCCAGCCCTGATATTTTTCATCCGGCTCATCGGGGTGAAAGGCCTTCCACGATAGCCAGCTGCGGGCGGGAAGTTCGCTCTCGTCGCCCAACGCGCGGACAGTGTATCCCACCGGTGGAACGCAATCCGGTACCGGCTGGGTAAAGGAGCGGCGGCGCATGTGCTCAGCTTTGAACTTTGAACGTGTATATCCCTGCCGGGTCAGGATATCTTTAAAAACGGCATCCTCAGCATTGACCCAGGCGATCAATTCCTTTTTGCCATCCTCTTTTAACTCAGGAAGTTTTTGTTCGGCGATATCCAGCATTTCACAGAAAAGCTCTGCACTATGGCAGGAAGGATGAACTTGAAAGAATGCCTCGCCAAGTGCCTCCGGATTAAGCATTGCCGCGATCTGTCCTTTCGCCTCCCACAACGTAATCACATCCTCCAGCCTGTAATGGAAAATATTTTCATTGCCATGCCAGCGCCAGTAGTCCCAGCGCAGAAGCGACCAGGCAAAATCGTGCCGATGATTCAAGAGCGACACTTCGCGCAGGAATTCGCGGATGCACCAGTAGTCTTCTTCGTTTTGATAGTTGCGCATGGTTGGTTTCATAATGTTTCTGTCCTTATTTCTTTACCTTCTCAATTGCTTCCACCGGAAGCCAATCGTCCATGTTTCCATATTCGCTTCGGTCGATGGCGAACGGCTCGAGCGGGCACACATCCTTAACTTCGATCAGCACCAGATACCGTTTTCTTTCCCAGCGCTCGATCTGGTCGGGCGCGAGATTCAACTTTGATTGATTGGCCTTCAGTATTTCGCGGGACTGCTCTTCGGTGAGCCTGTCCGAGTTAAAAACATGGCTCACAACGGCGCTGGCGCGTACCATGCCGTCACCTTTGTTATGAATGAAAAACAGACAATCGCCGGGCTGAACACGCCCATAGGGCAACTTGCGCCCCGTTGCGCCGCGTACGATCATTGTCTTCTCCCCTGCCAGAAGCTTTTCCAACTCACGGGCTTTTGTGTCGACATAGACTACATGATCCATTTCAGGTCTCCATACGGAAAAATAATGTGATTGACAGTCAACAGATCTTGCAGGGCCTCGGCCCTGCAACAATCGATTTACCGTTTTGATTAACTTTCCTCTGAGGGGGTGAATGTCATCAAACCGATCAGGCTGTCTGAAATGGATATGCCTATCGCCGCATATCGCAGCAGAACAGCCACGATCATTTGAATGCACTTTACGATTCGGTTCACTTCCAGCAAGATGCCGGATGCAAGCAACAACAAGTCGCCGTCCTGTGTACTCTCTTTCTGACATCGGATTGTGGTTTCCATGGCAGCTCCATTGACAAGAATAGTCTTTCTCAATAAAAAACTCCCCTGCCAGGAGGGGAGTTTGCACTGTCCGAATGGATAGTGTGGTCAAGTGGACAGTTCCATCCTATTTTTTATGCTCACAAACAGGGCAAACAGCACCAGGACGATCCCCGCGAACCAGCCGCCGGGCGTAAAGGATCCCGGAAATAATGCTCCAATCGTGAGTCCACCAATCAACAGTGCAACGGCCAACACGGCAAATTCCCACATCCCATACAGAAAGATGAACAGGATGTAGTGCATGCCCATCACAAACATGAACGCCGGGAAGAACCAGTTGAGATTATAGACAGAAATGGGTCCGATCAGGAAGTGACTGAGAGGAATGAGCACTGCGAAAAACCAGCTGGCTCATGGGATGGGGCCAGGCAGGCCCATCGGGCGGCCCATAATGTGTAGAGTAAAAAGGTCAGCGGGAATGTAAGCACGACCGCCAGCACCAGCACGAAGACGGCGAAATACTCACTGACCTATGTTCCCAAAGCTGCGGACGCCAGCCAGAAGATGCCCATGATGGCCTGGGCTACCGACCCGCGCAAATAGGTGTTTCGTACATCCTCTTGAGCGGAACGGATATCCATACGCATGCCCTCTACAGTGATTATAACGAGGCAAGAATCAATACTCCCCCGCGACGGGGGAGTATTCTAACCATTTGCTAATGAGATCAGGCCGTTTTGGGGCGCAGTGCGGTGTAAAACAGGTAGACACCCACCAGGATGAACGCCACCGGCCAGAAGATCTGAGAGTAAGAGCTGAAGAAAAAGGAGGCGACTGCCACAGCAGCCAGAATGATGGTCACAATCCTTGCCCAGGGCTTCTCGTGCCGCAGCCAGACCACGGCAAAGGTGGCCGCGAGCCCAGCCATGAACAGGGCGTTGACCTGTCCGGCGCTGACAAATCCGCCGGCGCCGCCCTCATTGATAAGCCCTGCAATGGCCAGCGCAGTAATGATGGCGATCACGGTCATGGTGCCAGCCGGGATGATCGCCCACCAGTTCTGCACGCTGCGGAGATAGACATAGAAGAAAGGCAGGCCTACCGCGAACAGGAAAATGGGGCCGAAATAAGCCGCGTCGCGCCCGCCAGTAGACATCAGCGGAGCGAGTCCCAGCACTCCGGTGATATAGGCCACGAGCAACGCCCAGGTTTGGGTCCGATTGTTCAAATAGACCATCAGGAAACTGCCTGCGATCATGAACAGGAACAACGCGCCCACCCATTCGCCGCCGGTCGAATCGACAAAAAGTGTGGCCAGCGCCAGGAAGAGCATCACGCCGCCGGGGATGAGCGCCCACCAGTTGCGAGCGCGATCGGAGAGGTAGGCAACCGCGAACGGGATGATCAAACCGACAAATAACGGCGTTGCCACCGCAGCGGAATCTACTTCATTGGTTGCTAATGCGATGGTCACTGCCAGGCCGCCAAAGACGCCGGCGGGGAAGAGCCAGCCCCACTGCCGAAAACCACTCCAGGCATATTCGACGATTGCGAGAAGGCTGACAAAGCCAAAGACCCAGATCCAGAATTGTGGATCTGAGAACTGGTCAATGTAGCCCAGTTGTTGGCCAAGGGCCACTGCTCCTGCCCCAATGAGCAATAGTCCCCAGAAGAGACCCGAGCGATTAATTTTCATGGGAAATCCTCCTTTAGAATTTCTATGCTTAGTATACGCAGACAGAACGGAGATGGCCCATGCGAGAGAAGGGTTTCCCACTATCCGAGTGGACAGTGGTTCGGGTGGGTGGTCATGTTCTAAGGAATAGAGACCACAAGTTACGCTTCCACGCTTCTAAACCGACGAACGGCCAGGATGAAGAAGAGCATGGCATATCCGATCAGCGCCGCGGCCGGGAGTAACACCGAATCAAATGCCAGGCCACGCGCGACGATGTTTTCGAATCCGTCCATGCCCCAGGCCACTGGCGAAAGGTGACCGATCATCTGGAATGTCGGCCCTGTGACCTCCAGGGGGACCCAGGCTCCGCCCAGCCCCGCGAATACAAACATGGGAATGAGTGAAAAGATGATCGCCTGTTCCTCGGTCCGCGCCAGGATACCGATCAGCAGCCCCAGGGCTGAGATGCACAGCGCAGCGCTGAAGGCTACCAGCAGGGTCGCCGCAGGGACACGCAGATAGTCCACTTTCAATGCGAACTGCGCAAACATAATCAGGATCATGAACTGCGCAAATGTCAGAAGGAAAATAGCCATATAGTGACCAAGCACAATATGAGCACGGCGTGTCGCAGTGGTCAGCAATCGCTGCATGGTGCGTGACTTGCGTTCTGCGACAATGATCTGTGCGGCAGTCAACAGCCCGGCGATTGCGAATTGAAGCATCATGCCGGGGGCTGTATGTGCCAGCGCCCGGCCCTGGCTGCTGGTCTTTTGCACGGCGAGACTGGTTGTTTCCTCAATGGAGATGGGCGGCTCGTCCCAAGCCGAGAGGCTTTTTTTGAAGGCGTAATCAAATGGAATTCCCTCTACATCCAGTTGCTCGATAATCGTCGCGGTGCGGACAGCACCGTCCAACCGGCTGGCGAGTGTGAGAAGCTCTGCCTCGATGGTTGTCCAGGCCGTCGTATTCGTGTCTGCGATCACGATCAGACGTGCTGCCTTATCTTTGAGAACCGACTTGCCATATCCATCCGGGATGATGATCGCCGCCGCGAGATCCCCATCTGCCACCAGCTTCTCGAGGCTCGCGGCAGAGTAAAAAACGCTCTCATCGAGATGAATCACCTCTGATGCGAACAGGAGTTCGTGAAGTGAGTCGGTAACCCAATGATCGTCTTGAGACAGGTACCCTACTGGCAACCGCGAGTCCGAGTCTCCACTGCTGAAACCACCAAAAGCATAGCCGAACAGCAGCGTGAAGAGGATTGGCATGATCAGCAGGAACATAAAAGTCTTGAAGTCACGTGAGAGCTGCATCAAGTCTTTGAGAGCAATGTCGAGAATACGGATCATAGGTTTTCTACCACGAAGGATACGACGTAACACAAAGGATTTTCTTGCTTCTTTTAAACATACCGTTTGTTGAAGCGCAGCACGCCGATGATGAAAAAGGCTGCGCTCCAGATGAGCATAATCAGGGCGGTAACTATCACATTACCAAGCGGCTCCCCGTTCATGGACTGCATGAGGCCGCGTATTGCCCAACCCTGGGGCACGAGCAGAGAAACCGTGTCTCCTAGCCGCGCCGCGCCCGGTGCACCCATGCCGAAGATACTGATCATGCCCACCATGCCGGTCACGGTTAGCACGCCGCCGAACAGCACGCCAGCTTGTTTGGTATCTTTTAAGAATGAGTTGACGAAGATTCCAAAAGCAGATGCGCTAAAAATAATACCTACTGCAGAAAGAGCCACAGATAAGAACTCACCCCATTGAATTCCAAAGATTAAACGCGCCGCGATCAGAAGCACAATAACCTGTGCGCAGACCGTCATAAACACGGAGAGAAGCTTGCCGGCCAGGATGGTCGCTTGCCGCGTTGGTGTGGTGAACAGACGGGGCAGGGTACGTTCCTCTTCCTCCTTGAGAATGCTTTGGGCTGTTGACGTTCCGGTGAAGAACGCGTAAAAGACCATCATCCCACCCATAATCGGAGTGATGATGCTCAGCAGCGTATTCTGGCTTTCCTCCGCCTGGTTCTGCGGGTCGCCGGAAGGCGCGCGCACATCCAACAACTCCCCTTCAAGATCCTCGCTCAGCGCCAGCGAGGTATCTAGATAATCCTGGACGACCTGCCCGGTGAGCCCATATTGGGATGGATCGGCTTCATCCATAAATACATTGACGGCGATCTTAACGCCCCCCATGCTATCCAGAAAACGGTTGAGGATGGAGCGCATGATCGCCGGACCGATGCTCAGAGTAGGATCCTGGTAGAACTCGATGACCGCTTTTCCCTCTCTCACGTCCGCGAATTGTTCCGAGAAATCAGATGGAATAATGATCGCGACCTGGGCTTCCTGGCTGTCGACAGAAGTCCGGGCAGCCCTGGGATCCGGCGCGAACGTGACTTCGATCAGGTCCGCCATCTCATCGCTCTCGAGAATACTGACGATGAGATCACCCATTGTATCGGCCTGCCGGCCGCCAGGAATATTCTTCGGGTTGACCTGAAATTTGGGCCCGCCCTTGTCCATGTTCGCGATGATGACTTTTGTCCTGGGCAGGTTGAAGTCCCCGTTCTCGGCCGTATTGCCAAACATGAAATAGAACATGCCCGTCACCAGGAGCGGCACACCGAACATGAAGATCACTGCGAACGCGCTGCGGAAGGAGCGGGTCAGGTCCTTGAGGGCAATATCAAGGGCTTTCATTGTCCCTCAGTCCCGCAGGGCGCGGCCGGTCAGGAGCAAGAACACAGCTTCGAGATTCGGCTCGCGAATATCCACGGAGGTGATGCGAGCAGAAGAATTTGTGGCGGAGTCGAACAACCGCGGCAGCACTCGATTGCTATCCTCCGCCAGCACGCTGATCTGCTCCTCTTGCACGGTGACATGTTTGACCCCTTCAATTCCTCGCCAGGCATCCAGAACTTTGCCCGGTTCCACACTCACAGTCAGGTCGATTCGCGTTTGCTGTCCCACCAGTCTTACCAGTTCCTCATGGGTGCCGCAGGCGATCAGCTTGCCATGATCCATGATGGCAATATGGTCGGAGAGTTCTTGGGACTCTTCCATATAATGCGTGGTGTAGAGAACAGTCATACCCTGGTTCTTCAGCGCGACAACGCTATCCAGGATGTTGCGCCGGGACTGCGGATCGATACCCACGGTAGGTTCGTCCATGTAAATGACTTTTGGCTTGTGCAGGAGCGCCACGCCAATATTGACCCGCCGCTTCATTCCCCCTGAATATTTACCGACCCGGTCATTTGCCCGGTCACTCAGACCGATCACATCCAGCACCTCATTTACGCGTGACTTGAGAGTTGAGCCGCGTAACCCATACATTTTCCCCCAGAACGTCAGGTTCTCGCGAGCGGTCAGGTCCTCGTACAGCGCAATCTCCTGCGGAACCACCCCTAGCACCGATTTGACGCCCATCGCATCCGTGCGGATCGAATGCCCCATCACATATGCATCGCCGTCATCGGGGCGCAGCAGACACGACAGCATGGAAATGGTCGTTGTCTTCCCGGCTCCGTTCGGACCGAGCAGGCTGAAAATCTCCCCCTGCTCCACGCCAAAGCTGACGCCATCCACGGCCTGATTCTCACCAAATGATTTGCGTAGCTTCTGAACTTCAATTGCTTTTTGAGGCATGAACTCTCCCTGGTTTACTCTTATACACCTATAGTATAGGGCATGAGACATAAAACCTCCCCCATCACAGGGAGAGTATACACCTAGCCGAGTGGACAGTAAGGGTTCGGCGCTCTTTCTGGGTATTGCCACTCATGCAGAATCGAAAACAAATGCGAGTAAAATATGTACACCTCGCTGCCCAGAGTGTCCTTGAACCTGAGAGCGAGTGTTTTGTTTAATCTGAGCCCATAGATTCTCAGTTAATCAAGCAAAGAAAGCGAGCAGGAGACATTGAATAAGCAACAGGCTTTGGAGGCCTTGGAGAAGAAAAGCCCGCTCTTTTGGATCGTGACAGGGACTCTAATGATCGGCCTGATCGGAGCGGTGGATTACCTGACAGGTAATGAAATCAATATTTCATTATTCTATCTGGCTCCCATTGTTCTGGTTACCTGGTGGGTCGGCCAGACGGCAGGGCTATTTATGTCCCTGTTCAGCGCCCTGGCCTGGCTGGTTGCCGAGTTTGCAATTGGCCTCAGATACTCGTCTTCAAGCCTTTATTTCTGGAACACATTAATCCGAAGCGGTTTTTTTGTCATTGTGACCTACCTGGTAGCCGAATTGCATAAATTACGCCGGGAGGAACAGCTTGCCGCGCGCACAGATTTTGTCTCGGGCGCCGTCAACGGGCGTTACTTCCACGAGCTGCTACAGATGGAGATCGAACGCATTCGCCGTTATCCCCATCCCATTACCATTGTTTATATCGATGTTGATAATTTCAAGCTGGTGAACGATTTGTACGGGCATACTGCCGGCGATGAAGTGCTGCGCTGCATTGCCACTGCGCTGCAGTCTCACTTGCGCAGCACGGATACCATCGCCCGGGTGGGCGGCGATGAATTTGCCCTGCTATTACCCTCCACCCATCAGTCGGAGGCACAGATGGTTCTCTCCAAGCTTCGTGTCCATTTGGGCGGGGAGATGAGAAATCGAAACGTGCCGGTCACCTTCAGCATGGGTGCGCTGACGTGTGCGGCTCCTCCGCATTCGGCCGAGCAGCTCATGAACATGGCCGATGAGCTCATGTATGAAGTGAAGAACTCCACGAAGAATGACGTGCGTTTTTCCATATGGGCGGGCACAAAAAGCGGAAAATAAGATGCCCGTGTTATCCCTATTATTGAATCTAGGGAGAATCCCCATTCAACCTTTCCCCATTTAGTTGTAAATTGTTGCTATGAGAAACTTTGACATGTTTTGGAGAGGCTCGATCCTGATCCTTCTCGGCTATCTCACCTGGAGTAGCTTTGTCACGGGCGGTATGCTGTCTGGGCTCTTGTTGCTCTCCTGTATCCCCATATGGCTGTTTATCGGATTATATAACCAGGGCTATTTCTAGACAGGTGGAAAAAACAAATCCGAAGTACCTAAGAGGGGATTTTTCTATTTAAAATAATGAAATGTGCAGTGGGGAACACAATGACTTAAAAAAATGCCCCGTCAGAGTGAGGGGGGCACCCTGATCGGAGCATCTTTATTTTACACAAAATCTTATTTTTGACAAGAGTTTTTATAGGGAAAAAGTACTATTTTTGGGTGATCTTGCAGTAAACTCGATCATTATTTGATATGCTGCATTGAAACGATCACTAACTCGAGATTGACAGTTATCATGACCGCTTCAGAGGGCAAAGACGAAACTCCGTTTCATCGCAGGAAAATACCAGACTTTCAAGGGTAGGGAATCCCCCTTGTGCATCTTATTTTGGGAAAATGAAAATGCTTTTATGAGTAATCTTGTCTTTATTTCTTTACCGTTCTGTAGGGCATGCAATTTGCTTAATATGGTAGATTTTATTTAATTCTTCACCTAAGTGAGGCTCTCATGAATAGATACCCATCCCCCTATCGATGGAATGGCCTGAGCTGGGGAGCCATCCAAATTGCCGGCCTGTACACCCTGATCGGTGGGCTATGGATTCTCTTCTCTGACCGGATAGCCGCCCAGATTGCGTTGAGCGAAGAAATGCTCACGACGATCAGCCTGTATAAAGGCTGGGGTTACATTTTGGTGACCGCGTTTATGCTCTACTGGCTCATCCAGCGTCACGCGCGCAGACTCACACAGAGTGAAGATTCCTATAAGCTGCTGGCAGAGAATATTACCGATGTGATCTGGGTGCTCGATCTGGAGACCTCGCGCTTTCGCTATATCAGCCCGTCTGTGGAACGATCGCGGGGCTATACCGTGCAGGAAGTTTTGAACCAGGGACTGAATGACTCACTGACAACCCAATCTGCCCGTTACCTTGAGAAGATCCTGCCGGAACGGATCAAGGATTTTCGGGCTGGGAATGACCGAACATATATCGATGAGGTCGAGCAGCCCCGCCAGAACGGTACGACCGTATGGACAGAGACCACAACCCGTTTTGTAATCAACAAAGACAACAAGCATCTGGAAGTCTATGGTGTTTCACGCGATATCAGCGAGCGCAAGCAAGCCGAGGAGGAACTGCGGCTATGGGGAGATGCCTTCGAAGGCTGTGCACATGGTATTGCAGTCGCTGACCCAGACACCCATCGGATCGTAGCCTGCAACCCCGCCTTTGCAAGCATGCACAAATCAAGAGTAGAGAATATTGTTGGTGCGGCCATCCTCAGCCTGTATGCGCCCACTGACCATGAGCATGTGCGGCGCAATGTCCAAAGGGCAGATCAGATCGGGCATTCCCGCTTCGAAGCGCGGATGATTCGCAGGGATAGCACCACCTTCCCCGTTGAGATGGATCTGGTCAGTGTGCTCGGCGACGACGGCGAATTGTTATACCGTGTGGCCACCGCTCAGGATATCTCTGAGCGCAAATTGGCAGAGCAGACCCTACAAGAATCCGAGGAACGTTACCGGCTTGTCTCGGAGCTCACCAGCGATTACGCCTACCGCGACCAGATCGAGGCGGATGGCAGCATCGTGCCGGAATGGATCACCGAATCCTTCACCCGCATTACCGGCTACACCCTGGAGGAATCACAAATGCCTGACTTCTGGCAAAAGCTGATGCATCCAGAGGATATGCCTGTCCTTGCACGACATATACAGAATGTCCTTTCCGGGCAGGAAGATTCGCAGGAGATGCGCGTGATTACGAAAAGCGGCGAGGTACGCTGGCTACGTGATTTTTCCAACCCTGTGTGGGATGCGGCCCAGGAACGGGTCGTGGGATTATATGGCGCAGTGCAGGATATCACGGAATACAAACGGTCAGAGGAAAGGGTACTGCGTCAAGCTCACTTACTGAACCAGGTAAGCGATGCTGTGATTGCCTCCGATGAAAATTTCGTGCTTACTTCCTGGAATCCTGCGGCGGAACACATCCTGGGCTGGAAAGCAGAGGAAGTGATCGGCAAAAAAGCCGCAGATGTGCTCAAGACTGAATTTTTAAACAAGACACGTGCAGAAGCTATACAGGAAGTAAGGGAAACAGGAGAGTTTTCGGCAGAAGTTATCCAGACTCGCAAAGATGGTTCTCAGGTTCAGATCGAAGCGCATACCGTAGCCACTCATGATGAACAAGGAAACATCACCGGCTACGTCAGCGTCAACCGCGATATTACCGCGCGAAAACAGGCCGAAGAGGAGAATAAAAGCCTGGCGCGGTTCCCCTCCGAGAATCCTAACCCGGTGTTGCGTGCCACTCACGAAGGAAAAATCCTTTATGCCAATGCTGCCAGTAAGCCCTTGCTGCAAGACTGGGGTGTGACCGTTGGCGATTCTCTCCCGGCCGATTGGATCACCGTGATTGAGGAATTAATCAGGAACGGCTCAAGAAAAACCGTAGATGTGCAATGTGGCAAAACAACCTACTCCATAATGATTGTCTATGCTCCCAATGCCAATGATGTCAATATATATGGGAGGGATATCACCGAGCGTAAGCAGGCAGAAGAGTACCTGCGCCGCTTCGAGTTATTGTCGGAGCACAGCCGGGATATCATCCTTTTCATAGATTTCAAGGATGGGCACATCTTGGAGTGTAATGCCGCAGCGGTCAAAGCATATGGGTATAGCCGTGAGGAATTGCTGACACTCACAGTTCAAGATTTGCGTGCCGGTGATACGAAAAACCTGACAGCTGAGCAGATGGCGCAGGCAGATGCCAGAGGCATCCTTTTTGAGACACTTCACCAGCGTAAGGACGGCACCACCTTCCCTGTCGAAGTCAGCTCGCAGGGGGCAACCATTAGCGGTGCGCGAACACTCATCAGCATCGTACGTGACATTACCGACCGCGAACAGGCTAAGGATGAAATTCAATTGAAGGATCGATTGCTTCATTTGACGAGTGAAATGGCAAAAGTAGGCGGTTGGGAGTTCGACCCTGTAACGGGAGCAGGAACGTGGACAGATGAGGTCGCCAGGATCCATGATCTTGACCCGGCCGATGAAACAAATGTCGAAATGGGACTCAGCTTTTACGTGGGCGATTCACGCCAAAGAGTTGAACAGGCAGTGAAGGAAGCGGTCGAACTTGCCAAGCCTTACGATTTGGAACTGGAAATGGTCACGGCAAAGGGCAACCGAAAATGGGTGCGAACGGTGGCGTTGCCCATCATCCAGGAGGATAAGGTTGTCAAAGTCCAGGGCATCTTTCAGGATATCACCGGGCGCAAGCAGATTGAGGAGGCATTACAGGCGGCTCATGATGAACTGGAACAGAAGGTTCAGGAACGTACGGCTGCCTTATCCGAAGCGAATTCCCTTCTACAGGCCTTGATGGATCATATGCCTGACCACATATATTTTAAAGATACGCAAAGCCGATTTATCAGAAACAGCCGTTCGCAGGCCAAATTGCTCGGGCTCAATCACCCGTCTGAGGCGGTAGGCAAGAGCGATTTCGACTTCTTCCCACATGCCGCAAAAGCTTATGCCGAGGAACAGGAAGTGATGAGGTCGGGGAACCCTCTGGTGGATTATGAAGAATGGGTCGTCTGGCCAGACGGCCGAGAGATGTGGGTTTCAACTACCAAAGTGCCCCTTCGCAATGCCGAGGGACAAACCATTGGAATTTTCGGGATCTCACACGATATCACGGAACGCAAGCAGGCAGAACAGGCAATCCGGCAACTCAATGCCGACCTGGAACAGAAAGCCAGTCAGTTACAGGCTGCCAACAAGGAATTGGAGGCGTTTTCCTATTCCGTGTCACACGACCTGCGGGCCCCCTTGCGCGCCATCGACGGGTACACGCGTATCCTTGTGGAGGATTACGAGGAAAAGCTGGATGCCGAAGGCAAGCGCATCTGCGGCGTGATCAGCACCGAAGCCCGCCGCATGGGCCAATTGATCGACGACCTGCTGGCGTTTTCGAGGTTGGGCCGCAAAGAAATGTTCACCTCCAGGATCGATATGAAGGCGCTGGCAGAGTCAGTGTTCGATGAGCTGGTCAAGGATCAGGACCGCTCGCGCATTGATTTCCAGGTCGCAAAGCTGCCGGGCACCAAGGGAGATCTATCGTTGATGAATCAGGTCTGGGTCAACCTGCTTTCCAACGCGCTCAAGTTTACGTCAAAGAAAGAACGGGCCGTCATCGAGGTGGGAAGCAAACAAAGCAAAGACGAGAACATCTACTATGTGCGGGATAATGGCGCGGGCTTCGACATGGAATATGCAAACAAGCTGTTCGGCGTATTCCAGCGCCTGCACGGGGAAAGTGAATTCGAAGGGACCGGAGTGGGACTGGCAATCGTGCAGCGGATCATCCGCCGGCATGGCGGGCGCGTTTGGGCAGAAGGGGAAGTGGAGAAGGGCGCAACCTTTTACTTTGCCCTTCCCAGAAAAGAGAATCATCCATGAACCATGATGACGTTGTGGAAGTCCTGCTGGTGGAAGACAATCCACGAGATGCAGAGCTCACCATCCGTGCTCTGAAAAGACATAATCTTGCCAATCAGCTTTTTCACGTGTCAGACGGCGCAGAAGCCCTGGACTTTTTATTTGGGCGCGGCAAATATGCCGGGCGCCAGTCCAATACAGCGCCGAAGGTGGTTCTACTGGATCTAAAATTGCCGAAGGTCAACGGGCTGGAAGTGCTGCGCCTGATGAAAGAGGATTCGCGGCTGCGTACGATCCCGGTGGTTGTGGTCACCTCTTCGGCAGAGGACCCCGATATGCAGGCCGCCTACCAGTTGGGTGTGAATAGTTATGTCGTTAAACCCGTACAATTCGATAGTTTTATGGAAGCAATGAGCAAACTAGGTGTGTACTGGCTGATGTTGAATCACCCCTTGAAATAAATGATGAGATCCATTGAAGCCTCTTATCACTAGCCGGAGTTAAGATCACTGCCCAAGAGGAATGAACGCATGAAGAAACCATCCCGCATTCTTATCGTTGAAAACATTGTCGCCGATGCTCATCGGGCAAAGCGCACTATCCGCAAAGAACTGAAGTCTTCTGAATTTCAGATTGTGGAAACTCGTAAGGATTTTCTGGAGGCTCTGAAAACCTTTCAGCCGGATGTGATCCTTGCAGATAATTGTCTGCCTGGTTTCGACGGAATGAAGTCTCTGAAGTTGGCACGCAAGCATTGCCCGTTGACCCCGTTCATCCTCTGGACCGATGCAAAAAGCGAAGACGCAGCCATCAAGTGTCTCAAGGCGGGTGCACACAATTATGTCTTTAAGCGAAACATCAAACGGCTGGGCCCTGCTATGCTTCATGCACTCGAAGAAAGGCGATTACTTCTACAGCGCCAGCAGGCCGAGGAGAGGTGTCAGGCCATCTTTGAAAATTCGGTTGTAGGGATTTTTCAGTCCAGCCCAGAAGGCCGCTACATCAGTGTCAATGCGGCGATGGCGCGTATCTATGGCTACGATTCCCCGCCAGAGATGATGGATGCGATCAAGAATATTCCGAACCAAGTCTACGTGGAGCCCCACAAGCGCGCTGAATTTACAGCCTTACTACAATCACGGGGCACGATCGAAAACTACGAGCAGACAAATTACCGCAAGGATGGCAGCATCATCTGGACGTCCACTTCGGCGCGCGCTGTTCGCGACCTGCATGGGAATGTGCTGTATTATGAAGGCTTTCTGACCGATATTTCCGCGCGAAAGCAGGCCGAACAAAGCCTCCAGGAACGGGAACGGCAGCTTTCCATTTTATTTAGCAATTTGCCTGGTCCCGTTTATCGTTGTCTTAACGACTCTGACTACACCGTGGAATTTATCAGCGATGGGATCGCAGAGTTGAGTGGGTACCAATCAGAAGATTTCCGTCAACATCACCGGCACTTCGGCAAAATAATCCATGCTGACGATAAAGAGCGTGTCTGGGTGGAAATCCAGAAAGCGGTCGAAAGTAAACGACCTTTCGAAGTGGTATATCGTATTATCACGGCAACAGGGGATGAAAAATGGGTCTGGGACAGAGGCCAGGGCATATGGGACGCAGAGGGGCAACTACAAGCGCTGGAAGGATTCATCACCGATATTACGGAACGGAGGCGAGCAGAAGAAGCTCTGCGGGAGAGTCAGATCAAATATCAAAATCTGGTGGAGACCTCGCATGATCTCATCTGGTCCACCGATGCCGCCGGGCGTATCACTTTCATGAACCGCGCCTCCAGAGAAATTTATGGCTATGAGCCAGAGGAACTGATCGGCCGGTCTTTCTTCGAGCTCCTAGATTCACAATATTACCGCCCTGAAGATTTCAACACCTACCGTGAAATGCTCGTCAATGCCAACGAGTTCCATGGAATTGAAAGCTATGTCCGTCACAGGGATGGAAGACAAATTATCCTCAGTGCAAACTCGATTCTCACTCGAGATGAGCAGGGGAACGTGACCGGTATCCTCGGGAGCTCGCATGACATTACCATGCACAAACGTGTGGAAGAGGTGCTCAAGAGAGAACGGAACCTGCTCCGGACGTTGATTGACAACCTGCCCGATCGCATTTATGCCATGGATACACAAGGCCGCAAGATATTGTCGAATACCGCTGACTGGAAAGCCTCCGGCGGGAAATTCATGGAAGATGTGATTGGAAAGACAGATTTTGACCTGTATCCAACCGAATTGGCCAACGAATTCTGGCAGCTTGACCAGGCCGTTCTTGAATCCGGACTCATGGTCATAAACCATGAAGAGCCAGGATTAGATGAAGAAGGTCAGCGCGTTTCGATCCTGACGACCAAGATCCCCCTGCGAAATGAGGAAGGGTGTGTGACCGGATTGGTAGGTATCGGTCGGGATATCACAGAACGGAAACAGGCAGAGGCTCGCATGAACGATCTGCTGACGTTCAACGAGAAGATCCTGACTCATTCTCCTCTCGGCATTCTTACCTATAAACTCACAGGGGAATGCATCTTTGCCAACGAGAATGCTGCCCTGATTACCGGCACCTCGGTAGAGCAGTTGCAATCACAGAACTTCCACAAAATCGAATCATGGAAGAAGTCGGGCCTGTATGATCTGGCCAAACAGGCGATTGCTACACAGAATGCCGTAACAGCGGATGTCCATATCATCAGTACCTTTGGAAAAGATTTATGGATGACGGCTCACTGTGTCACGTTTCAGGCCAAAGATGAACTGCATTTATTACTTACGATCACGGATATTACAGACCGCCAGCAAGCGGAGGAAAGAGTACGCCAGAGCGAAAATCGATATCGTCTCGCTATCAAGGCGACCAATGATGTTGTTTGGGAGTGGAGCCCGCAGACCAATCAATTATTCTGGAGTGAGAATGCATTGATTCTTTTCGGATATGCAGCCGAAGAAATCGGTCCCGATGCAAAATGGTGGGATGAACGCATTCACCCGGATGACCGTGAACGTGTCGTAACGAAGCTGGACAGGTTCATCCACGGGCAGGAGTCCCTATGGCTTGAGGAATACCGCTTCCGGCGCAAGAACGGCTCCTATGCCTACATCAGTGATCGCGGCTATGTCGAACGCGATGCAAACGGTGTCCCTTTGCGCCTGATCGGCGCCATGTCCGATATTACATCACGCAAGCAGGCAGAGCTTGAGCGCCAGGCATTGCTGGAGATTATGCAGGGACTTGCACACACGAATGATCTGCAGGAGTTATTGACTCTCATCCACCATTCCATTGCCGAGGTGATCTACGCTGAAAACTTCTTTGTCGTTCTGCATCAGCAAAACAGTGGATTGTTCGAAGAGATTTACTCGGTCGATCAATATGATGCCCCCGCGCCTCCCTCCAAAATGGAGAAAAGCATTACTTCATACGTGTTCCGCTCAGAAGAGCCGCTTTTATTGACACAGGCAAGGTTCGACGAACTGACTGCACAAAATGAAGTGCAGCTTATTGGAACGAATTCGAAATCCTGGCTGGGCGTTCCGCTTAGAACATCGGGCAGAACCATCGGGGTGATGGCCGTGCAGGACTACAACACAGACAATCGTTACTCGGAGCGTGACAAGGATTTCTTGACTTCGATTGCTGCGCAGATCGCCCTGGCGATCGAACGCAAGCAGGCCGAACAGGCGCTGCGCGAGAATGAGGAGCACTACCGCGCCATCTTCGAAGGCGTGCAAGATGCAATCTTTGTCGAATCCCTGGATGGCAGAATCCTTATGGTCAATGAGCGAGCTTGTGAGATGTTCGGCTACGACCGTGTGGAGTTCCTTACCAAAACGGTCTCGGATCTGGTCCCCGAGGGTCACCCCATCCTGATGGCAGATGGGGTAGATTCCCCAGCCCTTTCGGTCGAACCGAGAGAGACGATCAACCAGCGTGCTAATGGTGAACACTTCCCCATTGAAATCAGTGGACGCATCCTGGTTATCAATGGTGAGAGTGTCCTGCTCGTGGTCGTGAGCGATATCACCGAGCGCAAACAGTCTGAAACCGCTTTGAGGGAAAGCATTACGCGGTTCCGTACGTTGTTCGAAGCTTCGCCAGATGCGATCATGCTCATCGATCCAACTGATGACTGGCCGATTATTGATTGTAATACGGCAGCCTGCCAGATGAATGGCTACAGCCATGAAGAATTGATCGGTCAACCGATTGACATCCTTAATGCGGTTCCAAGTGATCTCGAACGGCGCGGTGAATACCTGGAGAGCATTCGGCAGGCGGGCGTGCTGCATTACGAAACACTTCACAGACGCAGGGATGGAATGCTCATTACCGTCGAGACATCCACCTCGATCATCCAGTTTGGGAAGCACGACATCATCCTGGGGATCGACCGTGATGCCACCGAGCGTAAACGAGTGGAGGCTGCCGAACGCGAGCAACGTGCTCTTGCAGAAGCCTTGCGCGATACTGCGGAGACCTTGAGTAGTACGCTGGACTATGGAGAGGTGCTAGATCATATCCTTACTGCGGTTGGGCGTGTGGTCCCCCACGATGCTGCTTCTATTCTGCTGGTTGATGGAGACTCAACGCAGATGGTCCGTTCGCATGGTTACGACAAGGGTGGTAACGATTCTGGACTGGTAAGCGTCAAACTCCGGCTGGCGGAATCGGCAAACTTGCAGCAAATGCTCGAAACCCGGCAACCGGTGGTTGTATATGATACCCACTCCTACGCAGGCTGGCGAAGAATGTCGTCCACCGACTGGCTGCGCTCAAACGTTGGCGCCCCGATCTCGATTTATGGAGAAGTGATTGGCTTTATCTGTCTGGATAGCCAGACGCCCGAATTTTTTACGTCTGTCCATGCAGAGCGTTTGCAGGCCTTTGCGAACCAGGCAGCACTCGCCATCCATAATGCCCACCTGCTACAGCAGGCGCAGGCTGAGATTGTGGAACGGAAACTGGCAGAGAAAGAATTGCGTGCCTCGGAAGAACGCTTCCGCCAGCTCGCCAGTAATATCCAGGAAGTCTTCTGGATGACGGATGCTGAAACCAATGAAGAGATTTATACCAGCCCGGCCGCAGAGAGGATCTGGGGATCCTCCACCAATGCCATGATGCAAGAACCGGATGCGTTCATCAACAGCGTATTACCAGAAGATCGTCCTACTGTGCTGCAAGCCATCGAACGGGAAAAGCAGGGCGAAAAAGTAGAGGTTGAATATCGTATTATGCGGCCGGATGGCTCGCTACGCTGGGTCTGGGATCGTGCCTTTCCTATCGCCGGTGAGTCTGGCAGCGTAAAAAGGATCGCAGGCATCTCCGCCGATATCACGGAGCGCAAACGCGCAGAAGAGGAACTACGTCGCCGGGCAGAAGAAACCTCAGCGCTGTTAGAAACATCCCTGGCGCTCACCAACCTGGACCTAAAAGCCACGCTGCGGACTATCAGTAACTCGGCAAAGAGCCTGTTTGCCGCCGATGGCTGTCGCATCTTCCTGATGGAGCCAGACGGCGAGACCCTGCGCTGCGTGCTCGCATTACAGGAGAGCTTTGAGGCATTCTCGGACCTGAAAATCAAGATCGGCGAGGGAGTCACCGGGGCCGTGGCAGCCAGTGGTCGGGCGGAAATTGTGAATGACATGCAAAATGACTCACGCTCGGTGCAGGTGCCCGGCACCCCCGAGAAGGAAGAGGAAGCCATCATGTTTGCTCCACTCAAAGAGCGCGACCGCACGATTGGCGTTCTCAGCATTCGGCGCATGGGTGGATCAGAACGTTACTTTCAGCCTGCCGACCTGGAGTTGCTGGAAGCATTTGCCGCCATGGCTGCCTCCTCCGTCTCCAACGCCCGCCTGTTCGAAGAGACGCAGCGCCGCCTTGCCGAGCTGGAGGCGCTCTATGAGAATGGATTAGCTGTAGGGCGCCTGCTCAAGCCCGGCGATATCGGAAACCGGGTGATCGAAACCTTCGCACGTTATCTGCGCTGGCAGCACGTGACCATTCGGCTGCGGCGTGAGGCAAACGATGATCTTGAGTTGGTGGCATTCAACGTGCCCAATCTCAAGGAAGAGCAACGACTTCAGACAGAACTTCGCTTCAGGACCGGGGTCAACAGGGTAGGCAGGGGGTTGAGCGGCTATGTCATTCAAACAGGTGAGCCGCTGCGTACCGGAGATGTCCACGCCCATCCTCAATATATCAATACGTTTGAAGAGATTCGGTCGGGCTTGTATATGCCGCTTAAAGTGGGCGAGCGTGCAATCGGCGTGATCAGCGTGGAGAGCGAGATTCCAAATGCCTTTAGCGAGGAGGATGAACGTTTGCTGGCCACACTCGCCAGCCAGGCGGCCATCGCCTTTGAAAATGCGAGATTGTACGAAGCAGTTCAAAAGGAATTGGTAGAGCGCAAGCGGGCTGAGGAAGCTCTGCGCGGCAGCGAAGCCCATTATCGCGAGCTGGCAGACAGCATTACGGATATCCTGTTTGAGCTGGATCATAACCTGCACTACACCCACTGGAACAAAGCCTCTGAAGTGTTGACCGGCATCCCGGTGAGTGACGCGATCGGTAAATCGATGCATGACGTATTCGGTGAATCAGCCGAACAGAGCAGAATTGGAAAGATCTATGCAGAGGTGCTCAACGACCGACAACCGAGAACGTTTGAGACAACCATGATCGTGGTGGGAGCGAAACGTTCCTTTGAGATCAATGCCTACCCCTCCACGCGCGGTGTATCTGTCGTTGCCAAGGATATTACCGACCGCAAACGCACAGAGACCATCATGCAAAAACGTTTTGAGCTGATGGAATACTCTGCCCATCATACGCTTAATGAGTTGATGCAAAAGACCACTGACGAAGTGAGCGAGCTTACCGGTAGCAGCATTGGCTTTTTCCATTTTATGGAAGCAGACCAGATCAACCTTGGAATTCAGACCTGGTCCACCAACGCGTTGCAGTTGTTCCATGTGCCAACCAGCCAGGGCACGCACCTTCCAATGGATCAGGCCGGGGTATGGGCCGAAGCGGTCCGCCAGCGGCGTCCATTGATCCAGAATGATTACGAGTCACTGTCCCAAAAGAAGCAACTGCCCGAGGGACATATCCGGATTGCGCGTGAAATGGTCATTCCCATCCTGCGCAGTGACAAGGTAGTGGCCGTCATGGGGATTGCAAACAAGCCGCAGGATTATACCCCCCATGACCTGGAAATCGCCGAACGCCTGGCTGATTATGCTTGGGATATTACTGAACGCAAACAAATGGAGAATGCACTCGCCCAGGAACGCAACCAGCTGGCGCGGCGTGTGGAAGAGCGTACAGCCGATTTGAGCCGCGCAAATTCAAACCTGGCGCGTGCGCTGCGGGTGAAAGATGAATTCCTCGCTAACATGAGCCATGAACTGCGCACGCCACTCAATGCTATTCTCGGCCTGTCGGAAAGCCTCGGGGAACAGATCGCCGGTCCGCTAAATGAAAAGCAACAGAAATACATTACGACGATCAGCGAGAGCGGTCATCATCTGCTGGCGCTGATCAACGATATTCTCGACCTGGCCAAGATCGAAGCCGGACAGATCACGCTGGATATCAACAAGGTGGATATTCATTCCGTGTGCCAGTCCAGTCTACGTATGATCAAGCAGCTGGCGCAGAAAAAGAACCAGGAGGTAACTCTATCTATCGAGAGCGGACTCGGGTTGATGTGGGCAGATGAACGCAGGCTCAAACAGATGATCGTCAACCTGCTGGGCAACGCGGTCAAATTCACACCCGAGAATGGAAAACTGGGACTCGAGGTGCATGGTGACCGGGAAGCAAATAAGATCACAATCACCGTTTGGGATAAGGGGATTGGCATCAAGGAAGATGAACTGGCGCGTCTGTTCCAGCCTTTTGTACAATTGGATTCAGGCCTGGCCCGCGAAGCAACCGGCACCGGGCTCGGATTGGCCCTAGTTGCTCAGATGGCGCGCCTGCATGGCGGCAGCGTCAACGCCGTCAGTGAGCCCAGTATGGGAAGCCGGTTCTCGATCGTTCTGCCCTGGGAGCCGGCCCTGACGCTCGACAGCGCCACCCGCTTGAGGATTACCGGCAAATTCCGCGCCATCAAGCCAGATGAGACCAACCGGCCTACCATCCTCTTGGTGGAGGATACCAAGGAAGTCATCATGATGATCCAGGATTATCTCGAGCTTGCCGGATACAAGATCGTCACCGCCCAGGACGGCGTCGATGCCATTGTGCAGGCCAAACTGGTCCACCCGGATCTGATCCTCATGGATGTGCAAATGCCGCGCATGGATGGTCTGGAAGCCACGCGCAGGCTGAGAAGCGAGCCCGAGTTTCGATATACTCCCATTATCGCCCTCACCGCTCTGGCTATGCCCAACGATCGTGAGCGCTGTCTGGCGGCGGGCATGGATGAATACATCAGCAAGCCGATCAACTTAAAGGCGCTGGTACGAATCATTCAAAGCTGCCTTTTCAGCCGCGATGAGATGAAACCTCGTTGAGCACAATCCTGACTGTGAACGATGATGCCACCGTGCGAATCGCTGCCGTCTGTGCTCGGAGGCGAAAATATAATGTCTCACCACTTTAGAACATAATGCTCCACCGGCGTTTTGCATTTCCACGCATTTAGGAGGATAATCAATATGGACTTATCTTTTATTTACAAGGAGAACAACATGAGCAGCATGGTGTTGATCGTTGATGATGAATACGCGGGGCGGGAAACTCTGGAGTCGATTCTGGAAGGTGAGGGCTACCAACTCGAGATGGCAGAGAATGGACTGCAGGCCATCGAAAAGGCCAGAAAACTTTTACCAGATGTGATCCTTCTGGATATTATGATGCCGGGCATGACTGGATTCGAGGTCTGCGAGCGTATCCGTAGCGACCCCGAGATCGCGGAGATCCCCATCATCGTGCTGACCGCCCTGGATGACCGCGAATCGCTGCTGACCGCGTTGAAAGCCGGGGCCGACGATTTTATTTCTAAGCCATTCGACCGTTATGAGTTGCGCGCCCGGCTGCTCGGCATTACGCGGCTCAACCGCTACCAAAAACTTCTGCAGGAACGCGCCAAGCTTCAGACCGCAAACACCCAGCTCCTGGCCGCCTATGAAGCGACAATCGAAGGTTGGTCGCACGCCCTCGATCTGCGGGACCGCGAAACGGAAGGACACAGCCAGCGCGTGGCGGAGTTGACGGTAAAACTGGCCCGGGCAAGCGGCATGAGTGGCGATGAGATTATGCATCTGCGGCGCGGCGCCCTTCTGCACGATATGGGAAAGATCGGCATCCCCGATCCCATCCTGCACAAACCTGCCGCGCTGACCGAGGAAGAGTGGGAGATGATGCGCAAGCATCCGCAGTTCGTCCATGACATGCTCTATTCAGTGGAATATCTGCACCCCGCTCTCGACATCCCCTATTGCCACCACGAGAAATGGGATGGGACAGGCTACCCGCGCGGGCTGAAGGGAGAGCAGATCCCCCTGGCGGCCCGCCTGTTCGCGGTCGTGGATGTTTGGGATGCGCTGACCTCCGACCGCCCCTATCGCCCGGCCTGGTCTGAGGCAGACGCGCTGGCGTACATCCGTGAGCAATCGGGCAAACATTTCGATCCTCAGGTTGTAGACCTGTTTTTCAAGGTCTTCCCTGAATTGTCCTCGGAACCACAGAAGTGACCCCGCGTGGCTCGCCCGGACTGAATACACACTTGTCACCGTCTCCCTTTTCACGAAAAGGGAGACTTACTTAAGAAGACTGGTTCTGGGTCTTGATTTCTGACTTGATTTTTCAATCGAAAAAAAGTATATTCTGTTCGAATTATTCCTGTCTGAAATATATTTTTAAGTGACAAGCAGGGGCAGTTAAAAGGATCGGAGCGAGAGAGATTTCCTATGTGTTATGGAATCATTTTTATAGTTAAAACCATTATCGTTGACCATCAAGATATTCCTTCAAAGCTCTACTAGGGAGAGCGTGCAACATGAAGACACGCTTTAACCATTGGAGCATGATCCTGCTTCTGCTGGTCCTGGGCCTGCCAGCCTGCCAACCTGCATCCAACAATGCGGCTCCGCTCACCCCTGTTAGTGTTCAACTCTCCTTTACGCACCAGGCAGAATTTGCCGGATTTTACGCGGCAGCCCAGCAAGGCTTTTACGAAGAAGAAGGACTGGATGTCACGTTCCTCGAGGGCGGACCGGAAGTCGATTTCATTGCACCGGTTGCGAACGGGACTGCAGAGTTTGGCGTTGCGCAGCCGGCTGACCTGATCCTGGCGCGCGCGGCTGGTATGCCTGTGCGAGCGATTGCCGTGATTTATCGTCGAAGTCCTATTGTGTTCTTTTCCCTGGCCGATTCAGGGATTACACGCCCGCAGGATTTTGTGGGCAAGCGAATCCGCAGCACAACAACCATCGACCGGACCCTGCGAGCCATGATGTCCAGGCTGGACATCGCGCCCGATCAGTATGAGATCGTGTATCTGCCTTCGAATGTTGCCCAATTTGCATCGGGACAGGTACCCGTGTGGGGCGGGTTGATGAATCTGTTCGCTCTCGAGGTGCAACAGGCCGGTCATACGATCAACATCATTTATCCCGATGATTACGGCATTCACTTTTACGCCAATACTCTGATCACAACAGACGAGCTGATCGCGGCAGATCCGGACCTTGTACTCCGGTTCACGCGGGCAACCCTCAACGGCTGGACCTATGTGGTGGAAAATCCGGAGGCTGTTGGAAAATTCGTTCAAGAATACAATCCGAATGCAGATCCGCAACTTGAGATTGAGAAAATGACAGCCAGCATCCCGCTGGTGAATACAGGCGAAGACTTCATCGGGTGGATGAAACCTGAGGTCTGGGCCCACATAGAGCAGACGCTGCGCGAGCAAAATGTGCTGACTGGTCTCCTGCGGGTAGAGGATGTCTACACGCTGCAGTTTCTTGAGGAGATCTACGGCCAGTGAAACTCACGCCCCGGCTTGCGTTCGTTTTTATCATCTATGCTGCAGCCTTACTGTTGACCGTCGGCGTGCTTGCTTACAACAGTGGACGGGATTCGCTCCGCGAAGCCACCATCTCTGAATTGCAGGCCACCGCGCTCGAAAAAGAAGCTGCCCTGAACGAATGGGTGGAAGAAAAACAATCCGAGATCACTGGCCTGGCGGCCAGTCCAACCACAATCAGAGAGGCATCCATATTACTCACGGCATTTCGAAACGCCGTAAACAACAATGCAGCCCGCGAAAGGCTAGTGGCATATCTCCAGCCGCGTGTGGAGAATGGGGAGTTTCTGGATGTGAGCATGCTTCATCCCGAGACGGGAGAGGTGCTTGCCTCAACCAACCCCTCCGAGGTGGGTAAATTCAGAGAGAATCGTCCTTACTTTTTGAACGGCAAGGCCGGTCCATATGTGCAAAACCTGTATTATTCGCTCGCCATTCAATCCGTCGCCATGACGGCCTCTGCACCGCTCCGCAGCACAGATGGACAGCTGTTGGGCGTGTTGACCGCACACCTGGACCTCACAGAGCTAAATGACATCTTCAAGAGACGCACCGGCCTGCACCAGACCGACGATGCCTACCTGGTGAACACATCGAGCCTGTTTGCCACCCAACCGCGTTTCATCCTCAACCCTGCCGTTCTCCGGCGCGGCGTCCATACGGAGGATGTGAGGCGCTGTCTGCAACAGAAAAGCGGCGTGGCTGAAGTGCTCGACTATCGCAATATTCCTTCGATCGTCGTTTATCGCTGGCTGCCGGCGCGCGAGCTGTGCCTGGTTGTGAAGCTGGATCAGATCGAAGCGTATGGCCCGGCCCGCGCCTTCGGAGGAACGATCGCCATCAGCAGTACCATCGCCTTGCTTGCCGCCGCGGTGCTGGCATTTGGGCTCTCCCGCAGTGTGACTGAGCCCATCCTGGCTTTGCGAGCCGGCGCGGCGCGCTTTGGACAGGGCGAACTGAACACCCGTCTTCCCGAAACATCGAGTGATGAACTGGGCGAGCTGGCCCGCGAGTTCAACAAGATGGCGGAAGCGCTGGCGAAACAACAGACATTTCTACGCCAGCGCGCCGAGCAATTCTTTAACATCACTCTCGATCTGCTCTGCATCACCAACATTGACGGTCGCCTGGTGGACCTCAACCCGGCCTGGGAAAATGCCCTGGGCTACAAAGTCGAAGATCTGCAGGGACGCGTGTTCACGGAGCTGGTGCACCCGGATGATATGAATCTGGCCGTTTCTGCACTGCAAGCCGTAACGGCCGGTCAGGAATCCAACCGCTTCGAGGTTCGTTTCCGTCACAGGGATGGGAACTATCACTGGCTTGCCTGGGCGCTGGTGATCTCGCCCCATGAGCAGTTGGTGTACGGAGCGGCGCGCGATGTCACCCAGAGGCGTGTGGCCGAGGAAAGGCTCCAGCAACAGGCGGAGGAGCTGGAGCGCTCGAACAAGGAGCTCGAGCAATTTGCCTACGTCGCCTCGCATGACCTGCAGGAGCCGCTGCGCATTGTATCCAGCTATGTGCAACTCCTCGCCCGGCGCTACAAGGGTAGGCTAGACAAGGATGCCGATGAGTTCATCGCCTATGCCGTGGAAGGAGCGAACCGCATGAAGAGC
Source organism: Anaerolineales bacterium (assembly GCA_035463255.1). Taxonomy (GTDB): domain Bacteria; phylum Chloroflexota; class Anaerolineae; order Anaerolineales; family Villigracilaceae; genus Defluviilinea. The sequence goes on along the minus strand of DATHTL010000134.1, from coordinate 7,395 downwards.
CTCATCAGCGACCTGCTGGCCTATTCACGGGTAGGCACACGCGGCAAGGAACTCGCGCCGGTGGAAATGGAGGAGGTGTTCGAACGCGTCACGCGCATTATGAAACTTGCCATAGAAGACAGCCAGGCCGTTATCACACATGACCCGCTGCCTGTTGTATTGGCCGACAATGGGCAAATGATTCAGCTGCTCCAAAATTTGATTGCCAATGCCATCAAGTTCCGCGGTACCCAGCCACCCCGAGTCCATGTGGGCGTCCGGCGGCACGATGCGCACTGGCTGTTTTTCGTACGCGATAACGGCATCGGCATCGACCCACAGTATTCGGAACGTATCTTTGTTATTTTCCAGCGCTTGCACAACCGCGATGAATACCCCGGCACCGGAATCGGTTTGGCCATCTGCCGCAAGATCGTGGAACGGCATGGCGGCCAGATCTGGGTCGAATCGGAGTTGGACAAGGGCGCAACATTTTATTTCACACTCCAACCTGCAGAACACATCACACCTGAGATGGCGCTCGCGGAAGGCAAACCACGCACAAGAGATACCGTGGCCGACCGCGCGACAGATCTGATCTAACAAGGAGAACCGATGATCCAGCCAACATTGTTGTTCGGGGCCACCCTCTCGCTCCTCAGTGTAATTATTTATTATTACGTGGGTCGCGTGCTCAGCAGGCGGCGCGTAGCCTCACCAGATGCGCGCCTGGCATGGACGCTTTTCGTGGTATGGTGGTATGCCCTGGCAAGCAGTACCTTAGTGGGTGCCATGCTCAGCGTGCTGGGGGCGTTCAACCTTGCCGGGCTGCCGTTATTTATTACCCTCACACAGGTCAATCTACTGGCGATCTGCATCGCTCTCTACGGATTGATGTATTACCTCATCTATCTGTTTACCGGCAGCCGCCGTCTGCTCGTGCCACTGACCTTGTTTTACATTGGGTATTACATTCTAGTCATCTACTATGTGCAATCGAGAATCCCGGTGGGAGTGAGCGTGGGCCGCTGGAGCGCCACGCTCCAGTATGAGCAGCCGGCCTCCGGCCCGCTCTTCCTGATCGCGTTGTTGCTGCTGATCTTCCCGCAGGTGATCGGCAGCCTGGCATATTTCACGCTCTATTTCCGAGTCAAGACCCCTACACAAAAGTATCGCATCCTGCTCGTTTCGTGGAGCATTATTGTCTGGTTCATGAGTTCGTTCCTGGCCAGTATTTCAGGTCTTTCACAACAGGACTGGTGGCAAATCACCAGCCGCCTGATCGCGCTTTCTGCCTCGCTGGCAATCCTGCTGGCGTACGATCCCCTGCCGTGGATCAGGCGCCGTCTGGGTGTCAGTTCGATCGTGGAGGAACCCGCCTAGGGTAAGGGACCAGAAGCAAGTTTTAAAAGGAGTATGGAATGGGTTTTAATCAAGACCGTCCCGTTGAGATTCTGCTGGTCGAAGACAACCCCGGCGATGTGCGCCTGACACAGGAAGTCTTCAAGGAAGGCAAGGTTCGCAACCAGTTGAGTGTGGCCTGGAATGGTGAGGAGGCGCTGGCCTATCTGCGCCGGGAGGGACGCTTCGCTGCTGCCCCCCGCCCCGATATGATTCTGCTCGACCTCAACCTGCCCCGCAAAGGTGGGCGCGAGGTGCTTGCGGAAATCAAAGCAGACCCTAAACTCAAGAGCATCCCGGTGGTTATTCTGACAACATCAGAAGCCGAGCAGGATATTGTCGAAAGCTATAACCAGCATGCGAATTGCTACATCGTAAAACCGGTGGATCTGGACCAGTTCATCGGTGTGGTACGAACCGTAGAGGGCTTCTGGCTGCAGATCGTGAAACTACCGCCCAACGAAAAGGAATGAACGAGTCTGTCAGTATCCTGCTGGTGGAAGATGACGCGGCAGATGCCCGTCTGATCGAGATCGCTCTCGGCGAGATCGAGAGTGCTGCCACGCTGGATCTCGTCCGGGTGGAAGGGCTTTCGAAAGCCTTCGAGGCGCTGGCAGAGCGCAGCGCGGACGCGATCTTGTTAGACGTGAACTTACCCGACAGCCGGGGACTTGACACCGTCACGCGGATGGTGGACAAAGCGCCCACCGTGCCCATCATTGTGCTGACCGGGCTGGCCGACGAGCTGCTGACCGTGCAGGCCCTGCAAAAGGGCGCACAGGATTACCTTGTGAAGGACCAGATCGATGGGAATCTGCTGAACCGCACTATCCGCTATGCCATCGAGCGCAAGCGGGCCGAGGAAGAGATCCGCCGTCTGAACGCAGAGCTCGAGCGCCGCGTGATCGAGCGCACAGCTCAATTGGAAGCCTCCAACAAGGAACTGGAGGCTTTTGCCTACTCGGTTTCCCATGACCTGCGCACGCCCCTGCGGACCATCGATGGGTATAGCCGCGCGCTCCTCGAAGATTTCGGGAGCCAGCTTCCGTCGGAAAGCATTCCCTATCTTGATCGCATTCACGTCACCACACTGCACATGGCGCAGCTGATCGATGATCTGCTCAGCCTTTCGCGCGTCACGCGCGCAATGGTTGACCACACCCCCGTGGACCTGAGCGCGATCGCGGAGAGCATTGCCAAGGACCTGCGCCGCGAAGAACCCGAGCGCCGGGTGAGATTCACTATCACACCCGGGCTGGTGGTCAGAGGCGATGCCCGCCTGCTGCGCATCGCGCTCTCGAACCTTTTGAGCAATGCCTGGAAGTTCACTTCGGCCGTAAATGAGGCTCACATCGAGTTCGGCGCACAGCAACAGGATGGGAAACTTGTCTTTTTCGTGCGTGATAACGGCGTTGGCTTCGACATGGACCACGCTTCCAATCTATTTGGAGCCTTCCAGCGCCTGCATGCCCACAATGAATTCCCAGGGACAGGCATCGGTCTCGCGACTGTAAAACGCATCCTGCAAAAGCACGGCGGCAGAATATGGGCGGAAAGCGCGCCAGCTAAGGGCGCGATATTCTATTTCAGCCTGTAATGATCCGTTATTGACCTTACCCCACAGGTCACTCTTTGCGTAGCAGCCTGATGAGGGCAGCGTAACAGTGATTTGGCTTCGAGAAAGGGAACACTAAGGGACAACAGGAATCTGATCGGCAGAGCCGCTCATCTGCGCCGTCATACCCCACAGCCAGCAGTAACCGTCTACGTCGGGGATCTTTACATACCACCACGGGTTCGTAAGATCGGCATTCTTACCCGCGATCTCCAATACCTGTCCCCGGTAGAAAATTGTGATCCGGTCGGCCCTGCCCAGGGGATGCTCGCGGCAGTTGGCGCTGTCCACGGTCACGGTGGCGGTAGCGCCGGTTGCCGCTTGAGGTTGGGGAACAAGTGTGGTTTCGGGGGAAAGCTCAGGAGCAACTTCAGGAATAGTTTCAGGGGATGTTTCTGTAGAAAATTCTAGAGGTAGGAAACGCGCGTAATCGGGCAGCCCGGCCGGAGAAGGCAAAAACCGGATCAGGCTGAACGCGCCGATCAGCACCATCGAAAACGCAACGACCCATCTTGCAGCCAGCTGCTCCATCACCGGTTTGCCCTGCTCTGTCACGCGGACCGGCACTCCCAACGCTGCCTCTCTCTTGAGGCTCAGCAGGCTGTACAGCGGCGCCGCAAGATAGAGACTCCCCTGCCAGATCAGGAGAATACACAGACTAAACGTGCGCCAGTTCCGGTCGGAGCCAAAAGCGAATAAACCTGCCAGAACACAAATCAACCCAATCGTCGTTTCCCACTGCGTCACCTGGATGGCGCGCCAGGCTTTTGAGGAGGTGGTCACTTTAGGCGTGCGCAGGAAGACGCCCTCTCGTTGCACGAGTCCTTGAATACAGGCCAGAGTGACCGCCCAGCCCAGACTAAAAAAGTTATACATTGTCGCGACAGCCATATCCACAGAGACCCTTAACCTGTCGCGCAAGACCCAGATAAATCGCAGGATATGCAGGAATAAAAAGACTGCCGGTATGATCAGAACCGTATCCGTAAGCGGACGCACTTTGATAGGACTGGAAAAGATGTTGAACACCGCGCCCATCACCAGGAAAAAGGCAAACAAGAGATTGAACACATCTGAAAACCATCCCAGGCCGCCCACAAGATAATAATAGCGTTGGGCAAGTGTCAGTCTATTCTGTGGGTCCACCCAGTGTGCCCAGGGCATGAGCGCTTCCCAGTGTTTCTTGAGGATCTGAATGCCGCCAAAGCACCAGCGGAAGCGTTGCTTCTTCAACCCTTCGAAGTTAATGGGCATCATGCCGCTTCCAAAAGATCGATTGATATATAAAGATTGATATCCCTTTTTCAAGATGCGCAGGCTGGCTTCTGCATCTTCCGTGATGCACCACTCATCCCAGCCGCCGATCTCCTCGAGCACCGACTTGCGGATCAATCCCATCGTCCCGGCGAATATGATGGCATTGCGTTCGTTGCGCGAGGGCATGGAGACTTCGAAGAAATACTTGTAGCCGCGATACGTGGACTCCGAAAACACATCCCCGGTCGAGTCGCTGTAATCCTGCGGGGTCTGCACAAATGCAACCTGCGGATCGGCAAAAGCGGGCACAAGCTCGCGCAGAAAATTCGGATCCACTTCGTAATCGGCGTCGATGATCCCGATGATCTCCGCGCGCGGATCGGTCTGCGTCACGGCAAAGTTGAGAGCGCCAGATTTGTACCCCGGCCACTGGTCCAGATGCAGACAGTGGAAGTTTGGGCCCAGCCTGCGACAGATCTCTTCGAGTGGCCGCCAGGTCTCTTGCCGGGGAGTGTTGTTATCCACCACCAACACCTCGAAGTTTGGATAATTCAGTCCTGCCAGTGAGTTGAGCGTCTTTTCCACGACCTCCACCGGCTCATTGTAGGCCGGGACCTGGAGTGAGACCATCGGCTGGTAATCGGGAACAGGCTCCAGGCTGGTCACGAGACGATGCCACTCCACCCGGCAAACCACATCCAGGCTTTCGTGCATGTGTGACAGGGCCAACAGCAACGTGATCGCTTCGAGGAAAAAGAAGATCAGCGCAAAAATAAAAGACAGGGGATTTAGCGGCGAAAAGGCAGTGAGCAAAAATGTGTAAATCACGAACAGCCCGGTGGTGATCAAAGTCATTGCCCAGGTGACCTGCCCCGGAGCATTCCAATCCCGCAGCCGGGTGATCCAGTACAAGCCGAAGCCAAAGGCCAACAAGGAAAAACCGAAAATTTCAAGCAGCCTGCCAAAAGTAAAGATGGCAATGAAATTCCCCGCCAGGATGACGCCGGTCAACCATAGCAGCGAGAGCGCCGAGTCGCTGCGCCGCAAGCGCGACCCCATGATCAATGTGGCAAACAGGCTGATGGCAAACCAGAGGGCAGAGAGATATAGAGCGCGTACCAGCATTTACATCATGAAGGATAAAAGCGGATGAGGAGCAGCCAGCTAATGGGAATGGCTGCCAGCCAGACGATCACAGCCAGAAGAAACACGATTAATAAGCGAACGCGCTCTCCCTCAGACGGAGCAGAGGCGTGGAGGCGTAATGCCTGAAATGCTGCAATAGGAGCTAAGAGGACGGCGCCTACACCGCCCAGGAACAACGCCAGGAGTGACCAGAATAGCCAGCGAAAAGCCGGCCTGGCCAGCCCCGGCGGTCTCTTAAGATATGGCGTTTCAAATGTCCTGTTCTTGGGAATATTGATCAACAGATCGCGCCCGCTTCGCACCTGATAGAAGTCGGCCGTTTCATACACGTAGGCCAGGAAAGGTTCCTGCTTTAATAAGGTGTGAACCGCGGTGCGCAGCTCTTTGTGAGTATCCGCATAATTCGGGTCCAGCGAATAGGCCCGGCTCAAGCACATCAGTCGTTCTTCATTGGAAGGAGCCATCCGGGAGCGCAAATACCAGGCCAGAGGCTCATCTGGTGCGACCGTCGTTGCTTTCAAACTGGATTGATAGGCTTTCTCTCGTTCGCCCTGCCGGGCAAATTGCTCCGCTTCCTCCAGCAAGTGAGAGGCTTCAGGCTTGGATTGCTTTTGCATAAAAGATCCTGATAAGCTCTAAGACGCATGACCGGGACGAACATAATTCAACAGTGTTACGTGATGATTATAAATCGTTAATATCTCTGTTTACCCCTGACTGTAGTAGTAAGTAGGTCAGGCTTGTCGCGGATCCCGCGCCGCCGGGCAGGCTGATGATTGTCGATATCGAGTAACAGTTAACAAATTAAGAGGATAACAATTGATCGATCTCGTCCCAGCCATAGCCTGCTTCCAGGATCATCTTCCCACCGATCTCCTGTTTTTTTTCTCTCACCCGTTTCCCACCCAGTGATTCATAAAACTTGCGGTAAGGGTTTTCGGCGATCACCCAGATCAGCATTGTTCTTGCCGCAAGCTCGCCAATCAAATACTGCACACACGCAGCGACAAGTGCCTTGCCCATCCCCTGGCGCTGATATGCGGGCAACACGTAGAGAACATAGATTTCACCGCGATACTCGAGGTCATCGTTTTGCTCGGGGCCGCAGATGGCAATACCGATGATCTCGTCCTGCTCGTTCTCGGCCACGAAGAGTCCCACACCTGGCTGCCTCTCCTGCCAAAAAATCTTTTTCCAGTGTTCCGCGACATTTCGATACGACAATTTTGCAAGGAACGCGTCAGGCAGGATTTCCTTATAGGTGGCTCTCCACGTCTGCACGCGAACGGTTGCCATGGCAAGCATGTCCTCTTGTTTTGCTTCTCTGATGTGAAAGACAGACATAGGCTGACCTCCGGACAAATCCCTCGACGAATGGTGAAACTCTAGGTAAGGGAGGCGTTACCGATAACTGGTGATCAGGAGTTGCTACGTCAGGCTGGTCATTCCATCTCTTGCTGACCTATGAGAGGCATATGGCGGTCGCGATATTCGTCGTGCGCCACGGGCGCAATCTTCAGGTGTCTCATAATCTCCTCCATTTGTAAAAGCACGGTGAGGCCGCACCCCGATATTATCACTTTCCTGGCTCTAAGAGCGATGCATGCTTTGATCGTACAGGCAACGCCTGAACAATATGTCATCGCGAGGGCGTTTGGGCCAAAAACCTTTGTAATTCCGTGGCTCCATTCGCGATGATGGAGTATTAAGGGAAAACCCGCCCTTTAATCAACTGCAAGGTTTCTGTAATATAATTTATGGAACGGGGAACTGAGTTTCGATACATCACCGCGCTCATTGCAGAAAACATCTTAGATTTATGGAGGCTGGCGTGATCAATCATCTTCTTGTCCCTCTGGACGGCTCTACATTGGCCGAATGTGTTTTGCCGCATGTCGTGGCGGTTGCTCCGGTGGGCAACGCCCGTGTCACACTGGTGCACGTGATGCAGCAACCTCAGGGGGAGCGCGGAGCAGATGCAGTGGATCCTGTGGAAT
>DATHTL010000133.1:0-32877 GCA_035463255.1 Anaerolineales bacterium | reverse complement strand
GGGTGGAGTTTGCGCAAGGCAGGGATATCCGCATCGTAGGCTTCGCCATTGAAGAAGGCGAACATGGCGGTCATTTCTTCATCCGTCCTACGTCCACCGCCTCCGGTCGGCGTCACGAGTTTGACAGGTCGTCCGATCACTTTTGCAAAGGTGTCTGCGAGCTGAGATTCGGTCAGCGCGTCACCAGCCAGCTCAATTGTGTTGCCAGCATACCCTTCCGGGTTGGCAAATGCAAGCGCCGTAAAGACTCCAATATCTTCCACAGCAATCAATTGACGCTCCTTCTCAGGACGTAACCCAATAGCATTGAATGTACCGTTGAGAATAACAGCACGCTCCCAATTGAAGTTATCGAAGAAAGCTACAGGACGCAAAATCGTGTACGGAATGCCAAGCGAGTGAATGTGCTGCTCGATGATCCATTTGCTCTCGAAGTGCTTCTGTCCCATGCCGCGGTGCGCCGCGCCCACGGAAGAATATACAAGATGCTTTACGCCCGCCGCTTTGGCCGTATCGGCCACATTCTGCCCCTGCCGGATCTCCCCTTCAAAACCGACATTCGGAAGCCAGAAATTCTGAACGCTGAAGACACCGTACGCACCCTGAAATGCGGCATCCAGTTCGGCGCGGTTGTCCAGATCGCCGGCGACGACCTCGGCGCCAAGGGAAGCTAGTTCCTGCGCGGCAGGTTTATCGATGTCTCGGGTCAGCGCGCGGACCTTCCAGCCATCCTGCAAAAGTTTTCTTGCCACAGCTCCACCCTGTTGCCCGGTTGCACCGGTGACTGCAATAATTCTATTGTTCATTTTGTTTTCCTCTTCAACTTTTAATGATTATTGTCGAACCCACTTCAAGATGAGCGGCAACGCCACAGCCGCTGCAATGACATGCATGACGATCAGAATAAGAATCATGGTCAAATCCAGGGTCGCACCCTCAGGCAATGTTCCGTTGGCTGCCAGGAAAGGAAGGACAAACGAAACGACTAACGCTGTGATCGCAAGATAAGTAAAATGTGTAATAGGCTTTTTCGAGAAGCGTGCCACAAGCATAAACAGGATCAACCCGATCACCCAATACGCAATCGTGGAAATCAATGCTGACATCGCATTGACCACCGGCATTGCTGCTGCCACACTCTCAGGAAATAATGCGCCTGCGATGTAGTACCAAATCAGATTTACGATTCCTGCTCCCAAAATCGCCAGTGGAGCAGGCCAGAGCAATTTGTGAAGATTTACAGTTTCATTCATGATGAACCTCTATGGTTTTCGATTTCTGTTTCACTGCGATGTCGTAACTTTCACGCAGTAGAGCAATCGCCTGCTCCACATCGGATTCTTGCCGCAAGTAAAAACTCACCCAGCCCGTCTCAGGCAAAATATGATGAGGCTGCGCGCGTCCTGTGGCAACGATCTGATCGCGCACTTTTTTCGGGAACGGGATATCGACCAAATGATCGCCGTGGATGTGACCGATCTCGCGTTTACCGATCACATACTCCTCACCGCCGAAGCGATGCGGTTGAACCGCCACACCTGGCCAAGATGCGACTGCCGCCGTAATCCGCGTCTGCGCGCCGCGCACGCTCATTCGGACCTCCGTCCCTTGCCCAGTTTCTTGCACAGCTTGCCCAGGGTCTCCTGCTCCGTTGCGGAGAGGACACCGAACTCTTCCACCAACGCCGCGATATGACCCGGGAGCACCGCCTCCACCTTGCCCGAGCCTGTCTCCGTCAAATGGACATGGATCACCCGCCGATCGTTCGCGTCGCGTTCCCTGCGGACCAGTCCATCGCGTTCCAGATTGTCGATGACCGTTGTCATATTGCTTCCACTTTTCAAGACTTTCTGGCCGATCTCTCCCTGCGTCATAGGACCCAGGTGATACAAGGCCTCCAGCACGGCAAACTGTGAATACGTCAGGTTGTCAATACTATTCCGCGCTGCCAGGCGCGCCATAACGGAATTGGTACAGCGGGTCAGCTTGATAAAGGTATTGAGTGTGCGCATCTCTGCGGGGGAACCGGTGAAATGGGTGGGCATATCAAATCTCTTTTGACGTCAAATAGTTTGATATCGAAATATTATCTTGACGAAAGCAAACTGTCAATCAAATTCCCCTAGTCATATAGCTAGTTCTTACCTGCTCTTAAGCCCGGCTCGTTTTTTACTTTAGATATGTTGCAAGAAAATCCTGAATGATCTGATTGATCTCCGCCAGCGTCGGCGTGGCTGAACCACTTGGCGCCGACATGGAATGCCGGGCATTCTTCACGATCACCAGCTGCGCGGGCACATTTGCCTGTATCAGCCGGTCGTACATCAGCTGTGATTGCTCCACGGGAACCAGCTCATCCCGGTCACCGTGGATCAGGAGGAACGGCGGATCGTCTGGTGTCACATGTGTGATGGGGCTTGCCTGCACAATATTATCCTCGCCAAACCCCACCTGCCTCATCAACTCGATATCGGCATTCGGAAAACTTCGGGTCAAATCCATGACCGGAGCCATGGCGACCACCGCTTGCACACGGCTGGACTGTTCGAGGTATTCCCCCACATCCCATTCCGAGTTGGCGTCTGAGGTGCCCAGCAAGGAGACAAGGTGTCCGCCCGCGCTTGCGCCCATGGCGCCAATACGATTGGGATCCAGGTTGTACTCGCCTGCATGGGCGCGCAGCGAGCGGATGGCACATTTAACATCCTGGATCATGGCCGGATATCTTCCTGCGGGGTACAAACGGTAGTTGAGGGAAACCACCAGGTATCCCTGCGCCGTCATCCCCCGGGCAAACATGGCAGCTTCCGCTTTATCCCCATGCATCCACGCCCCGCCGTGCACATAGACAAGCGCAGGCCAGGGTCCGCCCGCCTCCGGGAAATAGACATCCATGTTCTGGGGCGAACCGTCCCTGGTGCAATACGTGACGTTGTTCAACGTCTCGCCATACCGGGTAAATGGAACCGGCGAAGGAGAAGGCGTGGATGTAAGCGTACTGGTGGGTTGTGGAGTTGCAGTTGGCTCAGGCGAGCTTTGTTCAGACGAACACGAGAGAAGAAAAAATGCTAAAGTAGCAGCCAATAGAAATACTCTTGTATTTACTTTAAGACGAAACGTAATCAGATCACTCCTTGCGGACCGGGTTCCTCAAAACTCCCAATCCTTCTATCTCCACGACAACTTCATCGCCGTTCTTCAACTCGCCCACTCCTGAGGGAGTGCCAGTGAAAAGAAGATCACCGGGCTCAAGGGTCATGACGGAGGAAGCATAGGCGATCAACGTCGGGACGTTGAACACCATGTCGCGCGTGGAGGCCATTTGTCTCATCTGCCCATTTACGCGGCAGGTCAGGACGGCATCAGCAGGGTCAAATTCGGTGTCGATCCAGGGGCCAAAGGAACAGAAGGTATCGAAGCCTTTGGCGCGCGTCCACTGGTCGTCGATGCGCTGCAGGTCGCGGGCGGTCACGTCGTTGCCGATGGTGTACCCCAGGATATGTTTCCTGGCATTTTCGGCAGTAATGTTCCGTCCGCGCTTACCAATTACAACGACCAATTCGCCCTCGTGTTCCACCTGTGCGGACTGGGGCGGCAGGATGACCGTATCGCCATTCGAAATAATGGAAGAGGGTGGCTTCAAGAAGATGAGTGGAACCTTGGGCACTTCATTGCCCAATTCCTTGGCGTGTTCCACGTAGTTGCGTCCCACGCAGATGATCTTGCTCGGCTCACAGGGGGCCAACAGCTTTACATCTGCCAGCGGCGTTTCTGCCTCCTTGCGACGATAGCGCCCGAAGGCATTCCCACCGATCTCGCCCACTTTCTCGCCCAGCAGCCAGCCGTACCTGGCCTTTTTGCCATCCCCGGTTTCATAACGCACAATGCGCATGTTCCCTCCATAACGGTTTAATGTTCAAATGGTGAACGTTTAAGGTAAAAGTGTAGCACAATTCTAAAAAACGGTCAGTTAATCGCGGTATAATGCGCACACGTGCGGGCGCTTAGCTCAGTTGGTTAGAGCACTTCCTTTACACGGAAGGGGTCAGGGGTTCGAGTCCCTTAGCGCCCACAGAATAAAAAGAGTGACGCTGTTGCGTCACTCTTTTTTTGCTTAACCCTGCTATGCCTTCTCCACCGGGAACTGGATCTCGCTCACCGTGCCGGGGTCGTTCTGGTTGCCGTCCGGCTGCGGGGTGCGGAGATAAATTTCGCGGCACGGCCCCACGATCTGATACTTATTTTCATCCACCCATTTAAGAACCGCATCATACGCCTCCCCGATCGTGACGAACGGTCCGGCATGGACCACACAGGCCATCGTATCGAACGCCGGCAATTCATACACATTGACTTGTTTAGCTGGAGCCAGCCCATCCGTAATGGGCTCACAGACCTCGATATCCCAATCGCGATCCTTGTGTTCCTCGTCGTGATAGAGTGCAAAGCAAGGGCCCGTGGGCCGGACGTGCTGTTCAGCCAGATAGTTTCCCAACTCTTCCCATAACGGACCCTGTTCATTGGGCTTTGCCACCACCCCGCGCACGGAAGCGATCTTGATCGGTTCCACTTTCTTCATCACCACATCATATTTCGACATGCATTCCTCCTGTTCGATTTGTCTCAGCCAGATATCCACGCGCTCCAGGCGTTCCGTTTCTTCCTCCACCCGCTGCCTGATCTCTGCCTGACGCAGCTTCAGCATTCCGCGCATTTGCTCGGTGGGCAGGCCGCCCTCCAGGAGATGGCCGATCTCCTCGAGGGAAAAGCCCAGGTCTTTGAGGGCGAGAATACGATACAGGCGCGGCAGCTGGTCGAACTCGTAATAGCGGTAGCTGGTGAAGCGGTCTACCTCAACAGGCTTGAGCAGGCCCATCTCATCGTAGAAACGCAGCGTCTTAACAGACACGCGGCTGAGTTTGGAAAAGTCTCCGATCCGGATCATCTGAAGGCCTCCATCGTTCTTATACACCCTCCAGCAAGAGGAGAGTCAAGCATGTGTAGCACAGGAGTTCTTGTTCAGGTGTAACCTATTCTGATTGTTGCTTAAATTCTGCATTACAGAAAAGATAGTTACCTTTTAAATTGCTATCAAAAACACACAGTTGCAATGTTTTCTTATTCTGCTCTATATAATGCTAACACTGCATTCTGGCCGGGAAAAGGACTCTATGTGAGCATCCGCTTCAAAGTCATCCTACCCTATCTATTGCTCACTCTCATCGTTGCTGTGACGGGTGCTTACGTTGTCACACGCCTGGTCTCCAGCTCATTGAGTGAGCGTCTTTCGAATCAATTACTGGAGGCAGGCCGGGTGGTTTCCGATACGATGGCCAGGCAGGAGATCAAACATCTCGAATCTGCGCGTATCATTGCTCATACGCGCGGATTGACTGAAGCGCTGTACACCGGGGATAGCGAACAAGTCACTGATTTAGCAAAACCGGCCGCAGGGGGATTGAATGTCGAGAGTCTCCTGGTATTCGATATCGAAGGTCGCGAATCGGTCCATCTCATCAAACAGTTCAACGGGACGATCATGGATGTCAGCCAACCGGGCCGCACATCCACGTTGCCTATCGTCGAAAAACTGTTGGCAGAGCATAATCCCGACAGCCTGCCACAACGCGCTCTCGCACTCGACCCGGTGGATGGGCGGTACTATTATTTCAGCACGATTCCTGTGGCGTCAGAAAATCAAGTGGTTGGCGTCGTCGTGGTGGGAACCTCTCTGGATACGCTTCTGACATCCCTGGAAAGCACATCTCTCGCGGACGTGATCATCTACGAAGAAGACGGGCAAGCCATTGCATCCTCGCTGGGAAGTCAGGATACACAGGCATTGTTCCTGCGAACCATTTCCATTCCCGCTGAACTGTATCGTGAAATCATCTCGCAGGACAACACGGTGGAAGGGGAAACTATTTCTGCGGATGGCCGCTCCTATAGCCTGGCACGCGGTCCGCTTCAGGTGGGGGATGACCGGATTGGTGTCTTCGCCGTTGTGCTGCCCTTGGACTTTGTCGTTCAATCCGGCGCTATCAACCGTAATTATTATGTGATCTTGTATTCCGCCGCGATGATCGCCGTCATTCTGATCGGCTACTCAGTGGCGCGTCTGATCATCAACCCGTTATCCAAACTGGTACGCACGTCCCGCGCTGTGGCAAGTGGGGATCTGACCATACGCACTGAAATCAAGAGTCAGGATGAGATCGGCGTGCTGGCCACCACGTTCGACGAGATGACGACGAATCTGCAACAGCGAACCCTGGAGCTCGAGAAGACAAATCGGATCCTCGAGCAAATGGACCGAACCAAGATGCGTTTCATACAGGTCGCGGCGCATGAGCTGCGCACACCCCTGACCCTTGTCCAGGGATACGCCCAGATGATCAAGATGAAGTCTAAAGAGAATGCGGAATTTCTGCAATATACAGCCGGAATTCTGGATGGCTCAAGTCGCATGGCCGAGATCATCAGCAGCATGGTGGATATCTCACGCATTGACACGAATCAATTGGAGATCATGCCCGAGGAAATGCGGGTTGACTTTGTCGTGGAAAAGGTCCGGCAGACCTTTGAATGCGCTTTAGAGGAACGCAACATTGCCTTGAACATTACAGCGCTGGCCGACCTGCCGCGCATCTGCGCAGATGAAGAGCTGCTGTACAAAGTCTTTTCTCACGTGATCGGTAATGCCATCAAATATACGCCCGATGGCGGCAGCATCGTGATCCGCGGCCGGGTCATTGAGAATGGCCGCTCGCCCGAGATCGAGGTCGTGATCCACGATACAGGCATCGGCATCGACCCGGGCAATCAGCAACTGGTCTTCGAAAAGTTTTACCAAACAGGCGACGTGCTCCTGCACTCCTCAGGCAAAACGAAATTCAAGGGCGGCGGACCCGGGCTCGGGCTGGCGATCGCACGGGGCATTGTGAACGCGCATCGTGGACGCATCTGGCTGGAAAGCCCGGGACATAACGAAACAACCTATCCTGGCACCACGGTGTTTTTGAGATTACCGGTCAATGGAAACAGCTATGAAAGCCATTGAGCGCGAACGGCATGAGTGGATCATCATCCCCATGATCCTTGTGGTCGGGTTCCTGTGTGTGATCGCCGCGGCACAGTGGGCACTACGCTTCTCTCCACGCTGGGAACTGGCCGCCGATATGGAGTCGAAAATCGATCCTGACAGCGATTTCCTCACCCGCAAGCCGGAGGGATTTGTTGAGCCCGTGAATCCCTCTATTCTGACGCAGCCTGGCTGGGCAAATCTGTTTCTCACGCCGGGGGCTGCATTTATCACGGGGACACCTCTGCCTCAATGGACAGATACTATCCCCTCGACGCGGACGGCAGTTGTGCTTGTCACCAATACAATCGTGCTGACAACAAGCCCCACCAACACCTCTGTCCCTCTATTTTGGAATCCATCTTCGACACCAAAGCCTAAGAATACGAATCTCCCCACAGTAACGTATACCTCGACGCCAACAGCAACCTCCTCCTTAACACCAACAGAGACCTATACTCTGACGCCAACTACAACACCTATCTCCCCCACTCCACCAGACCTTATTGAGCCTGATTTCGGCGGGGCCGACGGAAACACAACAACTCTCGCAAATGGAACTTCGGTCGTATTTGATTTGAGTGGATTTACACTGGATGGAGACTCAACGTTTTTCGATATGGTCTATTATGAAAAAGAAGAAAACAGCTCGGCGGACAAGATTCATCTGGGTGCTGTCTTGATCGAGATATATGATGATACAACCGGTCTCTGGTATGCGATCTATCATTGGGGAGATGGGACCGCAGATATGAATGCCAATTACAGTAACGGTAACTCGGAACCTGACGGATTCCCGGTGAATAAGAGTTTACTGGCCGGTGTCGCCCCGTTGAATACCGGCATCGCAATCGATATGGATGCCGCTGCAATCGCCCAGGGCGGATCGGTTGGAGATGCGATCACGCAGATGCGTGTCACTTCTCTTTCCGATGCGGACTGTGAGGTCGATGCACTTCAAATGTTAAGATGAGGATTTATAATGAAAATGGGCAAGGTGCTTATTACACCTTGCCCATTTTTATATTATTTCCAACTCAAACGATCTGTCGATATCAGCCGCTGCTTTCCTGGGTTGGTTGAGCGGTAGGAGTCTGCTCAGGTGTGGGACCAAGCCCACCTCCATGCCGACCGCCAAAGCCAAATCCGCCCGGGCCGCCGAGGAAGCCTTTCTCCAGTCCTTCCAGCAGCCAATCGGCGTGCTCCTGGGTGATCGCGCCCTCGTCCACGGCCTGCTGGATGCGCTCGCGCATTGCCGTTTCATGAACAGCCTGGATCGCCTCCTGGACTGCTTCGAGTTCCACTCCCTGTGCCTCGGCGATCTCTTCGAGCGTTTGCCCACCCTGTAATGCATCGATCAACTCATCGGTTGTCATGCCCAGCACTTGCGCGGCAGCTTGTAGAGCTTCGCCGCCCAGCCCTCTCCCGCCACCCGGACCACGTCCGTGGAACTGGGCACCGGACGGACTCTGTGCGTAGACAGCTGTCGCACCCACGACACCGATGACCAGCAACGCAACCAATAATCCGCCGATCAAAACAGACATTTTATTTTTCATGGTTTCATCTCCATTTTGTGAATTGGCTGGATCACATCCAACCTGCACAAATCTTATCGGGAGAGTGTCATGTACTTGTGAAAAGCTTGTGGGAAAATTGTGTGGATTGAAAGCCGCTACAGGTGGAGAAGCCCCATTAATGACCTTGCAAATTTGAATGTTTTTTTCAGTTGTAAGCTGTTCGTAAAGACTCAAAACCAGGGTTTGGAGCGATAATGTGTTCATCATTGCGAGGGCGCATTATTCCCTCAACGCAGACACTGTCCCCCCATCGCAGACTTCACAGCACAATATAGACACTACGGCTTCCTCTTAGACATGGCAGTTTCATCGTAGACATCGTCGCCTCATTATCGACATCACAGCCCATCACAGACATAGCAGCCGCATCACAGACATCGCAATCCCTATGCAGACACCGCCCTCGCAATGATCGGTGGGCAGGTGGGCTTGTTCCCAGAATATCAGGAACAAGCCTGTCGCTTTAACTAAGGCAGATCTGAGTTACCTTTCGGGCGTCTGACTTTCAGGAACTCTTGCACAACCATGGGGTCAAACAAAATGCCGCTTTGCTCTTCCAGGTAGGAAATTATTATGTCCTGTGGCCAGGCCTTTCGATACGGACGATCATGAGACAGGGCATCCCACACATCGATCACAGCAAAGATGCGCGCTGCCAGAGGGATCTGTTCGCCTCTGAGCCCACGTGGATACCCGTTCCCGTCCCAGCGTTCATGATGGCAGTAAGGGATATCGAGCGCCTGGCGCAAAAATGGGATCGAGTGCAGCAGGTCATGCGCATATTGTGGATGCTTACGCATTTCCTCCCATTCCCTTGGTGTTAAGGGTGCTGCCTTTTTAAGGATGTGGTCCGGAACACCCATCTTGCCGATATCGTGCAGCAGAACGCCGCGGCGGATGTGCGTCAGGGCCGGGCCGGAAATCCCGAATTGCTTAGCCAGGTACAGGGTCAAATCGGTGACGCGGCGACTGTGGCCTTCGGTCTCTTTGTCGCGCAATTCGAGGGCCTTCGCCCAGCCTTCCAGGGTGGTATCGTACGCCAGCACCAGCTCTGCATTGGAGATCTGCAGATCATTCAACAGGAGAGCGTTGTCGATCGCAATGGCGGCCTGGCTTCCAAAGGTTTGAGCGATCGCTGCAGAGGATTGCTTATAGAATCCGATCGTACGACTGTAAAGATTGAGAAAACCGATCAGCTTATCGCGTGCGAATAAGGGAATTCCCATCCAGCCGCGTATGTATTCTGACCCTTTCAACTTAACGAAGCGATCATCTTCACGAACGTCAGGAGTGATCACCGGGCCTCGAATTTTATCGAGCTGCCCCCAGTGCTCTTTTGAATAGCGATATCGAAAGCCAATCACGTATTCGGCATTCGGCAAATTGCGCCCGGCGACCATTTCGAAATAGTCTTGATCCAGAAGCTCAATCGATGCGGCGTCATAAGGGATCAATTTCTGCAGAGAATCCAGAATGACCTCATATAATTTCCCCAGTTCCATGGAGTACGTAAGCGCGAGAGTCGTTTCACGCAGAGTCTCTGCCTCCTGGCGGCGGCGTTGTTCCGTCTCGAACAAGCGGGCATTCTGGACGGCAAGGGCCGCATGGTTGGCAAAGTGCCTGATGATCTGCACATCTTCCGCCGTGAAGGGACGCGGCCCCTTGTTTTCGTGAATGTTAAGAACACCAATGACAAGACCCTGCCAGCGGAGAGGCACACTCAGGAGAGAAACGAAGGATTGATCCTGTTCAAAAGTGGCTGCGCGCCCCTGCCAGGTGCGATAATCCTCCACAATAAGGGGTTCGCCTGTCTCTGCAACCAACCCGGCCGCGCCTTCCCCATACTTGAGCACCGTGCCGGTGTAATCGCCTACGGTATTGTAGCTGACCACGCAACGTACCTGGCGCTGCTCGGGCTCAGACAGATACAAGCCTCCGCCCGAGGCCTTCATCATCGCTACGGCTTTTTCCACAATAAGGTAGAGCAATTTGGCAAGGTCCCGCTCGATGACCAGATTACGGGTTGTATTGTAGAGGATCTCTACTTCCTCGCGGCGACGCTTTTCTGTTTGCAGGAGCAGGATCTTTTCAATGGCGGTCGCCAGGCTATCTGCAACAGTTTTCAACAGGCGCTCATCGTGTTCCGTAAATGCGTTTGGCTGCCTGCTCTCGGCATTGAGACATCCGAAGATTGTTCCATTGACGAAGACCGGCACGCAGATCTCGGAGCGGATACCGGGTGTTACTTGGAGATAAGCAGCTTCCTGATGCACATCGTCGATCCGAATGAGCTGGCCACTTGCGATGACTTTTCCCACCACGCCTTCAGAGACTTGATAAGTTCTGCCTGTGGCTTCCAGATCGATGCCCCAATACGACGGATGAGGGCAATATGTTTGCAGATCTTCGCTGACGAGCAGTACACCGCAATTGTCCGGGTAGACCATTTTCGCAATAACGTCCGTTACGCTGCGGATGAGCTCATCGATATCGGTTGCCTTGGCTCCTGCGGTCGCCACGGAGTTCAAGGCAATCATTTCCTGCAACTGTCTCTGCAATGCCTGTTCAGCGGCCTTGCGTTCCGTGATGTCGCGGATAATGACGATTTCAGCAGGCGCCCCCTGATAGGAAATCAGCCCTGCGGTGATCTCTACACTGACATTCGTATCTCCCTTCTGCAGGAGCACGGTTTCAAAAACAATAGGCATAGGCTCGCCGGCCCAGCGCCGCCGGTAGCGTTCAAAGATGCGCTTCTTCTCATGCGGGTGCATATATTTATCGAAGCGCTGGCCGACCATCTCTGAGGCCTCCTCGCCTCTCATTTCGGCCAAACGGCGGTTTACATAGACCACCCTGCCGTTTTGGATGATGGCGATGCCATCGTTGGCATTCTCGACCAGGGTGCGATATTTCTCCTCGCTCTCGCGCAGGACCATCTCAGACTGCTTGCGCTCACTGACATCCCGCAGGATCGCTGTGAAGTTCTTTTCTCCGCCCACGTTGGTCTGGGAGATGGAAGCTTCAATGGGAAACTCCTCTCCGCTCCTCCTTCGCCCCCGGACCTCCCCAAGATTCCCCATACTGCGATTGGTGGCTCCTATCCCGCCAAAAAGGTCGATGAATCTTGTATGATCGGCGCGCTGTCGTTCCGGCAGCAGGAGATTCAAGGGCCGCCCGAGGATCTCTGACTCTTCGTACCCGAACATTTTTTCGGCGGCCGGGTTGAAGAGCATGATCCTGTGCTGGCTGTCGATGCTGATCACGGCGTCCATGGCTGCATCGACAAACGCCATCAGACGGTTCTGATGCAGCGCAGCCTCCTGTTCCACGCGTTTATGCTGCGTTACATCTTGGGCCAGGACGAGGGCTACGTTCCTTCCGTCAATGTTCATGGTATGGGAGGTGACCTCGACATCGATCGCTGTCCCATCCTTCAGCCGGTGACGCCAAATGCCTGAGTGCTGCAGACTGGGACGCTCCCGGGTAACGTCTTCCAGGAGCCGCGGTACCTCATCAGGCGGGCGGATATCCATCAGCGTCATCTCAAGGAATTCCTGGCGCGTGTAACCATACTTTTTAACAGCCGCGTCATTGACCGCTAGAAAAGCCAGCGTCGTTAGGTCGTAAATCCATAGAGGTAGAGGATGGTTCTCAAAGAGCATGTGCTCAATGGGAGATTTTAGAAATCTTTCCATCTCTTCTTCCTTCTTGACCTATACTCAATCGATGACCCCTTGACTCGACGTCCCAAGCGATACACCTCTCGACAGTAATCAGGCCGGCTTGCGGCCTACTCAAAAAAATAAACATAGCACAATTGCAAATTGAATATCAGCAGGCTGCTGTCAAAGTCCCGGAGCGAGTTCGGGAATTATATCCTCAAACTTTTATCCAATTTACGCCCGTATTCTTTTCACGTTGTACGGTTCGCGAACTTTATTCTTCATACTTCCGTCTTATGCTAGGAGGATTTCAGTATGGCATTCAAAAAGCAAACAATCTTTGGCAGTATTCTTCTCGTGTTTATCGCCTCCGGCATGGCATTTTCCAAACTCTATCGTCAGCCGCTTGGTCCGGCGCTCGAATTGCCCACTTTTACACAGCCCGCTCCGATACTCACAACCTTTCCAACGGAAGAAGTCCTGTTGGAGAAAACCGCTACACAGGTTCAACCGACCGCTTCACAAACCGCGACGCCTCAGCCTCTCTGCGGCGGACCCACCGTGATGAATATTCTCGCTATCGGTTCGGATGCGCGCGGCGATCATTATCTGTATGGGTTGGCCGATGTGATCCGCCTCGTGCGCGTGGACTTTGTCAATGCCCGCGTCGGAATTTTGGAGGTGCCGCGCGATTTGTGGGTCGAGATCCCTGAAATTTCTGACCATTACAACATTACGCAGGGCAAGCTGAATCAGGCGTATTTATATGGCAACAAAGGATTGAGCTATTATGACGGCCCCGGCGAAGGACCGGGCCTGCTAGCGCGCACGTTGAACCTCAACTTCGGCGCGCGCCCCGACCATTATCTGGCCGTCAATATGCGGACCTTCGAAGCCATCGTAGATGCGGTCGGCGGGATCGATGTGTACCTGCCTTATGAGATCAGTGTAAGGTCAAAAGATAACCCTAAGGGCTTTGCCATTCCCGAAGGGCAGCATCACATCGACGGCGAGACCGCGCTCTGGATCGCGCGCATCCGTCAGTATCATACCTTCAGCCGCGCCGAAAACCAGAACATCGTCATGTGCGCCTTGCGTAAGAAGTTGTTGAGTCCCGCTGTTGTTCCTGCCATTCCTCAGCTGGTTAAAGATTTCCGGCAGTACGTGCAGACAGATCTCAGCCTTGAGCAGATCAACCAGCTGGCCTGCCTCGCCTCGCAGATGAGCGGGACGAATGTTGTCTTCGCCAGTTTCCCGATGGAGACGTTCAAAGGCGCCAAGGTGTATGATCTGCAATTAAAGGCAACGACATCCATTCTCGAAGCTGATTATGAAGTGCTGCGCGATTACATCGACCACTTCCAGCAGGGAACATGGCCTGACCCAAACCTGTTGATCAACACCACGCCGTCACCCGCCGCGACCGATCTTGAGTTTGCATGTGATGATTAGTGCATTGCAATGGGATTGTAGGATACGGCAGATGCCGTGCCCTACATCTGCGAACTTTATTCTTCAATCACTTCCTGGGGCGTATCGCTCTCCGCCGCGGAGAGATAGATCAGCGTCCTGCCATCTTCCATAGGGGCGACCATCAGATAGGCAACCATTGGACCGTTTGTTCCATGCTGCCAGATCCGATGAGGCAGCGTCGCCTCTGAGGTATCGTTGGCAACTTCCTTCCAACCCTGAGCGGCCATTTCCTCAGCATAAAAGTCCATGATCTCCTGCGTGTCGCCATCCGAGCGATACGCATGGAAGACCGCATTGTGAACGGGGAAGCCAAAACAGATGCAGGCCGTTTCATCCAGGCCTTCAGGCGTAGCAGCAACAGCCGTCATGTTTACCTGGATTTGCTCATCTCGCACTGCGCCGGGGAAGACCGGTGGGGACCATTCCTCTGGATCCGTGAAGACAGCCGGCGTTGCCTCCCTCGGGCTACATGCAAGTCCACCCCATACAACTAAAACCATGGCCAGTACAACAATGGAGACTATGCACTTCATTCTCGTCCCTCCATAAACATCATAGCAAAAACCGGGTGCGATTACAACGTTACGTTGGTTACGCATTTCAGACAAACCCTGTACATTTTAGATATGCTATTTCTCACTTGACCCTCTTCTCCGGCCGGTCTAAAATGAAATTATCTGACAAATTCAAAACCCCACTCTCACAAGGAGATTCTCACATGGCTGATTATCTATTCCGCGGCAGCCTCGCCAGGCTCGATCGGGACGTTTTCGAACTAACCCAGCTGGAGGCTGAGCGACAGGCCCGGAAGTTGATCCTGATCCCGAGCGAATCGACCGCACCGCTGGCGGTACGCGAGGCGCTGAGTTCCGCATTCCAGAATATTTACGCCGAGGGCTACCCTGAAGAAGAGACGCGCTGGATGACCGAAGAAGAGATTCTCGATTATCCGGCGCGTTTAGGGGATTACCGCCGCAATGGCGACCCGCGCTACTACAAGGGTGTGGAATATGCAGACGTGATCGAGGCGCTGGCCCGCCGCCGCGCCGCCGAGACCTTCGCCGCCAACGGCTTCAGCGCCGACCAGATCTATGTCAATGTGCAGGCGCTTTCCGGTGCACCTGCTAACAATGCGGTCTACCAGGCATTGGTCCCTCTTGGTGAAACCATCATGGGACTCAACCTGCTGCACGGCGGTCACCTCTCGCACGGCTCGTCGGTCAACCGCTCGGGGAAGTGGTTCAAGGCCGTCCACTACACTGTGGATGAAAATGAGAGACTCGATTACGACAAGATTCGCGCGCTGGCCATGGAAGCAAAGCCAAAACTGATCATTGCCGGATATTCCTCTTATTCCTGGATCCCGGATTGGAAGCAGTTCCGCGCGATCGCGGATGAGGTCGGTGCATACTTTCTTGCCGATATCTCACACATCGGCGGGCTCGTCGCGGCGGGGGTGGTGCCTTCGCCGGTTGGCATTGCGCACGTGGTCATGTCTACCACGCACAAGAGCCTTGATGGTCCACGCGGGGCGGTGCTGCTGACAACCGACCCAGCCATCGCAAAGAAAGTGGACAGTGCAGTATTCCCCGGCGAGCAGGGCGGACCGCATGTCAATGTCTTTGCTGCGCTGGCACTCACCTTCAAGCTTGCGCAGACGGAACAGTTTCGAAAGCTGCAGCAGCAAACGATCCGCAATGCCAAAGCGATGGCAGACCAGTTCAAGCAGCGCGGGCTGCGCGTCCCCTTCGGCGGCACCGATAGCCATCTCGTCAACGTAGACGTGACGACGGTCACGGGTGCCGATGGCACAGCGCTCAGCGGTGATCAGGCCGCGCGTATTCTGGATATTGTGGGCATCGTTGTCAATCGCAACACGATCCCCGGTGATAAGAATTCCAAAGATCCATCCGGCATCCGCCTAGGCACGCCGTGGATCACACAGCGCGGCTTCAAGGAAAAAGAGACGCGCGAGCTGACCGACATCATGGCAGATGTCTTGTTGGCTTGCGCGCCGCACGCCGTAGACACTCCGCGCAAGGGACGCGCCCGCCGCGCCAAAGTTGATTTCAATGTGTTGAACGATGCCAGGTTGCGTGTTCGAAGGCTGGCAGAGAAAGCGGGCATTGATTATCGCTACAAGAAGAGTGGCTATCCTCACTTCTATTACATGGATGACACCATCAAAGGTAGAGATTACGCGGTCTTCGAATTGAGTGGTCAACGCGCCCGGCAGGTGTTGGATTACGCGGCATCTTCCGATCTCACGGCGTTGAAGAAAGGACAGAGTCAGGCAACGACGATCGCCACACCCAAAGGTGTAATCAAAGGCTCGCTGGTCAATGTGGACGACCAGACCTACCAACTGTTGATCCCGGTCAAGAAAGCCGCGCTGGTGGCGACCTGGCTGCGGGATCTCTCGGATGGCTACACCTCGTTCAAGCTGGACGGCGAAAAAGATTACAGCGAGAAGCGCATGCCCGGTCCGTTTGTGGTAGAGCAGGTGCGCAGGCCACGTGTCAGGAACGCCTGGCCTCCCGCTGGGAAAGCCGTCAACGAAGATAAACCTTACTTTATCGGGATTGGCTCGGAGGTCCAGAAGGAGCCGCTGCCATCCTTCCAGTGGGACGAGCAGGAAGAACCGGTCAAGTTCACGGCGCTGCATGAGACCCACAGGTCCATGGGCGCCAAGATGGTCCCGTTCGCCGGCTGGGACATGCCGGTCTGGTACACGTCGGTGGTGGAGGAGCATCTTGCCACGCGCCAGGCGGCGGGACTGTTCGACGTCTCGCACATGGGCGTGTATGAGGTGCGCGGCCGCGACGCGGCTTCGTTCCTCGATACGATCTGCGCCAACGACTGCGGTGGGCTGCAACCTGGTGAGTCCCTCTACAGCCAGTTCCTCACCCCTGATGCGGACGTCATCGACGATACGCTCGTCTACCGCCGCGGCTGGGATAAGTTCCTGGTCGTGGTCAACGCATCCAATGATGACAAGGACCGCACGTGGTTCGAGAGCGTGCGCGATGGAACGGTGCGGATCGACAACGCCCGCCCCTGGGCGCGGACCTATGGCTACGAGGCGGACATCCGCAACCTACGCGATCCGAAGGCTGGAGAGGATATGCGTGTTGACATTGCGCTCCAAGGCCCCAAGAGCCGTGATATTTTGCTCGCCATGGGAGTAGACACGGAAACACGTAGACAGGTAATGAAGTTGAAGAGAACGGAACTTTGCGACGCAAAGATCGGCGGCTTTAACTTAATCGTCTCGCGCACGGGCTACACAGGCGAAAAGATGGCGTTCGAATTGTTCGTCCACCCCGAGCGCGCCGCGGACTTCTGGAACGCGCTGTTGAAAGCAGGCGAGCCGTTCGGGCTGAAACCTATCGGCCTGGGTGCGCGCGACTCCCTGCGCACAGAGGCAGGCCTCCCGCTCTACGGCCACGAGATGGGGCTAGGATCAGGGAAGCAAGGGGATAGGGATTTAGGGGTTGGAGAGAGTGGGTTTGGCTCGTACGTCAAGTTATATAAGCCCTGGTTCATCGGCAGGGACGCGTATGCAGCGCGGGAGCAGGAGCGCAAGGGCGTGGTGGTGCGCTTCCGCTTTGACGACCAGCGCGTGCGTATGGCACATAACGGCGACCCGGTGGTCAACGGCAACGGCCAGCGCATCGGCTGGGTGACCTCCTGCGCCGTGGACAGCGAGCGCTTCCTGACCGGCCAGGCATATCTGGAGACGGGTTACACCAAACTGGATACGCCGATTGGCATCCACCAGGGCGGGAACATGGATCGCCCGGCGACGCCCGCGAAGGTGGTATCGAGGTTCCCAAAGTTGTAGAGATTGGAGACTGGAGACTGGGACGGTGGATGGTCTGCCGTCCCATTTTGTTTAGACAGGGTCAAAGGGGCTGTATAATTATTACAAAGTAAGTGGTCACGACCCGTATTTGAGAGGAAAACATGATGGCACAAAAACAACCAGAAGAATCGGAACAGGAACAGAAGCAGAAACAACACCGAGAGGATCGGCTGAAACTAGAACAGGAACAGCAAGAGGAAGAGAAATCGCACAGACAGGACCGGGTGAAACTGGAGGGGCAACAGGAGCAGGAACAGAAACTGCGCCAGCAGGAACGGTTGAAACTCGAGCAGGAACAGGAACAAAAACAGAAACCGCAACAGGATAAACGGCTGGAGCTGGAGCTGGAGCATCAGCAGGAAGAACAACAGCACAGACAGGAACGGGTGAAACTGGAACAGGAGCAGGAACAGAAACACATCCTGCAGAGACAGGCACGCCTCAAACTCGAGCAGGAGCAGGAACAGAAACACATATTGCAGAGACAGGCACGGCTCAAACTCGAGCAGGAACAGGAAGAGAAGCAAAAGCTGCGGAGAGAAGCACAGCTGAAATTCGAGAAGGAACAGGAAGAAAAACGAAAAAAGCGGCAACAGGGGTAGCAATAGAAAACGTAGAAAAAGCTATAGCTTCAAGGCGGCAATGGATCGCCTCGCGACCCCGGCTAAGGTGGTGACTCGGTTTCTGAAACCTTAGTAAGTAGAGACCAGGGTGGCAGAGGGTGAGGTACTGCCGCATTCGTTTGAAGTAATTAGGGAGCATACCTTTCAGCATGAAATCCTGTAAAGGTGTTTGGACTCACCGCTGTATATGAAAATTGGGAGAAAGATAAGTTGCCAACGTGCGAAGGCAAATAATGCTCTGTGTAATAGATGAGCACATAACAATATGAATCTCTGGCAAGCAAGACAGAAATCTCTCGAATGGCTCGCAACAGAATTAGTCAAGCAAAATACTCTTATCTACGTAGCACAATCAGACAAGTGGGGTTAAGTATAAAAACCAACAGGCGAGGTGACTCCCATGAAAACTCTCCGCACGCTTACACTGGTTGGCGGGCTGGTGCTGATGGCGCTGGCATTCGGGTTTATCTTTCGCGTGCCGCTGGTGCTGAGTCTCTGGCCGTGGGAGGATGGGCGTTACTCCTATCTGTTCGTCGGCTCGATCCTGGCGGCGGTCAGTGCAGCGGCGTTGTGGGTCGGCTGGACGGGCGAGCTGGGAGCGCTACCTGCGGGCTCGCTCAATATTTTCGTGATCGCATTCATGTCGTCTATTTACTTTTTCAAGCTTGCCCTCAGCGATGGGCGCACTAATTTAACTCCGTTTGGGGTACTGTCCGCGGTCATTGCGATTGTGAGCGCCATCGCCTTCTGGTGGAGCCGGAGGATTCCGCTGCGCGAGTCACAGCCTACACCGTGGCTGGTGAAAGCATCGTTTGTGATTTTCATTGCCTTACTGCTTCTGGCCGGCGGCGGACTGGTGTTACACCAGCCCATTTTTCCCTGGAACTTGAATCCCGATACGTCTGTGATCTTCGGCTGCATCCTGATCGGGGATGCCTTTTATTTTCTGTATGGATTACTTTATCCGCGCTGGAATAATGCCATTGGACAACTGTTGAGTTTTCTGGCATACGACCTTGTGCTCATCGTCCCCTTCGTGCTCCTGCTCAACACGGTCCCCCCGGACAAGCAGTTCAACCTGTTCGTGTACGTGGTGGTTTTAATTTACAGCGGCGCGCTGGCAATGTATTTTCTATTCATCAAGCCGCAAACTCGTCTCGGGTCCGCAGCATAGATCGAAATGTTTATTTCCCCTTTCGAGGGGAAGCTAGACAGGCTTTTGCACGAGCACGTTCAGGGTTTTCATCCGTGCTGTTGCGGGCCGGAAAAAGCTGATTGTAATGAGCGGGCAAACATGCTACACTGAATTCCACAGCCTGATCAAAATTTATACAAAGCTCAAAACAGCGGGAATAGTCTCGTGCTTTAAGGAGGAAACATGAAACCATTGGATCTCCGTCCCGAAGCCATCTGGCGCAAGCGGTTCCGCACCGCGGATATATTCTGGGCGGTCACTGCCCACAAGAATCCTCAGCGGGGCCTGGTCTGCACGAACAAGGATGGCATTTATCAATTGTATGCATGGGATGTCTCAACTGATGAACTGACCCAGGTGACGGATCAGTCCGCGGGGGTGATCGCGGGCATGATTTCCTCCGATGGAAACCATATCTATTTCCTCAGAGATGAGGATGGGAATGAGATCGGTCATTTTGTCCGCGTCCCGTTTGCCTCTGAGGGAGGCGGCGAGGCGGAGGACATTTCGCCGGACCTGCCGCCATACAGCGCATTTATGACGACGCAAAACCGCAGAGGGGACATCACAGGCTTTCGGACGGCCACTACGGAAGGGTACAAGATGTATGTGAAGGGGGAAGGTCAACCGCCAAAGTTGATCCATCAGAGCGAGAACATAAGTGCTGGTCCCGAGCTCTCGTATGACGGGAAGATCGCGGTGGTCGCTTCCTCCGACCGCACAAAGAGCCTGGATTTTTCGCTCCTGTCTCTTGACATAGAAACCGGCGAGCCGATCTGCGAGCTCTGGGAAGAAAATGCCAGTATAGAAAACCCAATATTTTCTCCGCTCGAAGGTGATGCCCGTCTGGTCTGCACGTCGAGTCAACCCGGGTTCGAACGCCCGCTGATATGGAATGCCCTGAGCGGGGAGCAATTCCCGCTCCATCTGGGCGAGGTTCCCGGCGCCATCCTCCCGCAGGCCTGGTCTGACGATGCCGGGCAGATCCTTCTCTGCCAGATCTATCAGGCACGATACCAGCTTTACCGCTATGTGATCAGCACCCATACAGTCGTAAAGCTGGCGCATCCGGTGGGAACCCTGGGCGGCTTCCTGCCGGGCTTTTTTGCTCCCGATGGCGAAATATGGGTGACCTGGGAGGATTCGGCACACCCCTCCCGTCTGGTCGCGCTGGATGAAGAGACCGGCGCGCTCAAACGCGAGGTGTTGAAAGCAGGCGATGCGCCGGAGGGAAAACCGTTTCGATCGGTGACGCTGGTCTCTGAAAATGGAGATACGATTCAAGGCTGGTTGGCTACCCCGGATGGCGAGGGACCGTGGCCCACTGTTTTCGAAACACATGGTGGTCCCACCTGGGTCATGTCGTCGCTGTTTTCGCCAGGAGCACAATGCTGGCTCGATCATGGCTTTGCTTTTTTTAGCCTCAACTATCACGGCTCGACCACATTTGGGAAACCCTTCGAGAAATCCATCTGGGGGAATCTTGGCGACCTTGAAATTCAGGATATGGCAGCTGCCTACAAGTGGCTCGTAGACAATAAGATTGCCCAACCGGACGCCGTTCTGCTGACCGGCGGCTCGTATGGAGGCTATCTTACGCTACAGGCACTCGGTCGTCGCCCGGAGCTGTGGGCCGGCGGCATGGCAGGGATTGCGATTGCCGATTGGAAAACGATGTATGAAGATGAGTCCGAATCGCTGCGCGGCTACCAGCGGGCCTTATTTGGCGGCGCACCCGAGGAAGTGCCCGAAGCCACGCGTAAAAGCTCTCCCATTACGTATGCCGAACAGGTTCAAGCGCCCGTTCTGGTGATCCAGGGGGAAAATGATACGCGTACTCCTGCCAGGCAGTTACGGGTTTATGAAGAAAAACTGAAATCTCTCGGAAAGCAGATCGAAGTCCACTGGTTCAACGCCGGTCACGGGTCGAGGGCGCAGGAGCAGCAGATCGAGCACCAGGAATTGATGCTCAATTTTGCCTACCGGGTGTTAGGGTAGCGGCGGACGCACGAAACAATTAAACAGGCTCAGGGACGGGTGGAGCGAGCGTCTTCAAGCGCCTCATTTCAGGCCAGACGCGCGCCACGATCAGCACGACGAGGATCGTCCCGATGCCGCCGGCGACCACGGCGGTGATGGGACCAAACAGTGCCGCAGCCAACCCCGACTCGAAGCTTCCCAGCTCATTCGATATCCCAATAAAAATACTGTTCACAGAGGAAATACGCCCGCGCATTTCGTCGGGGGTCTGGGTGAGCAGTAATGTGCCGCGAATAACGACGCTGATGTTATCCAATCCGCCGAGCAAGGCCAGCATGGTCACCGATAAAAGAAATGAGGTGGACAGGCCGAACACAATGGTCGCCAGTCCAAACCCGGTCACGGCCAAAAATAACGTGCGGCCGGCGTTCTTCATGGGCGGCAGGTGCGCCAGCAAAAAGGCCATGAGCAGCGCGCCAACGGACGGCGCGGCGCGCAGGATGCCTAATCCCTGTGGGCCGACTTTGAGAATGTCTGTGGCGTAGATGGGGAGCAACGCCACCGCGCCGCCGAAGAGCACGGCGAACATGTCCAGGGTGATGGCGGCCAGGATCACCTTCGTGTTGCGCATGAACCGGAAACCCTCGACCAGGGACGTCCACGTGGCGGATTGCTCTGCCAGGGCAAGCTGCCGGCCTTTGATCATCGTCAGCAGGAGACAAAAGGTGAGGGCGGCCAGCGCGTCGAAGATGTAGACAAAGGTCACAGAGTCGAAGAAGCCGATCAGCAGGCCGGCAAGTGCGGGACCGGCAATGGAGGCGAAGTGCCAGGTGGACGTGCTCCACGTGGCGGCGTTCGAAAAGAGTTCCGGCGGAACCGTCTGCGGTAGCAGCGTCGAAGAGGCCGGGTCATTGAAGGCGCGGGCAATTCCGATCCCCAGAAGAAGGGCATAGATTAAATACAAGGGTCCCTGGGTGTACGAGAGCCAGCCCAGTCCTAGCACACACAGCGCCAGAGACAGCTCTGCGATCAATACGATGCGTCTGCGGTTGTAATGATCCGCCACATGCCCGGCCGGCAACGAAAGCAAAATGACCGGGATGACCTGCATCAGTCCCACCATGCCCAGCGCAAAGGCGTCGTGGGTGCGCAGCCATAATTCCCAGGCGATGGCGAACGTCAGCATCTCGTTGCCGAATGCGGTAATAAAACGCCCCGTGAGCAGCAGTCGAAAATCCCGGCTGCGGAGCGCGGCATAGGGATCATGTTGTATTGTATTCTGCGATGACATATTCACCTGTTCCTGTTGAGATCGGCATGAATGATACCATTCTCACAGGATGCTCATGCTCCCATCTATGCTTGTATGGCAAACCAAAGCCTTCTCAAAGGAATATCAGGTAAGAGGCTCAGCCACCTCGCAGTACACATAAATCGGAATGTCATCCGGGTCGTCGATCCGCAGCGCGTAATGTCCCCATGAGGAGCCTTTGGGCGCGCGCACGTGTTCAGCGCCTTTCTGAAGGAGATCTTCATAAAAGTGATCCACCGCGGAGATGTCTTCGAGGCGCAGAGCGAGGTTGACGGCTGTCGGATTCGGCCCTTTATACGTCTTTCCCGCTGGCTCGCCAAAGATCTCCACGACGCCTGTCCCGCCCGCGGACAGCAGGGCACCCTTATCGTCCGGGCGGTCCCAGCCGCCGATGTATTTCATGCCCAGCATATCGCGATAAAAGCTGACGCTCTTCTCGAAGTCACGCGCGTAAAAAGCAAAACGGAATTCCAGTGCATTCATTGTTTCTCCTTTTGGTATATGAGTTTCTTTTTGTTTAGCATCTTACATTTTGATCGAAATACCGTTCCACAGAGGGGGAATAGGAAGGGGATTATTATCCCTAACACGAGTGAAAAACGTCTCTTTTTTGCGCCGGTCAATTCCTGTAGGATGAATAAAACACTTCAGTGTAAGGAAGGCGGCCATGGGATTTAAAAACTGGTTCATCAAACCGTCCACACAGGAATTCGTGAAGGAGGGGCGCAAGATACCCGGCTATTCATTCTTCGATCTGCTGCACGGTTATATCTACGCGCGCTGGCCGTACCTCTATATTGGGATCGGCACGGGGGAACATCCGCTGGCGAAATGGCTGGCTCCGCTGGGAAGCCGGGCAAACAAACTCATCACGAAAAAGAAACAGGGCGAAGCGGCCGACTCTCCAATTGGGTTTGCAGATACGTATCACGGGAAGACCATCCCGCTGGAGACCGCCAAACGGCTTGTGTCGATCAACGAAGAGATCAGGATCCAGGATCTGGAGCAGGTTATCCCTTATCAACGCGCCCGCTCTATCATCATGAACAATCCGGACCACATCGTTGTGATGGATTGCCCCTGCCGGTCCGCGCGCCCGAACCCCTGCCTGCCCCTGGACGTCTGCCTGATCGTTGGCGAACCGTTCGCCAGCTTCGTACATGAGCATCATCCCGGCCGCTCGCGGCGTATCACGCCCGACGAGGCAGTCGCCATTCTCAAAGCGGAGGATGAGCGCGGGCACGTCCATCACGCCTTTTTCAAGGATGCTATGCTCGAACGCTTCTATGCCATCTGCAATTGTTGCGACTGCTGTTGCGGCGCCATGCAGGCCCACCGCTCCGGGACGCCCATGCTGGCTTCCTCCGGCTATGTCTCGCAGGTAGATGAGGACCTGTGTATGGGATGCGGCGACTGCGTTCCATACTGTCAATTCCACGCGCTGGAAGTTGTGGATGGACACAACCAGGTGATCTACGAAACGTGCATGGGCTGCGGGGTCTGCATTACGAAGTGCGAGCACGATGCCCTGTCACTGGTGATGGATGATGCCAAGGGTATCCCGCTCGAAATATGCGCACCCATGGCGGACCTCCTAAAAAGTAGTTAAGATAGAGCTATTCCGCCGGGAACCATCGTCTCAAGGGTGAGCAAAATGAGAAAAATTGACAGCGTGTGGAGCGGCCTCTATGAGGGGTATCTGAACGTTCGCAAGGCGCAGCGCAAGCTGGAACTCCAGTGGGCGCGAGCCATACGAGTTGCTGAAAAGAGGAAACATCACTATCAACACAGGGACTGGATGGCGAGAATTTCTGCGCAGCGCAACCGCTATCTACTGATGAAAATAGTTTTCCCCATTGGTTTTATCGCCCTGTTCACCTGTGCACTCTTTTCCTCGATTCTACCGTTTGTTATTATCTCCTGGGGAGCCGCGTTCTTTTTCTCGCTCGTGTTGGTTGGGATATTCATTGCACAGAAAGTAACGATTCATAATCTTGAAAAGAGCCCGCCCCGCAAACCTGTAGACGGACAAATCCTGATCAATATCACAGACCGCTGGTGGCATGCGTTAAAGCCTCCGCCCATCGTGATCCGCAGGGATGGTGATGAAGGCGAAAAAGCCCTGTTAAAGGCCCTCGAGAGCCGCCTGACGGACCGCTATATTGCCTTGCACCAGTATCTGGTACGGCGAAACCTGGATGCCGATGTCCTCCTGTTGGGGCCGAGCGGCATCTGGCTGCTGGAGAGCAAATTCAACAGTGGCAAGATCATCTGCCAGGATGGAGAATGGACGCAGGAAAAATATTATTTCGAAACGGGTGGCAAACAGGCTTTCAAGAGCGTCCCCAAAAAGCCCTACGATAAACAATGGCTGGCCGAGAAAAACTCCATCACCCAGACCATCCTGCGCCGCCTCCCAAAGGATAGGCACTGGGTGATCGGGGAGATCCGGGGCGGCATCGTTTTTACCCACAATGAGGTCACCCTGGAGATCGACCGTTCCTGCCAGGTGGAATACGGGCTGATCTCCGACTGGGTGAAAAAGATCAGCGCCAGCCCGGCGGTGCCCAATCTCACCACCGAAGTCCTGCTCTGCATTGTGGATGCCGTCCTGGAATACGCGCATGAAATCTCGGAGGGAAACGGACGCCAATCTGCAAAGCAGCTGGCAATCCAGGTGTATAACATAGCCGAGGCAAACATCCCGGTATTCGTAAAGAACAATCTCTGAAAATAGCTTCTTCATTGCATACTCTTGGGCCATTGCCAGGCAATTCCCAAGCATGGGTATAATCGGGACCTATCCGCACCAAACAAAGACTTATTCATTATTATCGTGACTGAGCCAGGGAGAAGACGTATGTTTAAAAGAATAATGCTGTTTGCATCGTTACTGGTTTTACTCTTGACCAGCATGTGCACGTTCTATGATCAGAGCGGGGCAGTGATCTCCCCAAACGGGTTGAGCTGCCAGACCCGCACCGATTTTGGATTTTTGAGCGGGGAACAATCTGCCGAGTGCTATTATCAATGCCCGGATGGGACTGTGAGGCAGCCGGAGATCGACGGCGGGTTTTCAGAAGCCTCCCCGTTGTATTCCGCCTCCAAAGATGAGCTCGACGACCAGTTCTGTGACGAGCCGCTTCCCACGGCCATAACACAATCTCCGGCCACGCCGACCGCACCCGAGGCTGCTGCGACCACTGATCCCGCTACGGACGTCCCCACGGAAGAGGTATCCCCGTCAGCCACTGTGGAAACAACTACGGCGGCAACAGCCACCGTTGAAGTGCCCGCCATCGACCAGCCTCCGCTGCTGAGGGGGGATGTGTCGATGTGCGACGTGGCCAGCAACCTGATCAATTTCCGGATGGTCGAGTCAGCCCCGGATCTGAGTGTGAATGAGCTTGAAGTAGAGATTGCCGACCAGAATACAAACTGTTCTGTCAATCCAGTGAATACATCCTTGCTGACTTGCACAATTCCTCCTGGTGTCCTGTTCCCAGCCCGGGTCGTTGTGCGCCTCGATGACGCGGTGGTGAATGACTTCATCTTCAACGGGGTGGGGTGTGCCAAAATAGCTACGCCGTTCCCCTCACTGGCTCCGTAAAAACACGCCGAACTGTGATCAATGAATCAAAACCGGCCAGCGATCGCTGGCCGGTTTTGATTCATTGGCAAGGCTCGAAACAAAATAATTACAGGAATTCTGGCGCTCATTGTATTAGAACATATGTGCTATAATGCAAGCCCGAAATTCGTTTAGTCCGCCGCTCTATACGGCCCTTTAACAACTTACGAGAATGTCAAAATGAAACGAACAATGTATTCCTGGTTCCTCTTACTTTTGTTGGTACCGAATGCCTGTGAAACCACGGATCCCGCTTCCCTGCGCCGCAACGTCAACAACCCTAATGCCATCGTTGTCAACGCCAACGCGCCGGCACAGTCCTCCGGGACTGCCCTTCAAATCATAGCGCCTATCAATGTGTCGACGGCTTCGCACCCGCTCCAGATCGATGCCATGCGTTCCCGCGATTACCCTGGCAGCGACATCGTCATCGAGTCGGTGTTGGACTCCGGTGGAAATTACAACCGATACTATGTGTCTTATCTTTCCGATGGGCTAAAAATCTACGCGTTGATGACCGTGCCTAATGGGCAGAAGCCAGCCACCGGTTGGCCGGTTGTCATCTTTAATCACGGGTATATCCCGCCGGCGGAATATCGCACCACCGAACGCTATGTGGCCTACGTGAATGAGATCGCAAGCAGTGGCTACATCGTCTTCCGCTCGGATTATCGCGGTCACGACCGGTCTGAAGGCACGCCCGGAGGCATCTACACCCAGCCTAATTATTCCATCGACGTGCTGAATGCGGTCGCGTCTGTCAAGCGTTACCCCGATGCCGACCCCAACCGGATCGGCATGTGGGGCCATTCGATGGGCGGATACATCACCCTGCGCTCGATGGTGGTTGCCGCGGATATCAAAGCAGGCGTCATCTGGGCCGGCGTGGTGGCGCGCTACCCGGATCTCTTCACGCGCTGGAACTGGGGTGCAAGGCCCACTGCACCCGAACCAGGCTCGTGGGTCTATTCGCTGCAACAGTCTTATGGCACCGTGGAATCAAACCCTGACTTCTGGAGATCCATCTCCGCAAACGGCTATGTCAGCGATCTGAACGGACCCATCCAGATCCACCATGCAACGGGAGACGATGTGGTGCCCTGGGAATTCTCGCAGATGCTGCACGATGAAATGGTGCAAGCCAATAAGACTGTGGAACTTTATATCTACGAAGGCGATAACCACAACATTTCAAATAATTTCAGCGCGGCCATGCAGCGCACCATCGAGTTCTTCGACCGGTATCTTAAATAACTCGTGGTAACATCCCGGTGTGCCGAAATCGTTCAATCAGATCTATCCCAACCAGGCCATTGCCTTGTGCACGCGCGAGCAGGCGGAAAAGCTGGTGAGTCATGATCACCATGTTGTGCTTGTCAACGGCCGCCCGGGCGTTATGCTGACCTATGCGTGGATGCCCGTGGAGGAGCACAGCGGTCCTTTTGTGCTGACAGTTGTGTTCCATGCTGCAGAGAAACATCCCCGTGCGCCTGAGGAGATCCAGTCGATTGTCGATGGGCTAAGCTTTCAGGTGCGAGGGCTGCCACGCTAAAAAGCAACGCGACCTGCATTCTCTGAAGGTCGCGTTTTATTTTGAGTGCAGGCTGTCTTAAACCCTTGCTTCTTAATATCCCAGATCCTCTTTCACAATGATCATCGTCACTCGCCCGGGACGGATCTCCTTGTTGATCCACAACACTTTATTCACAGCGCTGGGAACACCCATGGCTTCGCGCAAGCGTTCATCCTCGCGCGGATAGGCGTATTCTTCGATGCGGCGCGTAGCTTCATCCATATCCCGCACGATCTTCTGCGCGCCGACCACCCAGATCACATTTGCCGCGCTCGCCGCATAGGGAGCTAACTGGCTCCCGGTATTCGAAGCTACCAGGATCTGCCCGTCCTCCGTCACGGCATGGACACTGCCGATGATGTATTCGGGCGTCGCGCCCATTTCCTCCATCTCGCGCTGCTGGGTTTTCTTATCCATTTTCTTCAGTTTGTCGCGCACCAGATCATATTGCTCCGATTGTTCAAGCGACGCCGGGATACCCAGCTGCTCCAGCGTTTGCGAGGAAGCGGTGAACACTTCTGCTCCTTCCGGCAAAAGGTCCAAGACCATTTTCTCCGCTTCCTCCCCATGTTGCGCGATCAATGTGTTAATCCCATTTTCTTCGAGCGCCCTGGCAGCCCGCTCGATCTGTTCGTCAGAGGCAAGCCTGGCAAAATCCCAATTGATCGACAAGCCATATCTGGTTGTTGTATTTTTGTCTACCATTAACCAACTCCTTTCTCACCTACCAATTACGTTTAATCCTAGCATGGTTTATAGCCGTGAGACAGAGACGAAACGTGTAGGCTGAGAGTAGGAATTACCCTACAGGCCGTCTCAGCCAGGGATATGGATATAATGTCATCCTGTTCTCAAAAGTAAGACTTAAGAGGCAATCATGAGCATTCAAAATGCATATAACGACTGGTCAGCATCTTACGATACGGATGAAAACTTGACGCGCGATCTCGATCAACAGGTGATGCAGGAGACGCTTGCCGGCCAGCAATTTGACTCTATTCTCGAGATTGGATGCGGCACGGGGAAGAACACTGTTTTCCTCGCACAGATCGGGGCGGAGGTCCACGCGCTTGATTTTTCGCAGGGCATGATTGAACGAGCCAAAGAAAAAGTGAAAGCCGGGCATGTGAAGTTTTCCATTGCGGATCTGACACAAACCTGGCCATGTGACGATGAAGCCTATGACCTTCTTGTCTGCAACCTGGTGCTTGAACATATTCGGGATCTTTCCTTTATTTTCTCCGAAGCCTCTCGAGTCTTGAAAGAAGGAGGAACGTTCCTCGTCAATGAGCTCCATCCGTTCAGGCAATATGAGGGGAAGAAGGCCCGGTTTCGGAGGGACGAGGGGGTGACCGAGATCCCGGCTTTTGTGCATCACGTTTCAGATTTTGTGAATGCCGCTGCGGATCGCGGCCTCAAGCTGATAAAACTCAACGAACGATGGCATGAGGCAGACCAGCCGGGCAAACCGCCGCGCATAATCTCTTTTCTGTTCCAGAAATCGTAGATTTCATTGAATCGTTTCCTCATTATCAGTAAAATGAAACAATGACCAACCCCATGCATACTCTTCGGATCAATTCGGACCGGATGCGAACTGCCTTTGACGAGCTCGCACAAATTGGAGCCACCGGCGATGGTGGCGTGAACCGTCCCACGTTCAGTGAAGCACATCTCGCGGCTCGCAGATGGTTCCGTGAACAGATCGAAAAAGCAGGCCTGGAATTCCGCACGGATGGCGCCGGGAATCACTCCGCCTTCCTTGCGCAGGATGGCGGTGGTCGAGTAGGCGGCGCTCGCCCGCCGTATCGAGACCAGACTCTCCTCCTCGGCTCTCACCTGGACTCTGTTCCAAATGGCGGGCGCTTCGATGGCGCGCTGGGTGTGATGGCTGCCTTCGAAGTGTTGAGAACGATCAAGGATGCCGGGCTTCCGCTCAAGCTCAATCTGGAGGCGATCGATTTCACCGACGAGGAAGGCACGCTGGTGGGGCTGCTCGGTAGCGCGGCTCTGGCCGGTCGTCTGCACCCTGACCATCTGCATGCCCCGCGCGGCGGACGCGAGGCGCTCGTCGAAGGGATGAAGCGCGCCGGGTTATCTGACGAAAGCATGTTGAGCGCGGCGCGCCCGAAGGAGTCGCTGGCCGGTTATCTCGAGCTACACATCGAACAGGGCAAACGCCTCGAACGAACGGGCATGCATATTGGCATCGTTTCTGCCATCGTTGGAATCTGGTCCTATCGCTTGTCTTTCCTTGGGCGCGCCGACCATGCCGGGACCACAATGATGGATGATCGACTGGATGCGTCACTGGGAGCAAGCGAGTTCGCGCTGGCAGCACGTGATACGGTGCTCCACGATTTCCGCGATTGCGTGGTGAATATTGGGAAGATGGATTTTTCGCCGGGTGCGTTCAATATTGTCCCCGCGCAAGTGGATGTGGCGCTCGAATTCCGTTCCGCAGATGAAGAGAAGTTCCAGCGACTGGACGCCATGCTGCTTGCACACGCACAGGAGGCAGCCCATCGTTTTGGCCTGGAAGTGAAGGTGGAACCTCTCGGTAAGCATGATCCGTCTCTCATGGATGACCACGTTCGAGATACATTTGGCAGCGCGTGTGATGATCTGGGATTCAATTACATGTCTATCCCCTCGGGCGCCGGACATGATGGACAATCCTTCGATGGCCTGTGCCCGGTAGGGATGATCTTTGTGCCATCGAAAGATGGAGCGAGCCACTCTGCCCGTGAATTCACGGAATGGAAAGACTGCGTGAACGGCGCAAATGTTTTACTGCAAACCGTGCTGAAGTTAGCAGCATAAATATATTCTGCTCACAGCGCCGTCCCCGGCGCTGCTAATCTTCAGGTATCCATCGCCGCCGAGGACGGCGGCTAGAGCTTATCCTATGAAAAACTTCGATCCCAAATACAACAGCATCCCGAAGACCGAAATCCATTGCCACCTCGAAGGCGCGATCCGCACGCAGACGATCATCGATATTGCGAAGGAATACAATCTGCAATTGCCTGCCTACGAGGCAAGTGAGCTGGATAAGCATGTTAAGGTCTACGATCAGTTGCACAGCCTGGAAGCCGTGCTGGAAGCCTTTGCCATCTTCCAGAACAGCATCACCTCTCCACAGGTGGTGGAGCGCATCGCCTGGGAGCTGTTCGAAGACTCAGCGAAGCAAAACATCAAACTGTTCGAAGTCCGCTTCTCGCCCGATTGGGCATTCCACGGGCACAACCTCGACTGGGATGCCTGCCTCGAAGGGTTGCTGCGTGCCAGGGAACGCGCCGAGACAGAATTCGACATGGCAATCGGCTATATTGCCATTACTTCACGCAGCATGGGTCCCGCGTCCTGCGTCAAAACCGTGGATTGGGCCATCCGCCACAAAGGCCATATTTTAGGCATCGACCTGGCAGACAGCGAAAGAGACTTTCCGCTGCGGGACTTCGTCGCGCCTGTGAGGAAAGCCCAGGATGCCGGGCTCAAAGTGACCATCCACACCGGCGAAGATACCCCCGCTTCCTTTGTAAAAGAAACGATCGAATTGACGCAGCCCGATCGCATCGGGCACGGCATCCACGCCATTGAGGATAGGCAGGTAGTGGAGCTGATCAAGGAATGCGGCATCACGCTCGAGATCAACCCGTGGAGCAACTACCTGACGAATTCTGTGAAGACCATCGAGGAACACCCGCTCAAGCAATTGTTCGACCTGGGCGTAAAAGTAACGATCAACTCGGATGACCCCGAAGTTCTCGAGACGAATTTGAATAACGAATACAGCATCGCATACGAGGTCCTGGGCATGAGCCTGGAAGATATTGCAACATGCAACCGTTATGCATATGAGGCTTCGTTTATTCATGAAGGATCAAAGAACAGGATTTGGGGAAAATATTTTAGTTAAGATGTCGCCTGCGGCTTGCAATAATGTATAAGGAAAAGCCTGACGATTTACCCGTCAGGCTTTTGTTTTTCGATCTGTTCCAGCGCGCTCTGGAAGACTTCATACGGCTGGGCGCCAACGATCCCGTAGCGATCATTGATCACATACGTCGGCACGCCGGTCACGCCGATCTGATAAGCCCAGCGGACCTGGTCCACGACGGTCGCCATATATTTCTCGCTTTCCACCTCGCGCTGCATTTCCTCTGCATCGAGTCCCACTTCTTGCGCCGCGGCGCGTAAGACATCCCACTGGCTGGGGTCCTGTCCCTCCGCGTACACCTTGTTGAAAAGGACCTTGTGGAATTCGTTGCCTTTATGCTTTACACGCGCGTATTCGGTTGCCTCGTGTGCGAGCCGCGTGTTATAGATGCGCTGTGTGGATACAAACTTCATCCCGTAGGATTCGGCGATCTGGCGCAAGCGCTCCTCTGATCCCTGGGCGCGTGCCCGCTTCACATATTCAGGCAGATCCCTGCCTTCGGGCGGCACATCCATATATAGATAGAATGGGCGCCATTCCACGTCCACATCGTGTTCTGCTTTCAACCTCTCGACCACACCCTGGCCGACATAACACCATGGTCATATGTAATCGGAGAAAATAGTCAGCTTAAAAGTTGCCATACATTACGGTAGATGCCATCTTTGGCAATCTTACATTTTTCTGTCATTGCGAGTCCCTTGGTGAAGCAATCTCACACAACCCTATTGATAGAGCCTGAGATTGATTCGCCGCTTCGCGGCTCGCAGTGACGGCAGACCTAAAAGTATAATTAGCCCATGCGTACAACATTCCCCGTCACTGTCCATCTATTGTTCTTTCGTGAAAATCAAGTGCTATTATTGCGCCGCTTCAACACCGGCTATGCCGACGGGCAGTACAGCGTCCCGGCGGGGCATCTGGATGGCGGCGAAACGGTCATCGCCGCCGCGGCGCGT
>DATHTL010000132.1:0-31611 GCA_035463255.1 Anaerolineales bacterium | reverse complement strand
GCCTGGTTGTAATCCGGGGGTAATCCACACCACTTGAGCAATTCTTTGCCTGCCTCCGATTGGATCGAAGCAAATTTAAAGGTCGGAGTCCTTTCTCTCTGCAAAACAAAGATCACCGAGCCGTTGCAGAGATTGCAGACGCCATCAAAAAGGATGATCTTCCACTGCTCGAGATCTGCGCGGTTCATGCTGCTTGGGTCAATACAGGTTGGTTTTCTACGCCAGCTTCTTTTATGAGGTTCAAACGTTGGAAAAGCCTATGGATTCCAAATCCCAAGGCTACAAAGAAATAGCCTGTTCCCAGAGTAAAGCCAATGGTTAATAGATTGATGCTCATGAGATCTCGTACGTTGGCCCGTGACGAGAAGGCGGCTGGATCCGTGACAATGGATAGCAGATTGACTTCAAGAAGGATCAGGGCTGTCAGTATGAATGGGGAGAGAGCAAACACTCGCACAATAGTCTTTACCTGCTTATTGATACTCCAAACTAACAGGCCAAGAGCCAGAAGAGTGGAGGGCACAAACCAGAAGAATATTCCAATCAAATAAATCGCTGCAAGGAATCCCACGTTTACAAATTCGGTGGCGTCACCAAGGGTTGAAGACTCCTGACTGGGTCCCTCGACGTATGTAAGCAGAACCATGAACGCCCAAAGCAAATAAGGAAAGAGGAGCGAGAGGCGTAGAAAGCTTTATGGTTTCATTGGTAGTGCTTCTTGATTTCCGAAGCATATTTTGCTCCGACTCGGTCCTTGTTCTGTTCTAGCCAGTCTGCCAGGCGGGTCTTGCCACGCGGAGGCTCTTTGGAAACGAGAAGACCTGCCATCAATCCATCGACTTCCTCAGGGGTCAGGACCACGTCTCTAACGAAGAGGCTGATGAACTGCGCAGCCAGTAGCGCCAGCCGCGGCGGAACGGGGATCAGCGGCCGCTTTTTGCCAATCTTTTCTCCGATTAATTGCACCATTTCCTTGAAGGTGAAGATATCGGGACCGACAGCATCGATGATGTAATTGTCGGTGCGGTAAACACCTTCCACGGCAAGCTCCGCAACGTTATCCACATGCACGGGCTGGAGTTTATAAGAGCCATTACCGGGCAGAAAGAAGAACGGAAAGCGTCTCAGTAAGAAGGCGATATTGTTAATGAGAATATCCTCGTCTCCAACCAATACGGTCGGGCGCAGGATGGCGTATCCCAACCCGGAGTCGATCACGGCTCTCTCGTTGGCAGCCTTTCCCCAGAAGTAGGGTAAATGCGATTCAGCCGAGGG
Source organism: Anaerolineales bacterium (assembly GCA_035463255.1). Lineage (GTDB taxonomy): Bacteria > Chloroflexota > Anaerolineae > Anaerolineales > Villigracilaceae > Defluviilinea. The sequence continues at coordinate 30,336 of DATHTL010000132.1, read as the reverse complement.
GTTTGTTATGCTGATGTGAACGATCCGTTTCACCCCCGCGGCTTTGGCTGCATTGACCAGCTTGTGCGTGTTCTCCACGGCTCGAGGCTGGGTGTTTTGATCCTTATCGAAGCGCACCCAGTAGGTATTAACCAGCACGTCCACTCCCTGCAGGGTGCGCGTCACGCCGCCTTCCGGCGTGGCTTCATCGAAATCAAGCGGATACGCCTTAACTTTGCCGCCAAAAGGATCGGGGCGATTTGGATGGCCCGTCAGCGTGATGACTTCTTCGTTGCATGCTAGTAACCGCCGGGTGATGTATTTCCCGGAATAACTAAATGCACCTGTTACTGCGATTTTCATGAGACCTCCACTTTTCTTGTACGGGGTGTAACCAGGGCAAAGAAGGAAATGATCATGCCGACCCCGATCAACGCCAACAAAAGACCGCCCAGATTTCCGCTCAATTTGCCTGCCACCTCGAAGAACAGCTCCTCTGTGTTTCTGGCTTCCGGTCTGTAATTCAGAGCAAAAATCACTGGCAATCCGATCAGAAAAATGTTGGAAAATGCCGTCCAAAATTGGGCACGCTCTTCTGTGCCGCACAGATCGATCAGGATTTTTCGTAAGAACGGGCGAAGATATCCAACAAGCAGGGCTGCAATAATGATCGTGAGTGCGACTTCAATTGCAAATGATGAAAGTGTGTTCATTCTTTTCTCCTTTTTATTTCAAAACGCCCAGAATCTTTTGGACGTTTGTAATTCCCAGGCGTTCTAGCTTGATTACAGCCCTGGAGAGACTGTCGATCGCGTCGAAGAAGTCTTGTAATGCCTTGACGCGTTCGTAGACGAATTGCCATTCCTCATCCTCGACCCAGTTCTCATCCATCGTTTCAAGCGTTTCTCTAACAGAGCGGACAGCGCGATCGAACTCACTGTTCTGCCTTTCCTTGAGAAGGGAGCGGACCGCTGCATAGAAATCTGTTTCAGCTTCGTAGTAATCCTTGCGATCGCCGAGCCTGCTGCTGCGGTGGACAAGACCCATCCGGGCGAGGGCACGGATCTCAGTACTGATCGCGCCTTTTGTGAGGCCCGTTTCCTCAACGATGTCATCCAGGGAAAGGGGCGTGGGGGAGAGGTACAGCACACCGAAGATCGCGCCCATGCCTTTGGGGAAGCCCCAGAAGCGACTGATCTGGCTTAGTCCCTGTGTGAAGTCTTGCTTGATTTTTAGTAGTGTCTTGGACATATCCGTACTGTTTGTTATGAACGTTTAGTAAATACTAAACATAATATACACCAATGGGGCGAGGTTGTCAAGAGTTCACCGCAATGGTGGGTGCCCATGCTTTAGAACTGTTCTATTGTGAGCTTTGGAGTGTCTGGTAGATCTCGGCGTTGCTTAAGCCGGGTGGCAATGCCTGATATTGATCTCGATAGAAATTAACGCCACGCTGCGTTGTATCCGACTGAAACATGATACTGACTCGCCCCGGGCGCGGCCCGAGGATCTGTTCGGTGGGGATGGCTTCGATCACCTGCATGATCTTCACGATCCATTCGCCCATCTGCTCGTCACTCGCTGCATCTCCGACAGGGAGAGTAATATTGAAATCGGTTTCCATGGGAATAAATCTTGCGACGCTGCCATCGTTAAGGATGCAATTTTCGCCAAAGGCGAACGCGTAAGCCTGTGCGTCCGGTTGGAGAGCTCGGATGGATTGTTGGAAGCTGCTCGATAATTCAGGCAGGTCTTGGTATGCCCACTGATATCCGCAATTCTGTGTATCCGGGGGGACAGCCGTCGTGGGTATGGCGAAGGGAGTATCAGTGGCTGAGAGAGGGACGGGCTGCGGGGAGACCGGGATCGTGGTGCATGCGCAGAGGATCAGGGTCCAGAAGAGAAGCGCGCCGATTAGCCGAGACATAGTATGTTTCATGATTGAATAACGGAATCTATGCGATGGACGTTCCATCCGCTATGGGTTACTTCATGTGAAGCACATCGACGGCAGCAGCTGCCATCAACGCCGAGCCGCGGATCAACGCCTCTTCATCGAAATCGAATCTGGGATGGTGATGTCCGAAATTCAAATTTCGTTCTTTGTTCGCGGAGCCGACAAAGAAAAAGCAGCCATTCACTTTCTCAAGCAAGAACGCGGCATCCTCAGCGCCCATCGTCAGATAGCTGGCCGTGCGCAGATCCGATTCAGGCAGGATGCGGCGCGATGTCTCCTGGACAGTCTCGCTAATCGATTCATCGTTGACGAGCGGCGGCGTGATTCGCTTGACCATGACCTCCGCCTGGCACCCCAGCGCCCCGGCCGTCCCGCGCACGATCTGCTCGAATCGCTCCAGGACTTTCTGCCTGACCCCGCTATCAAAAGTGCGGATCGTCCCTTCGAGCGTTGCATCGTGTGGAATGACGTTGAACGCTGTCCCGCTGTGAACATTCGTCACGCTGACCACGGCCGTTTCCAGAGGAGCAACATTGCGTGAGACAATCGTCTGCAGCGCCGTGATGATCTGGGCGGATGCAATGATGGGGTCCACAGCCGCGTGGGGAATCGCGCCGTGGCCGCCTTTGCCAGTGATCCGAACAGTGAATAGTTCTGCGCCTGCCATCATCGGCCCGCTGCCTATGCCCAGCCAGCCGAGCGGCTCTTCGTTCCATAAGTGCAATGCCAGCGCCATATCTACTTTGGGACCGTCGAGCACGCCATCACGGATCATGGATTCCGCGCCACCGCTTTCTTCCCCATTTGTGCCTTCCTCCGAAGGCTGGAAGCAAAACTTGATCGTGCCCGATAGCTGATGGCGATGGGCATTCAGAATTCTGGCAACCGTCAACCCGATAGCGGTGTGGCCATCATGGCCGCAGGCATGCATGACACCAGGAGTTTGCGATGCGTATTCTGCGCCAGTCTGCTCCTCGATGGGAAGCGCGTCCATGTCGAAGCGCAGCAAAAGCGTGGGACCCGGTTTTGCACCCTCCAGCAGGCCCACTATGCCCGTCTTGCCGACCCCTTTCGTCACCTCGATGCCAAGTTCTTCGAGCTCCCTGGCCACGATGCCACTCGTGCGAAACTCACGGAAGCCGAGCTCGGGGTGCATGTGAAAGTCACGGCGCAGGGACCGGGTGTACGGGAAGAGCTCTCTGGCTTGCTGAAGGAAATCGAGCATAATCAAAATTCTCCTTTAGTGTTCTTTCGCAAATTTTACTGCGTGTTCTATATCCATGGTTTCGCCGGCCTCCCATGCCGTGCGAAACTCGTTCTCTGGCAATTGCTGTGCGGCTTCTGCCAGGGTCTGATCATATGGTTCCTGTAGTTCAGGCTCGATTTTGAGTCCCATTGCTCGAGAAATTTCTATCGATGCGGCAAGCAGGGCAACGGCGTGAGATGGCTTCCCTTCCAGTAGAAACAGACTTGCCATACCGATCAGATTATAGATCATGTAATGTTTGATATCGCTTTGATGGGCGATGGTTAAGCCCTCCAGGAACGACCGACGCGCCGCACCGGGCTCAGCCTGGGCCAATGCCAGCAACCCGAGATAGCAGTGCAGGAGTGCCAGGCCAACTTTGTCTCCCATCTCTTCGTTCAGTGCCAGACTCTCCTGATAATAGGAGTCCGCCTCCGGGAGCTTGCCCTGCCGGAACAGTGTGATCCCTAAGGAGCTGAGAGCGATAGAGCGGACATATTTATCATCACTCTCACGCCCTGCTTTCAGGGACTCTCTATAATAGTCTTGCGCGATGCTGAAATCGTTCTTTAAATAAAATATGTTGCCAAGGTTATTGAGAGAGAGTGCCATCCCGCGTTTATCACCGATTTCCCGGACGGCCGCCAGACTCTCCCCAAGCAGCGCCTGCGCCAGCTCATAATTGCCCTCATAGTAGTATGTGGTTGCGTAATTGTTAAGGATGCCGGCAACCCGCCTTTTATCCCTGATTTCTCTGGCCAGAGCCAGTCCTGCCTCGAAAGTTTTATGGGACTCAGAAAAATTGCCCACCTGTGCATAGAGCTGTCCCAGCACAGACAGTACATAGGCCTCTTTCTTTCTGTCGCCGCGCTGGCGTGCCAGATCAATGCTGCCCTGTAAGTACTGCGCGCTCTTCTCAAACTCGGCCAGGCGCCAGTGAATAATGCCGAGCTCCGCGAGGGCATCGCAGATGCCTGCCAGATCGTTAACTTCAATGGCATGCTCATGTGCTTTTTCAAGCCACTCAACTGCCTGTGGGTAATCTGCCTCAAGAGTCCAGGCATGTCCGAGCCTGGTCTCGCACTGAACGACTCCTGGCGTGAGTTGATTTGCTGTAGCGATCTGCAGGGCCTGCTGGAAATGCCCTATTGCTTCCTGTCTTTTTCCAACCAGCTGCAAAATCCTGCCGGAATTAATGTGAAGCGCAATGGCTTCATCCGGATCAGGAGAAAGCGCGAGCGCCTGTTCAAAGTAGTTCAAGGCCGTCATATTCGAATAGGCAGCCTGCGCCAGCTCCCCTGACCTGCGCAAATATTCGCGCTTCTTGCTCACGTTATCGCTACGGCTGTAATGATACGTAAGCACATCGATAGGAATATTTTCAGGATATCTCTCTTCCAGATAGCGCGCCAGGAGCTCATGTAGTTGAGCCCGGGTGGCGTAAGACAGGCTCTCATAGGCGACTTCCTGCGTGATTATATGTTTGAAGAGATAGGCCAGCTCCGGTTCGGGCGTATCGAGAGGAGTGAGATCCAGTTTCGAAAGCTCAGCCAGGTGGTCTTTGACGAGGTTTTCTTCACCCAGCGAGGGAAAATATCCATGCAGCCAGGAAAACAGGAATACGCGCCCGATGATGCTGGCCACTTTCAATGTGACTTTTTGCGGCTCCGTTAATTGATCGATGCGGCTCAGGATCAGCGATTGCAGGCTGGCGGGCAAGTCCAGTTTTCTGAGCGCGTACACATCATAGGGGTTCAGTCCGCGGTCATGCAGATAGTTAAGAAGCTCCTCGATAAAGAACGGATTGCCCTGTGATTTCAATGTTAGCTCATCCGCCAATGCTGTGGGCAGCGCGCCCGTCCGTTCCGGGAAGAGCTGGGCAAGCTTGGCGCGGACCAGTTGCCCTGCTTCTGAAGCCGTCAAATCCTTAAGCTCAATTCTGGTAAAGTGAGGTAATTTTTCCACTCGTTGTTCCAGGAGACGCATGATATGCGGAGGGCGATACGCCAGGACAAAACATACGGGTAGATTCTCACTGATGCGGGCAAGTGTTTCCAGGAGATCATGCGAGAGCGGATCCATCCAATGCAGGTCTTCTAAAACGATGAGCAGTGGCGTTTCACGAGCCGCAGATTTGAGACAATCCTCCAGGAGGACCTCCAGCGCACTTTTTCGATCTTGAGGCTCAAGGGCGCGCGTGAACTCATTATCTAGCAAGGGCAGGTTAAGCACCAGCCCCAGCAGGGGAAGAGCCTCAATCCGTTCGGGGACACGATCTTCGAGTTCCCCCTCCAGTAGCCGCATTTGTTTCCGCTCCAGCATTTCAGGGTCAAGATCGAAAAAAGCCTGCCAGATGGGCTGCCAGATAAGGTATGGTGCGTCTGTTCCCGAGGATTGAGCCGCTCCGCCATAACCGATAAAACCGCGCTTGCGTGCCATGCGGATCACTTCTGCGATCAAGCGCGATTTGCCCATTCCGGCCTCAGCAGTGATACCGATCACCTGGCCCTGGCCTTGAAGCGTCAGGTTTAATTTTTCTGCCACAAGAGCCAGTTCCTCCTGCCGGCCGACCATGGGCAGACGATAGGCCGGCTCAGGGAGACGCGTGGCGCGATGATGGCTGATGCCTGTCACAGCGAAAACAGGCTGAGGCTCGCCCTTGCCTTTCATCGAGATGGGTTCGCGTGGCTCGACAGTGAACATATCGGCGATATCGATCTGGACCCGCCCGGTGATCAAGATCTCATCCGGTTTAGCCGTGGTCATCAGGCGCGCGGCCAGATTGACATCGTCACCCAACGCTGCATATGTGTGCCGCGTGGCACTGCCATAGGCTCCCACGCGCAATGTGCCGAGGCTGATGCCTGTCTGCAGGGAATGGACATAAGGTAAATGCTGCCGGGTTTGTTGGAGCTCCAGCGCTGCATGTACGGCTCTTTGCGCGTCATCCTCGTGCGCGGTGAACACTCCAAATACCCCATATCCATAACTGCCCTTATCACCGATCACCAGTTGCAAGAGTGTCCCCTCGTATCTCGTAAGCACGCGCTGTAGATGAGCCACGAATGCACTCAATTTTTCTTCCGCATCGATGTCGTTGTCATAATCGATGCCGGAGAAACTGATGAACATCGGGACCGCTGGTCGCAGCTCGGTAAGGAAAGAGATCAGTCCAGTCCCTTCACGTTGATAAACGGCCGTGAGCAGCCAGGGACGCAGAGCTTCTGCCGGCAGATCATCAGAGGTCAATGGGGGCAACGTCATCTGTTCGGATGGATATGACAGTGATTCGAGAATGAAGAACTGCTCTGTTGTACCATCAGAGTTTCTGTGTGAACCAATGGTGGCGTTCTCTTCAAGGTTTTGGAGGGTGGCTTCATCGATGAGAATCTCGCCCTTTTGGGCCAGCCGTTCTGCAGTGGCGAGACGAGCGATCGTTCTGCCCGCCAGCGCGTCGATGAGCTGAATGTTTGGATCGCCAACAACCAACCGCCGCGCCGTTCCGCTGGTGATGACAACTTTGAGGGATAATTCTTTGAACTCGCGCATGGCGGCTTGCATGCACTGCGCGCATGTGGCAGCCCTCAGCGCCGCGGAGGAAGACTCCTGTTCTTCAAACCAGGCGATGACAGAATCACCCGCAAAGCTGATAATGCTACCTCCATAGCGTTCCACTTCGCCGATCAACGCGCCGTAGACGGCATTCAACTGCCGGGATAATATCTCCACGCCTCTGCGCGGACCAAGTGTCTGGGTCAGTTTTTCAGTAAGAGGGGTAAAGCCGGAAATATCGGCAAAAATGGCAGAACCGTTTGGGCGGTTGGGCAATTTCTCCCCTGCGATCAACGCCCGCAAACGATCCTGAGGCAGATAGGTACCTAGTCGAGGCATACCACACCCTTCATAATATTCGATTGTAATGTTATTTTGGAGAAATCCCAGAGCTATTTCATTACCGGCGAGTATCTAAGCACCGTGTCCGGGAAAAATTCTTTTGATCTTATGCCGATGGATTTTCGTCCAGCTTTCTCGCGTTGTCGTATCGTCAATATTCATAAAGCTCGGGTGCAGGTCGCCCGTAAAGGCAAAGCCTTCATCAACAATGAGAGTAATACTGTCATCGCTGTGACCAGGGGTGGAAATGATCTCTCCGTGAATTCCGATCTTCGCCAGAAATTCCCGGCTCTCTTTGAACTTCAAAGAGATATTGTCATTTTGCGTGATCTCAACATACGGGAGTTTCTTTCCTTCGAAGTACTTCGCAAACGGTGCAATGGAATCCAACTGGCTTTCCAGCAGGATGAGCTTCACACCCAGGTTCTTCAACTCCTGTGTAAGCCCAGCGTGGTCCGGGTGGAAGTGGGTGACCAGAAGATACTTGATCTCCCGGATGGAAATCCCCTTGCGTTTGAGCACGGCGATGAACTCTGGCAGCGTTCCGGGCCAGCCGCAGTCCACTAATAGCTTTCCGCCCTGGGCATCGAGGATGTAATAGTTTGTGGAGGCGTAGCCGACGTTGATGATGTTCATCATGATTCGATTCTTTTCTGGTTATGCGCGCTTCGTCTTCGCCTACCTCTCCGCTCAGCGCGAGGTTAGATGACCTCAACCTCTATCATCCATTTTACCCAGTGCCAGCCTCGCCTCGAAGGGACAACGGCACGGAGAGGAAAGCCATGTACGTGGTTTATTATTTCCTCGCCAACGTGGGTGGCTAACAGAATTTCTTCTGCCTGTGCAATCGTGAAGGGAGCGGTGTACTCGGCGACTCCTCTGAGGATTATGCCGACCGCTTCCGGACGCAGCCCCGCCTGAGCCAACAGGTCAGTGAGTCGAATGCCATGCCAGGTCTGGACGGTGTACCAGCCGCCTGTGCAGTCGAGCGTGGCGGTCACCTCTGATGTGGCTACGGAGAGCACGTCTGCGTAGTGTAGGGTGAGAGGCGTCGTGACTACACCTGTCACCTGCAATGTCCACGTCTCGGGATCGGGTTTGATCTTGCCCTCGCCGGGTGCCGTCGTGACCGGGTGAGCATTCCCCGCAAAGGACCCTTCCTCGCGAGAGCCGGTGAAGCGGCGCCGGGCTCCTGTCTGTTCGATCGATTTGGATAACGCCCCCGCCATACCCCAGCCAACAATCGCAGCTGTGCCAATCCCCAGGAGCTTGAGCGTCTGCCTGCGACCGGAAAAATCGACTTTTCTTGGACGCGGCCAGCGCCGCCAGACATGGATGATAAAGAAGGGTGCCAGGCCGAGCGCGATCCCCCAATGCCAGCCAATCCCGGAATATGCATAAGGACCAATCCACACATAATACGGTCCGATCTGCCACCGCCACAGGAGGACGAGAACCAGGATGGTCAGCGTGGCCACGGAGAGCAACACTGAGATCACGACCATCACGCTGCGGTCGAAGCGACTGCCCAGGCCGCGCCGCAATGAGCGCAGCGCAATCGCAGCCTTCCACGGAATGAGCACGATGAGTACCCAGCCGGCCATGCGATGGATTTCAAAGAGGGAAGAGGGGAAGGGCCACACCAGCCCGTAAAGGCCCGTCAGACCAAGGATGCAAAATAGGATGAGGATGAGAGCGTTGATGAAACGTAGATTCGTGCTATTTATCAAAAGCTCCTTCGGTTACCAGTAAATCACCTTATGCGAAGCGTTGTGAGATCGCTTCGTCGCGATGAACACTCCTCGCAATGACGAATTTAGCGATAGATGATCCTTCTGAACTTTTCTTCGTAGTGCGGGTTTTCGTCGGTGCTGTCTTCGGTGCGGCGGGAGCGCATGCGTTCCTGGAAATTTTCGATGTCGCCGATCTGGGTTTTATGATGCAGGAGCGCTTCCATTTTTATGGGCCACGTCTCGGTGATATCGACGATCATATTCGGCTGCATGGTCAGCGAACACCAGACTTCCTTCGGCATGTGAGGTTCATATCCTTCGGCCAGCAGCTCAGGAAAGAAGACAGCATTTCCTGCGGCCGGGAAGACCGCGTCCAGCACGACTTGCCCGGCGGCGCGGTGGTCGGGGTGGTTGATACCGTAGGTGGCGAACAACGTTTGCGGGTCGCAGGTCACGAGGATATCCGGCTTGAACTTGCGAATGACCCGCACAATGTCGCGGCGAGTGTTGATATCTGGAACCAGGTAGCCATCCGGGCAATCCATGAAGTGGACCGCGTCTACGCCGATGACCTTTGCGGCGGCGATCTGCTCCTCGTGGCGGATGGCGCACAAGGCGTCGGGGGTCATGTCTGCAGGGGTGGAGTCGTTGAAGCCCTTGTCACCGCAGGTCAGGAGTTGATAAGTAATGTGGTGCCCTTCGCGCGCCCAGCGTGCCAGGGTCCCGCCGCAGAAGAACTCGGGGTCGTCTGGATGGGCGAGGATGACGAGGATGTTTTGGGGGGATGTCCAGGCTTCAGGTTCCATAATCTTGTCAACTGATAGAGTTCATAGATAACAAAGAGCACTGAGTCCAGATGATTCTCGTGTGCTCAGTGCCCTCTATCGTGCAGGGTCAATTGCTTTTCTTGTTCCGTGGGCCAGATTTGCCGCAGCTACACCCGCCGTTGTTGTGACGGTCGCAGGGCGCCTCAGATTTACGCCGCAGCGCTTCCAGCTCATCCCAGGGCTGCAGATCCTGGTGATCGAAGGTTTCTGTGAAGCGCTTGCCTTCTTCGCCTTCGAGCAGCACAATGACCTTGTTACTCATCGGCAGGACATCCACAACCTTCCCTTCACCTTTGGGGGTGACGACGCGTTTGTTGCGCTTGGGCAGGTTTTTGCGCGCTTCCACGTACTGCTCATATTCGTAAATCAGGCAGCAACGCAGGCGCCCGCACATGCCGGTGATCTCATTCGGAGTGAGTGAGATGCCCTGCTCTTTCGCCATCTTGATGGAGATTGGCGAGAAATCTGTAAGGAACTTGGAACAGCAGCGGGTCTCGAGCCCACAGGCTCCCATGCCGCCGATGATCTTGGCCACATCGCGCGGACCGATCTGCCGCATCTCGATGTGGGTGTTCGGGTACAGGTCATGCATGTCCTTTTTCAGGGACTTCAGATCGACTTTTTCCTCGCCTTCCGTGCTGAAGAGGAAGGTGAGGCGTGAGCCATCGTAGTTATATTCCGCGGCGACGATTTTGACCTCTTTCAGCCTGAGCTCGGCAGCCCGAGCCCGGCAATTGATCATGGCCTCGGTCTGTTTGGACTGCCAGGACTGGAGCAAAAGCAGATCGCGCGGGGTGGCGCGTCTCTCTACAGGTCTCCAGCCGCCTTCGGGTTTCGAAGGGATCTCCTTTACGAGCTGGACGACCTCGCCCAGATGCCTGCCACGGGAAGTATCTACGATGACGTGCTCGCCGACGCCAATATTTGGGACGGCGGTAGAGTCGAAATGGTAAATTTTGCCAACTTTGGTGAAACGTACACCTATAATGTTCGGATCCATGGGTCTAATTATACCGTATCGGAAATGGAGGGGCAGGACTGGCTCCTGCGGGGATGGCTAAAACGCTTTTCACCACGGAGAGCACAGAGTTCACAGAGAAAATTGATGGGAAAAGCTACGTATTCTCCAAGACGAATTCGGCCGGGGTATAAAACACGCCAGTTTGACACACTCTTTTAATTTTTCTCGGCCAAATTTACTATACACTTGCGTTCAAAATATCCATTGCCCTTTCCTAAAAGAGCCGTAATACGTAATAAAGTTAGGAGCATCCCATGAGCGACCGCAGAAAAGAAACCCGCCGAAAATTGATGGCTTTTACCCCTGTCTTCGATCTGCGTCCGCGGGTGCTGCTGGGATATCTGGGCGATCTGACTTTACGCGGCGCGCTGGTGATCGGGGCAAAACTCGTCACGATCAACAAGGAAACCATACTGGAGATTATGTTTCGCAGTGACCTGCCGGGTATGACGGTCTTCCCGGTCACCATTCCGGCCCGCATTGCATGGTGCCGCCCGGATGAGGACCCCCAGTATTTCAACATCGGCATCGAGTTCATCGAGCTGACCGACGAACACAGGCTATTATTTCAACAGATCCTGGATCGTTATCACTTTCGCTATGTTCTTTCGGACGCAGATCTTGACCAGGGACGATGATTGTATCGCTCGAAGCGTTCCTAAGTAATCAAATGATCGGGCAAAAAGTCTGTCCGGTTGACGTAGGCGACGGTGATCTCATTCCCATGGACGTTGAAGCGGCTGAGGGAACAGTTGTTGAGCACAAACCAGGATTTCAGGCCGTGCGCTGCCTGCCGCCAGGGGAGCTTAAGCACGGCTGACAATAACCTCATGAAAAATCCCCCGTGGCTCACCAGGGCGACGCGGTGTTCGGGTTGCCCCTCCTGATCGCGGTGGCGGGCAAGCAAGTCGGCGAATACCTGATCTGCGCGTGGCTGGCGCTCCTCCTCGGCCTCGAAGGGACGGTTCCACCATCCGGTTTCATCAATATCGTCCGGGAGAGTGATGGTGCGGAAGTTTTCCATGAAAAAGGAACGCGGACGGCCGCCTAAGCCCACGACATTGGCCTTATCGCCGCGGCTGAAGATGCCGCCCTCTTCATGGATCTCCTTCCAGGCGATCAGAGGGATATCGAGAGCCTGTGCGATGGGCGCGGCCGTGAAGGCGGCGCGCTCCATCAGGCTGGAGTAGATGTGCGTCAAACCGAACCCATAACGGTTTTGGATGTTCCAGTCCTTATCGTTGGTGATTTTTTGATTTTTCTTCAGAAACTCCGCCAGCAGGCGGGCCTGTTCCTGACCAACTTCTGTCAAAAAAGGATCGGGGTTTTCCTGATAGTCGGGGTTATTCCAGTTTGCATTGTTGATCGATTGTCCGTGCCGAATGAAATAGAGTTCCATAATTAAGTCGATTTACCTCTTTGTTTGAATTTTGTTCATTATATCCAGAGCGAACGGTTGAACCGTTCGGGATCTCTCCATTTCCTCAACATCGAGCCGAGAATCGGGATGCCAAATACCCACGGCGCAGTAATCAGTGTCATGATCGTCCAATACTTCCAATACTCTCGAAGGGCCCCATTCAGTCCCCATTCCCAGTCCCTGAGCTTCCAACGCCACAAGATGAGGTACATGAGAATGCTTAATTCCGCGGTGATGCTGAAGAGGAACGTCCGCCAGTAGGTGTGGGAATTCAGCCCAAGCGCCGCGAAAGGGATCAGCCACATGGGATACCAGATGCGGAAGGTTGTCCCCAGCAAAAGCTGGCTAAAGTAGGCCAGGAATCCCGCCTGAATCAGTGTCATTTTTTGTCGCACCAACTGTATCAGGAGATAGGCGTAATAGAGTACAAATAGGATGCGGGTACCGTTGGCGAGTGCTGACCGTATCGCTCCTTCGTTTGGATAAAACTCACGAGCGATCACGCTGAGTGCATATGCAGGGGTATAGCCCCAGCGATTAAACAGCGCATGGCGCGCGCCCTCAAGTACCTCGGGCAGGGACCCGGTAAGCCGGTAGGCGATCACGGCAGTGACAATAAAAATCACTGCCATACTCAAGGCTCGCAGAATTCGCGTTTGCCAGGTCGGGGCTGCCAGGAGTACTGCTACTCCGAATAAAGGTAACAGAATCAAGCCGGTGATCTTAACCAGAGCAGAGAGTGTCAGAGCCAGGGTTGCCCAGGCCCAGCGATCTCGCTGCCACAAGACCAGCCCGAGCGTCATCAGGGAGAGCATCAGCATATCGTTGTGTCCATTGCCAATGGCCTGCATCAGGATAAGTGGGTTCAGCGCAAAGAAGGTCATTGCCGTTAATCCGCTGACCCGGTTCTTCGGCGTATCCTGTTGGGAATACCAGCCGAGCAACACGGCCATGCCGATGTACGAAAGCAGAGAGATGACTTTCATGGCAAGAATGCCGGTGGCAATTTCAAAAAGTCCCAGATGAATAGGAACCTGCGCGACCAGTTCCCAGACGGGCCCGTAGGGTGATACCTCATTGCCGTATTCACCAGAAAGGCCAATGTATGGATCTTGGGGATAGTCGGCAGGAACAGCGGTCATCGGACTGCCGCCGTAGAACGCCCACAAGCGGGCTCGCACCACATAGAGTGCCACATCCAATGCGGTAATAGGATAAAGACCGATCAAAAGCATGCCAGACAGAACACCGATACCAAGCACCCATGGACGCAGCAAGTTCGCCGCCTCAAGATCGCGCTCTGATAGCCTGTGGACAATCTTCAGTTGGCGCCAGAACGTATAGAACAGTGTAACGAGCCCCAGTACATACAGCGGCGCAAACCATTTTCTGCCATCCCGCAACATCTGTTCGATCTCAAGCACATGATCGGAGGTATAAATGGTTGGAGTAAGTGGGAAAACGATCACGTATATCGCATAAATGACAGCCATGAGAGCACCCCAACTGATTAATTTAATCCGTGCATCTTCGTAGGTAGCAACGTCTTTATGCAACCAAGTGATTGTTCTTGAAACCATAAAACCTTCTACAAATGAATGTTAAACTTGCTGTGATACAACGAATATTGGCCCGGCAAAATTCCAGGCTATAAAGAAGTTAACGATTCAACGCTGAGAAAAACAACGCTCGTTTCAGTCCCCCTGGCACGGTTCTATTTACAACTGCACGTCTGTTAGCCTTGTTTTCAAAAATTCCCGAATATCATCGGCCTTTTCTGTAATATTTATAGCGAGGATCTTTTCGCCCAGGGTGATCTCGTCTGCCATGCGCCCGGTGCCGCGCATGACAAAAGCGGGGCGGTTTTCGAGCAGGCTGTATCCGACGTCCGTTTTTGAAATATTCCCGCCATTGACTAGCACTGTGATGGATTTCTGGTCGCCGGCGACCGCCGTGGCAATCTTCGAGATCCAGGCGGATTCATCACCCCAGTCCTCGCCCGGGACCAAGAAAAAATGAGTGTGATTGGGATCCAAAATCGATTGGGGTTCTTCCTTCAATAACAGATTGTCGAAGACCACGCCAACAAGGGGAAATGAGAATCTGTACTGCTTGCGCTGTTTTCCGATCTCGGCCATGATTCCCGCCTGCGTGCCTCCATCGACCACCACAGACTGGGTTTCTTCCGCGAGCCGCGCGATGATGCGTATGGCTTTGCTCATCGGGAATTTGTCCCACCATCCGATCCCACCTGCCCCCCCGACCAAGACGATCACCCTGTTCGGATAGGGGATTCCGAGCTGTGTAAGCGCCTCCGGGATTTCTCTGTCTTCTGTGATATTTACAGCCTCAACTGTGGCACCGCGCTTAAATGGAATTTGCCTGGTAAGCATTTTTCTCTCCTCAGACTTAGCCTCTAATAAAAATCATTATACCTTTGAAACAAAAAAGGTCTGGCAGGGATATCCCTGCCAGACCTTTCCTCTGACGATTTATATTCAGCTCATTCCACGATATTGATTGGCAGCTCATTTTTCGAACTCAAAGCTGCAACACTGACCTGAGCAGCGATCCGCTGGGCAACTTCACGCAGGGCATTTGCCACCGGCGAATCGGGATAAGATACCAGAATTGGCTTACCGCTGTCGCCGCCGATGCGCACATTCTGATCAATCGGGATCTGGCCCAAGAAGTTCGCTTGCGCAGCCTGTGCTAGCTGTTGGCCGCCGCCGGAGCCGAAGAGGTCCATGCGGGTGCCGTCGGGCAGGTCGAGATACGACATGTTCTCGACAATACCCAGGATCGGCACTTCCAGCGTGCGGAACATATTGAGACCGCGGCTGGCATCCTCGAGGGAAACGAGCTGGGGCAAGGTCACGATCACCGCGCCGCTGAGGGGAAGTGCCTGCGCCAGCGAGAGAGATGCGTCGCCGGTGCCGGGGGGCAGGTCCACGATGAGGTAGTCAAGCTCGCCCCATTCCACATCACCCAGGAACTGGCGGATAGCGGAATTGAGCATCGGTCCGCGCCAGATGAGGGGCTGTCCCGGCTTGACAAGCAGTCCCATCGAGATCATCTTGAGTCCATACGCCTGCGCGGGGATGAGCCGTTGTCCCTTGGGCGGCGGGAGCTTTTCCACACCGAGCATGGTGGGAATGTTGGGGCCATAAATATCTGCATCCATCAATCCGACCCGGGCACCACTCTGCGCCAGGGCGACCGCGATGTTTACGGCTACTGTGGATTTGCCCACTCCACCCTTGCCCGAGCCCACAGCAATCGCGTTGCGGATAGGCATATTGACAAGCCCGCGCATACGGCCATCATTGGGAACGTCGGAGTCGAATTTGATCTTTACAGACTTCACGCCTTCGACCGACATCACGGCCTGCCGCGCCTCTCGCTCGATCTGGGTTTGGAGGGGGCAGGCTGGCGTGGTCAGCATGATCGTGAACGAAACGACGTTGTCGCTCTCAATGTTCAACTCGCGGATCATATTGAGCGTGACGAGGTCTTTGTGTAATTCAGGTTCCTGCACTTTGCTTAATGCAGCTAAGATTGCTTCTTTTGTAAGTGTCATGAGTATATTGTACCAACTTAAATTTTCTGTCATTGCGAGAAGCCGCTTTGCGGCAACGACACTGTCACCGTACACCAGTACAGGTGAGCATCGCCCTCACAACACCTGCACTCCCCGGCACCGAACCGTGATTTGCTTAGCAAATCAGGCGGTGTGCATGCAGGTGCAGGTGTGACGAGAAATACTATGATGTTGCCGGTGGCGCTGCCGGTTTCGCGGCAGCGGCTGCCTTCGCTGCCTTTGCAGCTTCCTTGGCCTGACGCTCCGCCTCGTTGCGATCATATTGCTCCGGGCGGATGCTCTTGTAATAGGACGCGGGCTTGAGCAGTTTTTCCATGTCGTAGACACTCCGTCCCAGCGAAGCCAGCTCGAATTCATGATCCATGATGATGGCGTCGAAGGGACAAAACTCCGCGCAGAAGCCGCAGTTCATGCAGATGTCCACGTCGATGTAGAACTCGGTCGGCTCGGGGATCGGGCGACCGGTATTCGGGTCGTTCGAGCGCACGATCCAGATGCACTGCGGCGGGCAGACCTTGGCGCAGATGCCACAGGAGGTGCAGCGCACTTCTCGTTTACCTTCCGGCTTCTCATCGTATACCAGGAACGGGACGAAGCGCATCTCTTCCGGTGCGATCAACCGCTCTTCCGGATACTGGATCGTGAAAATGCCTTTTGTATCCTTGCTTGAGCGGTGCTTGATGCCTTCCTCCGAGTAGTAGCGCTTCTTGCCGCGAATCAGCCAGGCGATATCGTCAATATACGTATCGATGAACCGCTTCGCTGTAACGCTCAATCCTTTTAATATGCCTTTTCCATACATAGTCAAGTTCTCCTGTGTCAGGTGTCAGGTATCAGGCGCCTTGCTTGTCAGAAACCCTGACACCTGATACTGGAACACATAGCACTTTATCTATCCAGCTCGCCCATCACAACATCGATGACTCCGAACAAAAGCACGAAGTCTGCAATCTTGGTGCCAAGGCACATCTGCTCCAGCGGGGTGATATTGACGAACGATGGCGTGCGCACGTGATAGCGCCACGGATTTGGCTTACCGTTCGAGACCACATAGAAGCCGAGCTCCCCTTTGGGGGATTCCGTACGGCCGTACGCTTCCCCTGCCGGGACGCGGACCTGGTACTGCGGTTTCTGTGAGTTAATTGGCCCTGCAGGGATTTGCTTGAGAGCCTGCTGCAAGATCCGCAGCGACTGCCAGATCTCGTCCAGGCGGATGAGGTAGTTATCGTAGAGATCACCGTTCGGGCGGGTGCATACATCGAACTCAAAGCGGTCATAGATGCTGTAGGGATCGGCGCGGCGAATATCATAGGGGATACCGGTGGCGCGCAGGACGGGCCCGGTCACGGAATACTTGATGGCTGTCTCAGCATCGATGACGTGAACGCCTCTTGACCGGGACACTAACACTTCGTTCTCGCTGAGGAAGCGATCCATTTCCTCGGTCTTGGCGGGCAGGCGCTCGTAGACCAGATCCTTGATCTTCTGCATCACATCATCGGGCACATCGCGCACCACACCGCCAAAGCGGAAGTAGTTGCACATCATGCGTGCGCCGGATACGGCTTCGAAGATATCCAGGATAAGTTCGCGTTCCTCGAATGCGTAGAGTGCAGGCGTGTACATTGCACCCATGTCATTGAGCAGGTTGCCGATGAAGATGAGGTGGTTCTGCACACGGCTCAGTTCGGCCATGATCACACGGATATATTCTGCCCGTTCCGCGACGGGGATATTCATCAGCTTCTCAACGGCGATAGCATAACTAAAATTGTTCGCCATTGAATTGAAATAATCGAGGCGGTCAGTGAACGGCATGTTCTGAATGTAGGTGTTGCGCTCGCCGATCTTCTCGTGGTTGCGGTGCAAATACCCGATCACGGGCTTGAGACCCACAATGGTTTCGCCTTCTACGCTCAAGGCGGCGCGGAAAACGCCGTGGGTGGAGGGGTGCTGCGGCCCCATGTTGAGCACGATCCGATCCGTGCCGAGCCCATCTTCCTCTGGGAGCGAGTAGCGCGCCAGCGATCCATAGAGCATAGCATCGCCTTCCGGAATCCACTTTTCGGGATCAAAACCCTGTGGGAATTGAAGGTTGTCCTGATATGGATTCTTTTCCTCTGCATAGTAGAACTTGCCGTCGGGCCAGCGGCTCTTGAACGGTTTGTTCTCTTCCTCGTAAAATGGTTCCTTCCAGTCCTTACGCAGAGGATGGCCTTCATAGCCTTCCCACATCAGGATGCGGCGCAGATCGGGGTGGCCCACAAATCGAATGCCTAGCAAGTCCCAGGCTTCACGCTCCTGGAAGTCCACGCCGGGCCAAAGGTCGATGAGTGAAGGCACTTCGACGGGGTCTTCGCGCGACACCTGGACTTTGAATACAAGCCCGGGTCCGCCAGTGGTTTTGTAGGCATGGTAGACGACTTCCATCTTGTTTTCAGGAAGATAATCCACGCCGGTGACGGTGGAAAGTAGATCATAGCCAAGCTCGTCGCGAATGACGGTCGCGACCTCAAGAAGGTTCTCTTTCGGGATGATCCAGCCTTTGTAACCCGCGCGGGTGTCGGCAGTGACAATGCCCGGGAAACGCGAGCCCAGGTCGTTGGTGGAGGGTTGAACCGCTTCAGCTTCGGGGAGTGTGGTTTCCATGCGATTATCCTTCCTGTGCGGGGACGGGTTCTGCTTTCGTCGCGGCGATCTTTTCGATTTCAGCGGCACGACGCGGGTCGATCAGGTCGGGTCCCAGGATCGGGACGGGTACTTCAACAGTATCCGGTCCCTTGCGGTACCAGCGCACCTTTTTGATAGATTCCTTGTCGATCTTTTCCTGCAGCTTGATCATGCCGGCGATGAGGGCCTGCGGGGTGGGAGGGCAGCCCGGGATGTAGACGTCCACAGGCAGGAACTTGTCGATGCCGGCCACCACGTTATAGCCCTCTTTGAATGGGCCGCCGCTCGAGGCACATGCGCCCATGGCGACCACATACTTGGGCTCTGGCATCTGGTTATAGAGCCGGATCAAGGGGGGCAGCATTTTCTTGGTCACCGTGCCGGAGACGATCATCACATCCGACTGGCGCGGGGTGGGGCGCATCACTTCCATGCCGAAGCGAGCCATGTCATAACGGGCGGTCTGCGCGACGATCATCTCGATGGCGCAGCACGCCAGACCGAACATGAGCGGCCACACCGAGGAACGCCGTCCCCAGTTGTAGAGGCGGTCGAGCGTGGTGACGGTTACGGCATTCTGAATATCTTGAGGAATGTCGTATTGGGGCAAACTAAGTTTTTCATTATCCATTGATGTTCTCCTCGAACCAATCCTGGTAGATTGCGTAAAGGATGTCGTCATTGGCAAGCGACGGGTCATCCTCGAATTCCGATAGCTGCAGCGTCCATTTGTAAATCTGTCCGAGTGTTACGTCATCAAGATTCACATCCGGATGGTGTTTGCGCAACTCCAAAGCAATGGCATAGGTGCTTTCCCAGTTCAGGGTCATCTTGCTTCGAGTTGTCTTTCTCTAAAATAAAGAAACAATGGTAAAGCAAACGAAAGCCCTACCAGTAATGTCGCCAGTACATAAAGCCACGAGTTCTTCATCTGTAATCTGTTTGCCTCGGCAAACATAGATACCCAAAATACGATCACGGAAATCGTCAGATCCATTGCCGCACCTTTCATGAAGTTATTGGCAAAGAACGGTTGGATCAGCGATGGAAGATTGAATCCATCTGCAGCAGGCAACTGAAGAAAAAAATAGTAAGGTACGATAAAACCAACGATCGCGAGGATAAGAAAAATGTTTTTCATTTACATTTCTTCTTCACGGTTATCGATCTGCGCCCGCTGCAGCCTACCGGAGTAATCCACATAAATGGATTTCCATTCGGTGAACACCTCGAGCGCTGCCTGGCCGGCTTCTCGATGTCCATTACCGGTGCCGCGTACACCACCGAACGGGAACTGGATTTCTGCGCCGGTGGTGCCGTGGTTGATGTATACCAGTCCGCTGAAGATATCGCGCATGGCGGTAAAAGCACGGTTCACATCCTGCGTGAAGATCGACGTGGATAAGCCATACTGTGAGCGATTGTTGACCTCGATCGCTTCCTCGAGTGAGTTCACTTCGATGATGGAAAGCACCGGACCGAAAATCTCTTCCGCTTCGAGCGTGGACCCGGGCTGGACTCCGTCAAACAGGGTGGGTTCATAGAAGAAGCCTTTGCCGTTTACATCCGCCACCGAAGCGCCGACTAGAGCCCGCGCGCCTTCTTTCTGGCCGATCTGCACGTAATTGTGGATGCGTTCCAAGGCAGCTTTGTTGATCACCGGTCCAACTTGCACACTTTCTTCGAGCCCGTTGCCGAGCTTGAGAGTCTTCGTGCGTTCAACCAGCGACTCTTTGACTTTGCTGGCAATCCCTTTCTGTACGATCAGGCGACTGGCTGCCGTGCACCGCTGACCGGTGGTTCCAAACGCAGCCCACAAGGTAGCGTCGGTCACGAGATCAAGGCTGGCATCGTCCATCACGATAATGGCATTCTTGCCGCCCATCTCCAGCGACAGCTTTTTGTTCAGCTTCGCCGCGGATTGCGCGATGGCTCGACCCGTAGGAGTTGAGCCTGTAAAAGAAAGGACGCGCACATCAGGATGTTCCACAAGAGCTTTACCTACATCGGCTCCAGGGGCGAGCAACAGATTGAAGACACCGGGAGGCAAGCCTGCCTCTTCAAACACTTTGACGAACGCAGCCGAGATGGCGGGAGTTTCCGGCGAGGGTTTCCAGATGACGGTGTTGCCAGCAACCAGCGCCGGGAAGATCTTCCACGACGGCACAGCGATAGGGAAATTCCAGGGTGTGATCAATCCGACGACACCGGCAGGGTCGCGTACCGCCATGCCAAATTTGTTCGGCATTTCCACGGGAGCGGTATAGCCCAGCATGCGCCGTCCCTCGCCGCCCATGAAGTAGGCCATGTCGATGGCTTCCTGCACATCGCCGCGCGCTTCTGACAGAACTTTTCCCATATCCTGGGTGAGCAGCCGGGCCAGTTCTTCCTTTTTTTGCTTGAGAATATCAGCGATTTTAAAGAGCATTTCCCCCCGCAGGGGGGCGGGCACCAGCCGCCAGGATTTGAAAGCTTCTTTCGCGGCGCTGGCGGCCGCATCTACATCGGAACTTTGCGCTTCAGCGATCTCAGCCAATACTTCTTCATTTGCTGGATTAATCGTCTGAAATTCTCCCGTTCCTCTGACCCACTTACCGTTAATGTAGTTCTGGAATTCCATGTGTTTCCTTATATTCAGTTAATTCCATGCAATTCTGGTGCTATCTGTCACAATTTATGATTATACCTTCTGCGGTGTTGAAGTCAATTAATTATGTAAAAATATTTAGACAAAATTAAGAAAGTGAGTATAATCACCACGCAATTATGACAACTGCACGCCAAAAAATCCTTGGTTATTTGAACAAAGCAGGTACTGCCTCAGCGCGGGAGATTGCGCGTTCTCTGAAGATGTCCGGGGCAACGGTGCGGCACCACCTGCGGGTCCTTACCGCGGATGGGCGTCTGGAGCTCATGTCGGTGCGAGGTCGCGACGGAAGGGGCAGGCCCGAAAACGTTTATTCGCTGCCGCGCGCGGCGTTAGGGCATAACCTGGCGGCGCTGAGCGACGCTCTCATGGCGGAAACCGGCTCGGCCGCCCGCATGGAAGCGCTGGCCGGGCATCTAGTGGGCGAATCGAATTTTGCCGGCCAGCCGCTTGCAAAGAGACTGAATCTCACGGTCGAAAAGCTCAATCAAATGAATTACCACGCCCACTGGGAAGCAGGCTCGGAAGGTCCACGGATCATCTTTGGACATTGTCCCTATGCAGCAGTTGTAGGTAAGCATCCGGAGTTGTGCGCGATGGATCATGCCATCCTCCGTGAACTCATCGGACAGCCCGCGGCGCAGGTTTTTAAAGCGGGGAAGGATGGAAGTTCTGTTTGTGTGTTTGTAGTGGGGAGATAGGAGTCAAAAGTCTCCAGACTTTTGAGTTTGCCTGCAATCTTCAGCGACTGGAGTCGTTGAGTCCGTCATAGTTAACTATCAAATCCCAATCCCAGCCAATTCATTGCTCGCAGCCAGAGGTTCTCGCGGCCTTCATTGTTATCTGCCTGCGCCATGGACCAGCGCAAGAGACGAATGCCGATGGAGCGTAAGGGCTCAGGAGGGAAGGGAAGCGGCTTCGTGCGCACCATCTGAAGCTGCGTACGTTCCGTTTCACAGCCATCCAGAATATCCAAAATGACGCGTGCCCCGAAGCGAGAGGCGCCGACCCCAAGGCCTGTGTACCCCAGTGCATAGGCTGTTTTGCCATGATGCTCTGTGCCCCAGAATGGACTGAAGCGCGCGCATGTGTCAATTGCACCACCCCAGGCATGCGTGAAACGCAGTCCTTCCAGCTGGGGAAACGCCTGAAAGAAATGCTCCGCCAGCCGCGCAAAGGAAGCTCTATCTTTCTCCAGGTGAGTCCCAAAGCCGTTGTTCCAGTGATAGATCGCATCGTAGCCGCCCCAGAGGATGCGCCCGTCGGCCGTGGTGCGGAAGTAATGGAATTGCCGGCTGGCATCGCTGATGCCTTCCCGTCCATGCCATCCAATCGAGTCACGCTGCGCGGGCGTGAGGGGCTCGGTCATCAACACATAGTCATAAACAGGCACCACGTAATGCGACAGTCGCTTGAGCAAAGGAGGAAAGGCGTTGGTTGCGAGGGCAATCCGTGCAGCATGGACACGTCCATGCTTAGTGTGGGCAACAATAAAGTTATTCTCTTCGATCAGCTTTGCTACGGCCGTATGTTCATAGAATTGCACGCCGCGTTCAAGACAAGCCTTGCGCAATCCCCAGGCGAGCTGCGCCGGGTTGACGAGCGCAGCATGGTCCGGATGATTAAGCCCGGCGATAAAAAATGGTGACTTCACGATCTCTTGCACGCGCTCGCGGTCATAGAACGCAGAGCGGATGTTATGCCGGGCACTGATCTCAAGCTCGGCTTTCAACTCCTCAACCTGATAAGGCTCGGATGCCATGCTCACATCACCCGTGCGCAGGTAGTCACAGTCGATGCCCAGGCGTTTTATCGTCGCTTCGATCTCGTTCAGGTTTGTAACTCCCAGAGCGAGCAATGTCGGGAACTCTTTTGGCCAGCGCGCCAAACCATTGTGGATGCCATGCGTAATGGATGCGTCCATAAAGCCGCCGTTGCGTCCGCTGGCGCCGATCGCGGTTTCGCCTGCCTCCAGGATCGTGATTTCGCGCCCCGGGTTTTCCTCCTTTGCCAGCAGCGCGGTCCACAGGCCGGTAAAGCCTGCGCCGATGATGAGCAGGTCGGTAGAAATATTGTTGCTGAGTTTGGGCTCGGGCGAGGGACGCGCTGGGTCATCGAGCCAGAAGGGCGTGTGACTGACATCTGAGATGGATGTGAGGGTCTCTTTGCGAATCTTATTCGAATACGGCATGCGGATATTTTACCTGTGAAGTCTGCTCCCGCCGCCGTCCTCGGCGGCGATTAACCAGATATTGAGCGTCGAGGACGGCGCTCAGAGCAGACAGGCTTTTGCACTAAAATATGGTTTAATCCACGTACCCAAATTGAACGTATTAATATTCTGGGGAAGTGAATATTTCCGTGTTTACCACTTTAGAGGAGACAAACATGAACCTTTTCCAACGTTACCTTGCTGAAGAGTTTGCAGAGGACTACGAGGAGGGACGACTATCACGACGCGATGCCCTCAAACTGATTGCCTCTGTGACGGGTAGCCTGGTCGTAGCCAATTCGATATTGACGGCATGTACGCCGCCCGAAGAATCGACGGCGACCAGCGCGCCTGCTTCGACCGAGCCGCCCACTGCCCAATCCCTTGCTTCCCCGGAGGCGTCGGCAACGGCTGAGTCGGCTGCCACAGAACCGGCCGCCACTTCGTCTTCATCTGCCGCTTACGGGACAGTGATGCCCGACGATCCGGCAGTCACCGCCAGTGAGGTGCAAATCCCCGCGCCGGACACAGAAATCCTCGGTTACCTGGCACATCCCTCGAGCGGAGACGCGGCACCTGTGATCCTGATCTGTCACGAGAACCGCGGGTTGACACCTCACATCCAGGATGTGACGCGGCGGTTTGCCAAGGCAGGTTATGTGGCTCTTGCCGTGGATCTGCTGTCCCGTCAGGGCGGCAGCACCGCTGTCGGCCAGGAAAATGTGCCGGGCGCGCTGGGAAATATCTCGCCCGACCAGTTCGTGGAGGATTTCAAGAGCGGCTGGGAATATCTCAAAGGACAATCATTTGCAGACGCGGCGCGTGTTGGTATGACAGGTTTCTGTTTCGGCGGCGGCGTCACATGGCGGGTCGCCACACAGATGCCCGAACTACTGGCAGCCGTACCATTCTACGGGCCGCATCCGCCTCTTGAAGATGTCCCGAATATCCAGGCGGCGGTGCTGGCGATCTACGGCGAATTGGACTCCCGTATCAATTCGGGGATCCCGGCGATCGAGCAGGCCATGATGGAGAATAACAAGATCTATGAGAAGATCATTTACCAGGGCGCCGACCATGCTTTCCACAACGATACCGGGTCCCGTTACAACGCTGAAGCCGCGAGAGATGCCTGGCAGCAGACGCTGGCCTGGTTCGAGCGCTATGTACGAAGTGCCTGAGTCTCCTCTGCGACCTTTTGAAAATGACTGCGTACATAATATTGAACATTGATTAGGAATAAAGAGGAGACAAAAAATGACTACTCATCAAAAACGTGGTGTACGCCGTTCACGCAGCAATCGCATGCTGGCGGGCGTCTGTGGCGGGCTGGCCGAGTTCTTTGGCATCAGCGCCTTCTGGTTCCGCCTGGCGATGATCATCGCTTTCATCCCTGGTGGCGTGCCGGGCATTTTGATCTACTTGATCCTGTGGGTCATGATCCCGAGCGAGTAAAAATGTATGGCGGGTTGATAACCCGCCTGATCTCCCGGCAGGTCCGGCTGCCCCGCTAACGCGGGATCTTCGAAAAGCCGGACCTACATCAGACCAAAAAGAAAAGCCGCGCTCAGTTGGGCGCGGCTTTTAGATAAATTGATACATCGTCCCGCAGGTTGGCTTGAAGAATACTTCAAAGGCCAGGGTTCAAACCTTCGGGACGCTCTAGGCGACCGCCGTGAATTCCTTTTGGACAACTTCGATGTCTGCTGCTCTCAAAAAGCCCATAGCATTTTCATCGGTGCGATAGGCGACACTATAGACAATACGCGAAATACCGGCGTTGATCAATACCTTTGTGCAGTTGATGCAAGGCAGGTGGGTCACGTAGCAGGTTGCGCCTTTGGTTGAGACGCCGTGCAGCGCAGCCTGGATAATGGCATTGGTTTCTGCATGAATTGTGCGGACACAATGTTCATCCACCAACAGGTGCCCGACCTCGTCGCAGTGAGACTGGCCGGCGGGCGAGCCGTTGAAGCCAGTGGTCAGGATGCGTTTCTCCAGTACCAGCACACAGCCCACGAAGGCGCGGTCGCAGGTGCTGCGTTCCGAGACTGCATAGGCGATCTTCATGAAATAGGAGTCCCAGTCGGGGCGCATGAACGTTGCCTCAAAATTGGATGGGAGGCTATGGAGTCGGCGTCTCGGTTGGCGCGATCACAGGAGGCGTATTTGCCGGGACGACAGTCAACCCCAGGACTTTGGCGAGTTCCAGTGTGTAGTCGTCATGCTGCTGGCGGGCGAGCGCAATACCCTGTTCCAGGGTCTGTTGATCTGTTCCACCCATAAAAGCCACCAGTGTATTAATCACCGAATTCATGTGCTCCACCTGATGCACCTGTAGTTGCGCGAGGCATTCGGGGACCTTTTCGTCCTCCGCTTCTCGCCGGATCCGTTGGAGGTCGGCGATGGGATCACTGAGCTGTTCGCGCGCCATGTTCGATGCCAGGATCGATGCATCGTCAAACTCACGCATGTGCCGATGGACCTTCTGAACTTCCGCTTCGAGCTGCGGAGGCAGACAAGGGTCTGCTGTGGTCGAAACTTCCGTAGAGACAGGTGGCTCTGTTGGTTCCAGTACTGGCGCATCTGTCGCAGTTGTTTCCGCCACAGGAGTAGGGGTTGCCGCGCTGCTGCCACAGGCGGTGAGAACAATTGTCAGTATGAGAATAATGAAGGTGAGATACAAAGAGTTTTTTGGCATGAATGCTTTCCCTATTAATGAATTGAGGAACGGTTTTCACCGTTCCTCAATTGTAGCAGAGAATAAGCTGGACGAACTTACAGAGAGATTGAAATCTCTATCTGCTGCTTATCTGTTGTCGATCAGTCCATGGCTAGGGTATCAGATGCCGGAGCCAGTGCGACGACCTGGAGCCCGGACGAGGAGTCGAGGTAAGCATATTGACCGAAGAAAATGCTGCCAAACGCAATCCCATTGCCCTTCATGAACTCTGTGAGGCTGACGCCTCCGGAACTCGTGTTCGAGCTCGAGCCCGTCGCCGTCGCCTTGGGGGCTACTTGCAGGGAAGTAAAGACGTTGGTCACGGCCGCGCTCGTGGTCGTAGTGGTGGGGGCAACAGCCACGCCACCGCATGTGGGCGGGTTCTCGGGGAAGATATCGCCCGCGCCGTTGTTGGCGAATGTCGGCGAGCTGATCAGATTCAGCGCCGAATTCCCAAGATTGATACCATACTGGCCGTTTCCAGAATAGGTGCCGCCATCGAGGTTCGTACAGACACCCTGTACAGCGGCGCCATCTGTATCATTATCGTTTGCCGTCACAGCGGAGAGGGAAACATCGCCGGCGCTGATGATGTCCAGGCCTTTGCCCAGGGCAGCCGCGTTATCACCTGTGCTGGTGTTGCTGAAGCTGCCGCCTGCAATCGCGACCTCACCGCCCGCATTCAACTGTCCTCCGAAGAGGCTGTTATTGTCCGCGGTCACATTGTTGAGGAAGATATCGGCCAATGTGGTGATCTGCAGTCCGTGCCCGTGGTGTGTGGTGCCCGTGGCGTCTTCAGTCACGCCGCGGTTGTTGGAGAACGAGCTGTCGTTGATGGAGACTGTTCCTACGGCGTCGATCTGTGCGCCGAATAAGCGGTTGTTATCTGCGGTTACATTGTTGATGGCTACATTGCCGCCGCCAGTGATGAACAGACCGGTGTCATCGATAAAGCCGGGTGACTCTGTGGTGTTGTTGTTGAAGACACTGTCTGCAATGGCGATATTGCCGCCGGCTTCGATCTTGGCGCCCCACAGGAAATTGTTGTTGCCAGTCACGTTGATGAGGCTGACGTTGCCCGGTGCGACCACGTGCAGGCCATAGCCGAAGAATTCTTCTCCGAGCACATTCATGGTGTTGGAGAATACACTGCCGCCTGTCCCGGCCGTCCCACCGATGGTCACGGAGCCGCCAGAATTGATGTGCGTCCCCACCATGCGGTTCTGATCTGCAATCACATCGAACAGGTTGACAGAACCGGCAGCATCGATCATCAAGCCATTGTCCTGTCGTCTTGCATTCTCCGGACTGCTGAAGCTGCTATTGACGACGTTTACGGTCGCTCCCGAGCGGATGTTAGCGCCAGTTTCCTGGTTGCGCTCAAATCTCGAGTTGACCACATTTACGTTTCCGCCAGCATCGATCACTGCACCATTGCTGGGGGCATTTGTTACCGTAACGTTCGACACGGTGACAGTGCCAGCGGAATAAAGCGTAAGACCATTCTCGGCAGGCACCACGATATCGCCGTTGCCATTGGGGAACGACAGGTTAAGATTATTGATCGTCAGTGAGCCGCCCCACGGGTTTGTCGCAGAGCCGATGATGATCTGGGTGTTTGTGAAATTGCTTGTATTCGCGGGATCCACAGCGCCGCTGCTGGGATTCCAGCCGCCGCTGATGGTCAGGTTCGCACTGCTGATGTTGGGCAAGGTGTAGGCATTGAAGTCAATGACCCCATCAGGATCACTTCCCTGATACGCACCCTGCTCAACGTAGATCGTCCCCGCACCCTGATAGGCTGGATCTGCCGCGTTTGTTGCTAAGAATGTTAACAACTCCGTAAAGCTTGGGAATGAACCCGTACAACCCGCGGCTCCGGGAGTCGGGGTGGTCACACCCGCGGCGCACCAGATCGGGTCGCTGGCGGCGATTGCCTCAGCCGCCGCCTGGCTGGCGAGTGGCTGCGCTTCTCCATTTTCATCGATTACGGTCACTGTTGTATTCTCGGGAACCTCAGCCAGAACCGGTTCCTCCTGAACTGGTGCAGTCTCTTCCGTCACAGGAGCAGCCTCCTCGGTGGGGGCCGCCTCTTCCTCTACCGGAGCAGCCTCCTCAGTGGGGGTGGGCTCCGTCGCTTCGGAAGCAGTTGCTTCTGGTGTTGGCTCACTCTCATCGCCGCCGGATTCTGCCGGGGTTGCTTCTTCCGGCACGGCAGCTTCCTCCGCAGCAGCGGTCGCTTCGGGGGTCACTTCAGTGGATTCGCTTGTCGTTTCTGCGGTGCTGGCTTCTTCGGGTTGGCTCGTTGCCTCTACGGGAGGCGGTTCTGTCGGTGTACCCCCATCTGCGTATGCAATTGTCGGACCGAATGCACTAAAAATGATAACTGCTATGATGGTGAATGAGAGGAGCGTTGTGCGTGTTTTACCTGTCATAGAACCTCCTTCTGAAAAACAGACAAAAAATATGACGATGTTATCTGAATTATTATACAGTTCCGAAAACTAATAGTCAACTCATAAAAGGTTACACCTCCTTCATGGTCGCAATCGGGCGAAATTAGCCTCTATTCAATCTGCCTTCCGAGCGATCAAAGGGAAAGCCGGGCTTTTGCTGCCCGGCTTCGATTGTGTTTTGCTTCGGGGCTTACTTGGTCAACTGGATCATCGTAGGCTCACCCTGCGCATACTGCTTGGCGGGGTCGTAGTTGATCACGATGTCTCCGTTTCCGCTGAACTTGACAGTGTAGCCAATGATCTGTGTGCTGAGAGCCAGCGTCTGGGTATTGCCTTGGACCTCGATCTGTGAGGAGACTCCGATGATCGAACCAGTAAACTGGCTTCCGGCATTCCCGGTCACCTTAACCGGTTCTGGGTTGCCGTAAGGTAAATAGATCAAGAGTCCCTTGTAGGGACCACTCGTCGGCGCACTAAAGCTGTTAAGAGAGTTGCCGGCCAAGGACACATCCCCATGAGTCGCATAGAATGTCACATTCGTGCAGGTGCTGGTGCTGTTCCCGTTGATTTGCACACCTGTGCCGCCATTGATGTGAACGAGCATGTTATTGCAGTTCAGGCTGCCGTTTGCATTGTAAAAGAAATCGCCTCCCTCGATCAGGAAATTCACATCGTTGGCGACCATTCCCGTATTTCCATGCAACTCCAGGCCGGCTTTGAAACAATGATTACCGGGAGCAAATGTCACCGTTCCGCTTCCATTCACCTTGTTCAGGTGGTAGCCGGGTGTGTAAGTATTCGTAATCGTATCGTGGTGGCTCGGCACGGAGCAAGTAATGCTCGGCGCCGGGATCTGAATATTCGGCGGATAGGGGATCTGTGTGGCATCCCTATTCAGGTCCCCGAAAAGTGTCGGAATTCCATTCGGGCAATAATCACCCACCACATCAAATGCAAACCCGGGGTCTACCTCATAACGTCCAGATGCGCCGTCGGTGACGAAGGCGCAATTGTTGTCTGAGTTGGAGAATACGCCACCGTTGTTAATATCGAGAGTGAAATTTCCATTCCCATCGATGGCGGCCGGGTCATGCTCGCTCATCGCAGAGACCGCCGCCATTGAGCCGCCCACGGGCGCGCCGCTGGTCACGGAACGCGCGATCGCGCTCACAACGGTGGGTACTTCTTGCCAGCCCAGAATGCGCGCAAAGGTCGTCGGCGTGCTCATCCGGATGACGACTTGAATGTACTGGGTTAGGTCGGCTCCAGCGGGCAGTCCCTCGCAAGGAGGAGCGAGATCGGCCTCATTACACAGATGAACTTCGACAGTGCTATTTGCCAGGGTAAAGCCATTGCTTTCGGCGCGCTTGACGGCGGCGTCGGCATAATCTGTCCCACGAACTTTTGCCAGTGCAGCAGCCATAACCGCAGTGTCCGCAGCATTCTGCGCGTGACGTCGATCGGAAAATACCCGGCTGCCGTCGATGGCCAGGGCTGCAAAGGCAAATAACCCCACCGCTGCAAAAACAATAAGAATAAGTGCTTGCCCGCGTTCTTGTAATCTTGGTTTCATAGGCATGACTCCTGTACATTATAGAAAAAGATACTTGATACCTAATTGTATTGTATTCATCTTACATTAATATTCGGTTACAATTTTACTATCCAAAAGTACTAGCGAAAAGGATAGCATATATCCAATTCGAATCGATTTGCAAATTTCATGTTGTTAAATAAAAACGAGACGCTTCTTGAGGCGTCTCGTTTATTGGTTTAATCTTGGTTTACTTATCTTAATACCGAGATGGTGGGATATACGGGCTCCTTGTGATTTTCATCCGGTACATACTGGATATATACATCGGCAGTACCATTTGTTGACACATTGTAAGCAATGACCTGCGTATGAATTGCATTGGCTAGCCCATTGCCGCGTAGGTCAATGCAG
>DATHTL010000131.1:0-8486 GCA_035463255.1 Anaerolineales bacterium | reverse complement strand
TAGGATTGCTAGCGGGCCAAGAAAAGCTTCTGAAAGCCGAGCTTAGCGATAAGAGCCTACTGGTTGGGGATCGAGGCCAGAAATTGCTGGATTTTGTAGATCAATACCGTCAGAGACTGCGAGAAGGACTCGAATGGCTGCAATACGAAGCACAGAACCCTGCCGAGGTAGAGGCGCAGTTCGCAGCGAGGCGAAAAATGGTCGAAGGGATAGTCAGACGTGTCAATGTGTTTGAAGACAAAACCATTGAAGTTGAGTTTGTCTTTGACCTCTCTGGAGAGGAAATCCAGGAAGCGCCACCTTGGTGGCTATAAATGAAGCCCCCCACACGATTACAGCGAATAACGCTTCCGAATAAACCAGCAGTTTTGAGTTGGTCATGATGCTGCCCTTGAAAAAGATTGGGCAATTATAAAGGGGCATCTTCGCAATTTGTTTTGACTTCGCTCTTTGTTTGTTGTACACTTCTATTGAACATTATCGGTGACGAGAGAGGAGAGAACCATGGAACGATCTGATACCCAATATGCGCAGGCAAGGCTTGCACAGCTAAAAGGCAGTTATCAAGTGGAAGTCGTCACGGATTGGGGTGATGGAGACGGGGAATGGAAGCCTGGAACCTGGACAAAGACCGAACTGGATAAATTGCATGAGACGATCTGCCTCATGGCTGACATTATGGGCGGGCCGGATAAGTTCATCCGTCAGCTTGGCGGCGTGACCGTAAAGAAGGACGACATCGGCTCACATGGCGGCGAAGCCCTGGCGCACAGCGTCAAGTTGTCGATCAAAGGGAAATTTTCTGCCTGGACGGTTGTCCATGAGTTTGCTCATGCATGGGACGCGAATTACGGCTGGCGGCTCTCCCGTTTGCTGGAGAAATACACGCGCGGTTTTACCAGCCCGGTGCTATCCACGGCCATTCGATTTGTCGGATTAGCAGATGCCGGTCGCTTCCGCCCGGAAAATAAACCGGGCCGTTATGGCAGAAGGCCGGGGTGTAACAGGGCAGGATATTTCTACGGTGACCGCCCCAGTGGCTCGAATTGGAGCTTCAATCGTAAGGAAGATTTTGCCGAGTCAGTCGCCATGTATGTCGGCTGGGAACGAGGCAATGAGCTGTCGAATTGGGCAAAGGCCAGAATAGATCGTTATCTGTTGGAGGATGGGGTTGCGGATAAAAACTTTGGCATCGACAATTGGATGTATTATCGAAAATACTTCTTCCCTGACTCAGGGGATTACACCAAAACAAAGCGCTGGCAATTTGTGGATGATTTGGTGAATGAAAGAATTACAGTTCGCTAAGACCTTACAAAACACCGGGTATAATTGCCCCTCGGAGGTTAACGTTTCATGGAAATTACCTGGTATGGACATTCCTGTTTTCGTCTCACCGAACGCAACTATGCTACGGTGGTGACGGATCCGTATGACAATAAATCGATTGGGTACGACTCGCTTAAACTCAGGTCAGATATCGTAACGGTCAGTCACGATGCACCCGGTCACAGCAACATCGACGCGGTCAAAGGCACCTCGCATGTGATCGACGGGCCTGGTGAATTTGAGATCGGTGGCGTCTTTGTCACCGGCGTGCAGACAGAAGGCAGCGGGTCGGGCAAGAAAAAGACAAAAACCAAGGAGAACGGAACCACTCCTTTGCGTAACACCATTTATGTGTTCGATTATGACGGGATAACCGTTGCTCATCTGGGCGATCTGCACGAGGTGCCCACCCAATCGGAGATCGAATTGCTGGGGACGATCAATGTGGCGCTGGTGCCGGTAGGCGGCGGAAGAGGCCTAAACGCTGCGAAAGCCGCGGAGGTGATCAGCCTGATCGAGCCGAGTCTCGTCATCCCCATGCATTATGCCACGCCGGTCGCGAAGGTCTCGCTCGACTCACTCAACAAATTCATCAAAGAGATGGGGCTTTCGAAGGCAGAGACCCAACCGTCCCTGAAAGTGACGCGCAGCGGTCTTCCCGACGAAACGCGTGTAGTCGTGCTGGATTATCAGAAGAGTTAAGATGTGAAATGTCGCCGATGGCGTCCAGCGCTTCGGTAGGAAATATTTTATAAGGACAAGATGACTGTAAAAGTTTTAATGACATGGGATATAGCCGGTGAACGCGATCAGGAGTACTTCGAGTTCATCATCGGGGAATTCATTCCAGGTGTGCAGCGGCTGGGACTGCAGCCCGCGGAGGCGTGGGCAACGATCTACGGTTCGTATCCGCAGATCCAGGTGGGGTTGATCGCCAACGACCTGGCACAGGCCCGCCAGGTGCTTGATTCGAGCGACTGGACGCTGCTCCAGGATAAGTTGTTCGATTACGTAAAGAACTTCTCTTACAAGGTCGTTCCCGCACGAGGTGGATTTCAGTTCTAGAGAAAAGCACGGAGCGAAAAACTCCGTGTTTTTTTTATTTGGACTTTCGGAGTCCAAAGTTTCCAAACTTTCGATTTTCAATGACTGGAGTCGTTGACTC
Source organism: Anaerolineales bacterium (assembly GCA_035463255.1). GTDB lineage: Bacteria > Chloroflexota > Anaerolineae > Anaerolineales > Villigracilaceae > Defluviilinea. The sequence continues at coordinate 5,992 of DATHTL010000131.1, read as the reverse complement.
CTTCTCCTATTTATGAATCGCCTCTCCTCCAAGCTCTTGGCCTGGTACCACACGAATAAACGGACTCTTCCCTGGCGCGGCCACCCTTCCGCATATGCGGTGTGGGTATCTGAGATCATGCTCCAGCAGACGCGCGTGGAAGCGGTCATCCCCTATTTTGAAAAATGGATGCGATTATTTCCCACCGTGCAGGCGCTGGCAAATGCTTCCGAGCATGATGTGCTCAATGCCTGGGAAGGGCTCGGCTATTACAGCCGCGCTCGTAATCTGCACAAAGCCGCAAAGATCTTGGCAGACCAATACGACGGAAAAATGCCACGTGACCTGGACGAGCTGCGTAAACTACCCGGCATTGGCCGCTATACTCTCGGTGCGATGGCGTCGATCGCTTTCGGCATGGATGTCGCTGCCCTGGATGGAAATATCAAGCGTGTTTACGCGCGCATTTTCGATGTGACGGTTCCCATCGACTCGCCTGCAGGGGAAAAGATCCTGTGGCAGCTTGCAGATGAAAATCTTCCGAAGGGACACGCTGGAGACTACAACCAGGCGCTGATGGACCTGGGCGCGACAATCTGCGTTCCCAAAAATCCGCGCTGCCTGATCTGCCCCGTGATGAAGCTTTGCACGGCGCGGCAAAATGGGACGCAAAATCAGCGCCCGGTGAAGAGCCCGAAAAAAGATGTGCCACATTACGTCCATGCGGCAGGAGTGATCATCGAAAGGGGAAGAGTCTTGCTGGCACAGCGTCCCTCGAGTGGATTGCTGGGTGGGATGTGGGAATTCCCCAACGGGCGAGTTGATGGCGACCCGGCTAAAGAGTTGCCTAACGCCCTAGAAACGGGATACAAGTTACGGGTTCGAAGGAAATATCGCGCTGAGCGGAGGAACAGTGATCGTCTGTTACGTAGTCGAAGCGCGGATAGCCGGCAGCCTCTCGGGATCGTTCATCACGGATATTCCCACTTCAGCGTGGATGTGCATGTCTTTCGTTGCAAGCTAACTTCCCGCGCGAACGGAACAAATTTGAAGTGGGTTCCGTTGAACAAATTGGATGAATATCCGATGGGCAAAATCGACCGGCAGATCGCCAACATGATCGTTTGATCAGATATGCCCAGCATTTGAAAATTAAACACAAAGCTTCATTTTTGCCTGTAAATGGCTGAAAAAAAGCTCGGCCATTTATGCGGTAGAATTGAAAAAATTTAATGAACCGGGAATAATATGTCAAATAATAGAAGATTAGATCCAGCCATTATTGCGGCGGTTATCGGTGTCGTGGGGACGATTTGCGTAACTTTGATCACGCTGTTTGCCAATAGAATCGTCCCAAACACCTTACCACCGACACCGCAACAGTCTCCAGAGCCGGCGTGGACCATTCCGCCCACCGCCACCATCACAGAGACACCCGTCCCTACGGACACGGTGCCGGCAGGCGACCCCACCTCCACGCCCGAGCCCGATACGCCGACCCCCGAACCATCCTTTACGCCTGCACCTCCTGCCATAGGTTCAGATTGGGACAATGGGTGCATCAGCGTATTATGGAGGCCATACCCGGAAACAATTCCAACGGCTGTGAACAATAATGGCTGTCTCATGGAACCTGTGGCTGAGTTTTTCTTTGCAGACGATGACAATCTCAGGTTCCTGGCGACGGGCCGGTTTGATGATACGCAGGTGCGCGGTATGTTCGCGCCGCTGCCTGCCAGTGGGATCGTGAGCGTCAATGCCTATTTGAAGACTCTGGATAGTGGTGAGGTGTGGATGGGCGTGTTCGCGGAGCCAAGCCTCGAGTCGCAGGGAATGATCATCGTGATCCCGCCTGGCGAAGTGAGGCGAAGAGTGCTTGTCCAGAAGACCATGCCCGGACAGATAGAAGTGCAAACGACAGCACAGTTCTCGCGCAACCCCGCGATCTACGATGTGGTGTTTGAATTTGGGAACGGCGCTGTGACCACACGTATCTTGAATGATACGGTGTTCAACCCCGTTCCCGTGGGCACAGGACAGCAATGGTTATTTGTCGGTTTCCAGGTGAAGCGAGGCAACAACCGTATCGATGCAGAGTTCTTAAACCTGCGGGTGCAGGAGCAATAACATTCTGTACAGCTTAAAAAACACAGCCCGGCTATTTGCCGGGCTGTTGGTTTAATATGAAGCTTATCCCTTGCTCAACGTAACCAGCACCATCGGCCGGCGCTTGGTCTCTTCGTAGAGATACGATTTGACCGCGTTGACGATGTCTTTTTCGTTCTCCCAGCTACCGCCGTTGACTGCTTCCATGATCCGCTTGCGGACTTCAGGGATCATCTCCTCGGCATCCTCAGGTGAGACAAAGCCACGGGTAATGATCTCGGGATCGTGCAACAGGCGCCCGTCAAGTTTATCCACGCTGATGTCGATCAGGAAGATGCCGTTGCGGGCCAGCTTGCCACGCTCGCGCATGATGTCGTAGTCCACGTCGCCGATGGATTGACCATCCACAAAGACGTAGCCGCCCGGGATGCGATCGCCGAGCTTGATCCGACCGCCGGCGAGCTCCACGAGCTGCCCATTCTCCACGACGATCACGTTCTCTGCGGGGATGCCAAGCTCCATCGCAATGGCTCCATGCCGTTTCAGCTGGCGCAACTCGCCATGGATCGGCATGAAGTGCTTTGGCTTGACGATGTTGATCAACAGCTTTTGCTCTTCCTGGCTGGCGTGACCGGAGACGTGCACGGGTGCCAGTGCATCATAGATCACAATGGCGCCGCGGCGCAGCAGCCGATTGATCGTCTTGCTGATGGTCTCCTCATTTCCCGGGATCGGGTGAGAAGACAGCACAACCGTATCATTTTGCTTCAGGTCGAACTGGCGATTGGTACCGGCAGAGAGCCGCCCCACAATGGAGGAAGGCTCGCCTTGCGAACCGGTGCACATCAACACGACCTGGTGGTTTTTCATCTGCAGCGCCTGGTCGAGCGGCACCAGGATGTCATCGGGGATGTTGAGGTAGCCCAGCTTGCGCGCGATCTTGACGTTGTCGACCATACTCGAACCGGCCAGCGCCATCTTGCGCCCGTGCTTGGCAGCGGCATCGGCCACTTGCTGGATGCGCGAGATCAACGAGGCAAAGGTTGCCACGATGACGCGTCCCGGCGCTTCGGTAAAGACCTTGTCAAACGCGGGCCCGATCACCATTTCAGAGGGGGTCCAGCCGGGGCGTTCGGCGTTGGTCGAATCCGAGAGCAGCAGGTCCACGCCGCGCTTCGAGAGCTCGGCCAGTTTGGCATAGTCAGTCGGCCAGCCGTCCACGGGCGTGTGGTCGAACTTGAAATCACTCATGTGCACCACAAGCCCGGCCGGCGTTGTAATGGCCAACCCGACTGCATCCGGGATGGAATGGCAGATGTGGAAGAACTCCACTTTGAAGGGGCCAATTTCCACCGAGCCGCCGGCTTCCACCGTGTTGAGCATGGCTTTGCTCGCGGCGTTGTTGCGCGCCAATTTGACTTCGATCAGGCCGCGGGTCAGACGGGTGGCGTAGACCGGCGCGGAAATATCGTTCAAAACGTGATGGATGGCTCCAATGTGGTCTTCGTGTCCGTGCGTAATGACGATTCCCACTACTTTATCGGCTTTTTGGCGCAAATATTCAAAATCGGGAATAATGTAATCGATCCCGAGCATGTCGTTCTTGGGGAACATGATGCCGGCATCCACGACCAAAATCTGGTTCTGGAATTCATAGGCAGTCATGTTCTTGCCAACTTCCCCGAGCCCACCCAGGGGAATAATCTTCAATTTTCCGTTCTTACCCATACAGGTATGTTAATCCTCACTTGTTTAAAAATATGATTTATCCGCCATTGGCGGTTAAGGTCTTTGTTATAAAAATAAGCCCTCGCTGACTTGCTGGCGAGGGTCAAACGTAACGTACGATTTTTCTCAAGCAATGGCGCTTTAGCGCCAAAAAAGTCAACTTCAACTTTCATAAGTATAGCAGGGCAGAGGGGATTTGTAAAGTTGTGATTACATATCATTCCTTGAAGACCGCAAACCCCGTTTGCTCCCGTGTCCAGATATTGACGCTATGTACTTACCAGATATTACTTCCTTCGTTCCCTCTTCTGCCGCTCCATCATCAGGCTAAACTCGATCTGCTTCTGCTGGATCTGCTTCTGAATCTGCTGTTTTTTCTTCTCATCGAGCACCGCCGCCAGGACCTGTTTGAGCCCGGCAATTTCCTTGAGCAGGTCCACTTCGCGGGAGGTCATACCGGCGTTTTTCAGCAGCGAATTGGCCAAACGAACCTCCTCGGGCGTTTCGAAGTACTCAGTCAGGTCGATCGGCTTGCCCTTACCGGGCAGGTTATCAAACTCACCGCGTTCCATGGCGTCTTTAATAATCGATTCAACAATCCTGTCAAACATCAGTCCTCTTCCTCTGCGGTCTCTGCCTCCCGGCTGGGGTTTCCGTACGAGGGGCGTTTGTCCCTCCGAAGGGATGCCCAGTCGACGCCGCGGTAGGCCCGCAGGGTAAATGTGATTTGCTCGTCAAACGCAGAGGGACTGTGCGAGAAGATCAGTGGCTGGATCTCCACATGCCAACCGTCCAGATAATTCTGGGTGAGCAGAGCATCCCGTGCTTGCGGCGTTTCCACATAAAAGATCACGATGCCGCCCGGCTGGCCAATGAAATGGTCATGGAAGATTGCCAGCGGCAGGGCGGGGTCACCAAGGAAGGCGTTCAAGATGCGGTTCGCTTCTGCCGCGGGCATGTCGACTGGTGCGAGTGCATAGAGCACGAAACAGCGCGGTTTGCGGATCCGTTTCGCGTGTTCGTTCATCCGGCACGTCCCATGGAAGATTGACGGCCCGTCGTTCGATAATCGTACATAAGAATATCACTTTTCACGGTGATACAATCCTTTGCTGGAGGCCCTCCATATGCATTCATCACATTTACGCGCCCGCTATCGTTACATCATGGGATTCTTCACCCGAGCGACGGCCAGCTTTATCTTCTGGGAAATTTTGCTGCCGCGCATCGGCCTGCGCGGGGTCACACGGCAGACTCGTTCGAGGCGCCTGAAGCAGATGGCCGCGGATTTTCGCGCTATGGCCATCCGCATGGGCGGTGTGATGATCAAGGTAGGGCAGTTCCTCTCTTCCCGGCTGGATGTGCTGCCCGTTGAAATCACTGAAGAACTATCGGGCTTGCAGGATGAAGTTCCGGCCGAGGACTTTAGGGCAATCCGGCAGCTGGCCGAGAGAGAGCTGGGCGCGCCGCTTGAAGCACAGTTCGAGCGCTTCGAAGCAGAGCCTCTGGCAGCGGCATCTCTAGGGCAGGTCCATCGCGCCCGGTTGCTGGCTGATCTCGCTCAAACAGAGGGATTTCAGGATGTGGTTGTCAAGATCCAGCGACCGTTCATCGAGCAGCTGGTCGAGGTGGATTTTTCCGCGCTGCGCCGCGTGGCTGGATGGCTGATGCACTATGGGCCGATCCGCAAACGCGTGGATGTGCGCTCACTGGTCTCAGAACTGGAGACGACTGTGTATCGTGAGATCGACTACCTTGCGGAAGGACGGAATGCCGTGACGTTTATCGAGAACTTCGCGGAGCGGAAACGCATTCACGTGCCGCGCGTGGTGTGGGGCCGCACAACGAAGCGCGTGCTTACTCTGGAAAACGTGTATGCGATCAAGATCACAGACTATGATGCGATCACAGCAGCCGGCATCGATCGCGCAGAGGTGGCAAAAGTCCTGTTCACTACCTATCTGAAACAGATCTTTGAAGATGGCTTCTTCCACGCGGATCCACATCCGGGCAACCTATTCGTGACCCCACGCACGGTTACGGAGGAAAACAGGTCAGGCTGGCAGTTAACATTTGTCGATTTTGGAATGGTCGGCTCGGTTCCCGCAGGTCTGCAGGATGGCTTGCGCGAGCTGTTGGTTGGCGTTGGAACACGCAATGCGGCCAGGGTAGTCCAGGC
>DATHTL010000130.1:0-34391 GCA_035463255.1 Anaerolineales bacterium | reverse complement strand
TCCACAGGAGGACGGTTCCCTCTGCGCTGCCGGTTGCCAGCCATTTTCCATTCTGGCTGACGGCGATAGAGATGATATCACCCGGTTGCGTGAGCTCGGTCAATGGCTCGTGTGCGGTCATATCCCAGATCAAAGTTTTGTTATGCAATCCGGCTGCTGCAAGCTCGCCCAACGGGCCGAGGACGAGGGAGTATACAGGCTCGGCATTGTCGAGATCAAACTGCTTTTCGCCCGTGGCTACATCCCAGAAGGAAACGAGTCCATTGATGCCGCTGGTGGCGACCAGTGTACTATCCTGGTCGAAAGCGATTCCGGTTACCTCGCCGCCGTGTGGGAGTGGGAATTTCGTTTGCCCATCCAGGCTGACCAGGATGCCGCGATTGTTTCCGGCGTTCCCGCTGTCGTACTCTACAGCCGCGACCCATTTGGAATCGGGGCTGATGACGGTATCGTAGGTCAGGCTGTCTGCGCGGAAGATCACTTCGCCTGTCCTGCCATCATGAGTTTGACCGATCTCCTTCGCAGGAAGCCGCCAGACGTTGTAGTCATCGGTGTTTACGATCAGGTATTCCCCTGAAGGCGTCAGGCGAGCTTCATGGACGTACTCGGGGAATTCGATGTAGCCAATCCGTGCGGATAACGTGGAGATGTCCCAGATGCTGATGTTTCCGCCCTCGTCTGCGGCGACGATGCGGGTGCCATCGCCGTTAAATGAAATTGCCGAGCCGTTGGCATTCAGCGGGAACTCGAGCATCTGGCTACCTGAGGCCGCATCCCAGATGCGCACGACGCGGTCATATCCCGTGGAAGCGATCCACTGGCCATCAGGGCTGACCTGCACCTTCTGCGCAAAGCTGGCGTGGGAAAGGCGCAGCTTTTCCTGTCCGGTGGTGGTATCCAGCACTCGTACTTTGTTGTCGTCGGAGGCGGTCACGTACCAGGATGGATCGGGGCCGAACGCGATATCTTCCACCCAGTCTCCGTGCGGCACCTGGTAGTGGACCGTACCATCGCGTTTTGTCAGACGCGCCAGGCTATCTCCGCCGCCCGAGATTAGCCAGTTGCTGTCTGGGCTGAAGGCCAGCACCACATAATTACTCTTAGGATGCTTTGGCCCACTGAAAAAGAACGTGTTGTTAACATGCCAAAACTTTACATCGCCATTTGTGAGCGCGATCGCGAGCAGCGCTCCATTCGGTGAAAACCGGACTGTGTAAACGCTGCTGGTCTGCTCGAGATGCACAGGTTTCACCAGCGGTTTATGTAAATAATAAATGGTCAGGAAATGATCTTTTCTGGCAACGGCGAGCAACGAAGCGGTCACATCGAGGTCAAGAACTGCGCCTGTAAAGGTGAGCCGATTCTCCTCAACTTCCTTGCCGCTAGCTACCTCCCAGAAGCGGACTGTTCCATCGGCACTGGCGGTGATCAGATACATTCCATCGCGCGTAAAGATGGCATCGTTGACATCGCCATTATGCTGCACACAATATTTTTTTTCGCCATCGCTTGCCCGCCACACGCATGCTTCTCCAATGGAGTCTTTATTGGCCGGGTTGCGGTTATTGCCAGTCACAAAATATTGGTAGTCGGGCGTCCACTCGATTTTCCAGACGGGACCGTTCTGCCACATCTGCCTGACTGGCATGGCTAAACGGCTGGAATTTACACGGATCAGGTTTTCGGCCTGAAAAGAATTTACACGCTGATAGGAATCGATTGCCAAAAGCGTGCTCGTGTCCAGTTCGCCGGCACGGGATTGGTAGATCTGCGACTGCGCCGCGCTAAAGTTTGCCTTGGCGAGGTTAGTCTTCTCTTCGGCTTCTCGTTTCTTTTCTTCGGCGACCCGTTCGTTTTGCTCTGCAATGGCTTGCGCCGTGGCGGCTTCATACTGTCTCTGGACAGCGATCGATTCACTGGTCAATGCAATAGCCTGGGCCGTTTTTGCCTCGTTGCGTGAGATCCAGGCAAAAACGCTCAGGACAATGCTCAGCACCAGGGCAAGCGAAACGCCTGCCAGCACAACCCGTTGACGCCGGTCGGCTGCTTTACGGCTGGTGCTGATGTATTCTGCCTGCAGTGGAAGGATCTGGCGATTGACTTTCCCCGACGCTTCGGCCATCCAGCGTTCCGCATCGCCGAGCTCGGTTCCATTCAGCAGAAAGCTGCTGTCTTTGTTTTTCTTTTCCCATTCGAGGGCCTGCCCGAGAAGCTGCGTATGCTGGCGCACCCACTCCAGATCGGTGTTGATGGATTGAATCAGTCTGGGGAGAGTCTCTTCGAAGTTGTCTTCCTGCCGTAGATAGACCCAGTTGGTGGCGGCGATCTTTTCATGCATCGCTGTGCCGTTGTCAGGCTCACGGTGCAGAATGGGAATGAGCTTTTTGTTGAGCTTGAGCCCGAGGGCCAGCTCGTCTGCACAGACTTTCGATTTTAGTGAGTCCGGGCTGATGACAAACAGAAACGCATCTGTGCCCTGGATCGCGTTGGTGATGGTTGCCATCCAGTCGGATGCGAGTTCAATGCCTTCCCAGTCCACCCAGGCTTGCACACCTGCATTATCGAGCGCACTATTGAGTTTTTGGACGAAAGCTTTATCTTTGCGTGAATAAGAAATGAAGACGCTTCCATTCGCGCCCTGCGATGAATCAGCCATGTTGTATTCCTACTTAGCGAGCAACAAACCAGGCGGCGACAAATCCTTCCATACCAGTGGGATCTTTGACTTTCAGCCACTGGTCATTTCTGCCGATCTTGGCGTCAGCGTTCGGCTCGAGCACCAGAAACTCCGCCCCGAGAGGCAGGCGCTTGATCAATGTGGCATCACTGACGATCGGCTGCTTGCGCAAAGCGATTCCTTCAGCAGTGGATCTCACTTTCAGCGCACTGCCATTGGAAGCGGCAGGGGCTGCAGCCGCAGTCTGTTGTGTCGTCGAGCCACCTGCGTATTTCACGTACCACGCAGCTACGTATCCCACTTTATTCGAAACATCGCGCACTTTGAGCCATTGTCCTTGCACGCCTACTTTGGGGATGGCTTGGTTAGCCGGCTCGATGCAGACCAGCACTTCTGTCGGCGGGATGCGGCGGATCAGGGTCTCAGGGGCGATGACCGGCTGCGTGCGGAAGGAAAGCTCTTCCGTTGGGAGGAAGGCTAGCGCGCCCGCGGGCAGCTTAACGGCCGGGGCCGCGGTCATGGCAGAGGTGATCGGTTTGGCGGTTGCCGTCGCGGCGGCCGGTTGTGAAGAGGAAACAGTAACAACTGCCGGCGTGGCGGGAGTCGGGGGTTGTCCTTTTTGATCAGACACAAACCAGGCGGCCACATAACCCTGATCTCCATTAGGATCTTGCACGTTGATCCACTGGCCGTTGACTCCGAGCTTCGCTTTCACTGTGGCTCTGGGCTCCAGAGAGATCAGCTCAGTGCCCATCACCATACGCTTCCAGAGATACCCGCTCGTCGACGGTTCTGAGCGCAGGGCAAGGTCGTCCTCTGCCGCATACACATTGAACAGATCGGCCGGGAGCGGGACTCGTGTCATCTTGGGAGGCTCAGGCGGGAGAATGCTGTAGGAGTCAAACCACAAAACGCCGCTGATCTCCGAGTCAAGTTTCGCGCCGTTGTATTTGTAGCGTGTGGTCAGCAAGACTTCCTTGTCGGGGCCATCGCCGCCATACTTGTAGGGATCATATAAAATGTAGTCGTTGCCCTTCTTCTCTCTGACCAGCACGAAGTGCGTTTGAATGCCTGCCTGCTTGTTCCAGTCCACCTGCAGAATGACGGGTTTGCCCGCGGCGATGGCCGCATCGATCTGGGCGATGGGGGCGGGCCCATTTTCGCAAGGCTGCATATCGCGGTAGGCGCAGTTGGGCCAGATCATTGGCAATACGCTCGGGATAAAAAGCGGCCCCTGAAAACCACCGGCTCTCTTCATCTTCTCGTTGACACTCTCGGGGGTCTCGTTGTAGCCAATGCCGTTCAGCATCATGGTAGCGGAGGTGAGCAGGCAGCCCCAGCTGCCAATGGTCTCCGACGAATTTCCAAGCTTGACGTTCTTCCACTTATCATCGTTTTGATAGAGATTCTGGGTCTTGAACATTGCCATACTCCTGGGCGTTGTGTCGTTGAATTGTGAAGAATAGGACTTAAGTACTGGGCTTAAGAAATTGTACTCGAATTCAGATTCGCCAAATTATTACTTTTGTTAAGTGGAAGGGTCTTACGCGCGTGAAGAACCGATCCCGTAAATTTGAAGTTTTCCAACCCTGAAGCCTTGCGGAGGTTCCCGCCAGAACGACATGATGAAGCAAGCCAACCTTCGCAAGGCTTAATGAACGACCCGGGCCTACACGCCTCCCTTGACGTACCTGTCGAAGAACTCGATGGTCCGCTGCATGGCGGTGCCGAAGTAGTTCGAGATGTTGTGATTATCGCCGTCGTATTTGTGAAACTCCACGTATTTGTTGGCCTCCAGCATCTGGTAGAAGAGCAGTTCTGAGAATTCCAGCGGCACATCCTCATCCAGAGTGCCGTGATGGAGCTGAATAGGCCCGGAAAGGTCGGCGAGATAGGAGTTTGCCGAGATCGAGCTCCAGAACTCGGGATTCTGCTCCGGCGAACCGTACTCGTTCACCAACGAATATCGCCACGAACGCGCAGAGGGAGTGGGCGTAATGGCCGGAGCATTCGCACGGCGCCAGCGAGTCAGCATATCTGGATAGGATGCGACCACACCTGCCCAGATCACGCCCGCCTTGATGTCGTTGGTGATGACCATCGAGCGGAGGGTGATGTACCCACCCATCGAGTGTCCCCACATGCCTATCCGGTTCGGGTCAGCATCCGGGTGGCGCTTCATCGACGCGACCGCATTGAGCACATCCACGGTGTAATCGGGCCGGCTATAGGCGCCGCCCGCCATGCCTTCCGATCGGTCGTGCCCGCGATAATCGGAGCGGAAGACAATGTATCCGCTGCGCGCGATCAAATCCACATAGGCGATATAGCGTTCGGTGGTGCGATAGACCTCGGGAGGGATATAACCGTGATTAAAAATGATGACAGGCCAGCCGGTCACCGGCTTTTCCCCGTGCGGGACCGTCATGAGCGCGTAGATCTTCAGTCCCTCCGACTGGTAGGAAACATAATAGCGCTCGTAATTTACGCCCGGGTCTAGTACGGCCTCGATCACGATGTCGCTGCCCGGGTATTCCTGCTGTCGCATGGCTTCGATCTGAAGCGGATGCAGTGGCGTGGGGGTAGCGGTCGGCAGGGATGTCGCTGTTGGGGCGGGGGTCTCGGTGGCGGTGGGCAGGACTGGAGCCGTGCTGGAGGGAGAAGCCACCACGGGCGCCTCTCCCAGCCCGACGCTGCTCGTCTGCCCGCAGGCGCTTGCGATCAAGGGGAGGATCAACAATAACCAGTAATATTTTGATTTTTTCATGAAGTTACTCTCGGTGAACCTGTAAAGTTGGTCTCATATAAGAAATTACGCAGGACGTATTCATCTAGATGTACCCGGTAAAATAATTCCCCCATTCTAGCCTGCAAGCATTAGAAGAGCTTAAGGATTATGAGTGAACCCTGTGAAGGTTTTCTCCAGTGACCTTGATGTTGGCCTGCAAACAACCTTCGCAAGGTTTTACAGGTATGCCAGACACCCCTGCTCTTCCAGTCTGGTGAGCCAGGTTGGGGCGTCCAACGATTTATTCCAGCGCAGATCAAGCTTTTCAAGATTCTGGAGACCGATAAGGCTGGCGGGAAGTGCCGTCAGTTGATTCGCCCGCAGATCGAGGAACCGCAGATGTTTTAAGTTTCCAATGGATTCTGGAAGAGATCGAACCCGGTTGTTTCTCAAGTCCAAGTCGGTGAGTTGCGCCAGGCGGCCGATTGAATCCGGAAGGAATTCAATCCGGTTTCCCTCCAGCACCAGCTTGCGGAGGTTGGTCAACTTTCCGATGGATTCCGGGAGCGAAGTTAACCGATTCCTCATCGCGTGCATCTCTCGAAGATTTCTTAACCCTCCGATCGATTGCGGCAGCTCTGATAGCTGGTTATTGTAAATCCTGAGCTCCACCAGGCTGGTCAACTGACCGACGCCTTCAGGCAGCAAGACAAACTCATTATCTGTCATGCCCAGATAGACCAGTGACTCCAGCCCCCAGAGCGAATCGGGAATTGAACTTAAGTGATTATCGCTTATGTAAAGAAACTTCAGTTTCCCGAGCTTGCCTAAAGACTCCGGCAGAGAGTTCAGCTCGTTATGTCCGAGGTCAAGCATCCTCAGATTGACCAGATTCCCGATCTCTTCCGAAACGGTCCTCAGTCCATTCTCGGCCAGGTTCAGCGCTTCCAGTTCTGTCTGCTGCCATACGGACTGTGGAACGCTGCCGAGTCCTTGCTGATATAAGTCGAGCGATTTGTTCGAGTTACTGTTCAACACTATCCCATCATATTAACTATTCGAAAGTTTCCGCACCGATTTTGTGACCAGCTCATTCAAGACCTTTTTATCTACATCTTCCAGCCTGTTGATATACAAGCAGCCTTTGCCGGTCTTGTATTTGCCAAGATTCTTTAATAGCTCCGTGTCGAAGCCGCCCATCATGTACAGCGTCAGGCTCTGTGCACGCGGCGAGAAGCCTGTCATGAACCAATCACCTTCGCGACCTGACTCATACACATAGTGATGATCTCCAAATCCGATGATGCTGGGTCCCCACATTTTAGGTTCAGCTTTGGTCGCTTTCTTCATCAACTTTAAGATCTCGTAGCAATCTTCGCGTTTCTTTTCATCTCTGATCCCCTGCAGAAACTTATCCACGCTGGCCCTGGTCACTTTGGTCTTTAATTCTGCCATGTTCAACTCCTCTCGATGAAGTGGATCGAGTACACCGTTGACATTATAAGCATCCCGCACGTGAGCATACATCCACCGAAAGTTTTATTGTTATAAATAGCGCAACCACCACTTTGCCAGATGATTCTCCCGGTATTTTTGATACCACCGACAAACCGGATATAACAAAACGACGATTATGATCCAGAGGAGATAAACCGCCTCGAGTCCCAGCCCAAAATTGCTCAGAGCTCCGGACCTGATTCGCTGCGCTGACATGATGTACTCATTCGGGTCACGCCCCTCATACGCCAGCCATAACATAGCCAGAGCATGAATGGCGTACAGATGCAGGATGTAAAAGAAGAATGGCACTCTGCCAAATACGATCACCGGCTTTGCTATCCGACCGGTCGCAGGCTCGATAAGGGCCAGCAATATCAGCGCAGGTCCCATGGTCATGAGCAGGAAGTGCAGCGAGGGCGGATACTTCGTGGCGTTCAGTAAGGACATCAGGCTGAACAGAGGTGAGCCTTGCACCTGCCATGCACGAGGTTCACCATACAGATTGAATCCGCGCAGTATCAGGAAGAGCAAGGTGGCCGTGATGCCCAAAGATAAGAGCCATCGCCTCCTTTGTTCGGAAGGGAATTCGTTTTTATAGAATATTCCAAATCCATACCCCAGCGCCATTAGCCCGATCCACGGCAGCACGGGGTAGAGAAAATTGATCAGCGTGGAATCCATAACGATCGCATTCGGCTGGTGAAGGATATACCAGAGGATGTCCTGAACGGACGATCCCTGCATCGTGATCGGGTCGAGCAGGTTGTGTCCGAACACCAGGAGTATACCGATCGTAACGATCGACCATGCCGGCAAAAAGACCAGGGCGGATAACACAACCATGCTGATGCCAATCGCCCAGATCACCTGCAGGAGGCGAAAGCTGTAAGTACTATCGAACGTCCAGGCAAAATTGACGATCACCAATTCCACGAAGATGAGCCACAGCCCGCGCGTGAGCAGGAACCACGCCGTATCTTTGCGGCTCGCTTTTCTCAACCCGTACAGATACGCGGACGTGCCGGACAGGAAAACAAACACAGGCGCGCAAAAATGGGTGATCCAGCGTGTGAAGAAGAGCAGGGGAGTCGTTGTCGCCAGATTGGTCGGCTCGGCATACCACGTTCCCAGTGCGAAGTACATGCGGACGTGGTCCAAAGCCATGATGATCATTACTAATCCACGCAGGAAATCAATGGACTCGATTCTGTCAGCTTGTGGCTTCTTATCCATAAGCACACGGAGCGGGATTCATCATCCCGCTCGCAGGACCGTTTTCTTTCTATCCTTGTTTTATTGCCCGGGTCCGGTCGTTGCAGTGGCAGTCGCGGTGGGGGCAAGCACTGTATTTGTGAACGTCGCGGTCGGAACAACCGTGTTAAGGCTGACTTCCAGCGTGTACGATTTGCTCGAACTCCCCAGCACGGCCGCAACCGTAATGAAGTGATCTCCACCGTTCGCGATGACGCTGCTCCATGTGGGCGTGGGATCCAGTGGTTTGAGGATGAGCCCGGTCGGTCCGGTCACACCGACAGCCACTTCATTCGCTGGTGCAGTGAGGCGAATGGTCAACGTCTGGCCCGCGGCTGCATTGAGCACAAATTGGATCCTCTCGTTGGGATTGATAATGCCAATCCGTGTGGCAGTGGTTTGGCCGGGGTCGATCGTGATGCGCTGCGCGGTTGTTTGCGGTGTGTTGGTGACCCCTGGGACCGCGGTCGATGGGCTGGTGCTGGAGCCCGGGCAGTACAATCCCGCGGAGTTCCTCGGGATCTTGATGTTTGTTCCAACGGTCAACGCGGGATTCACACGCTGCAGAACGGCTACGCAGGCGTTGTATCGCTGCGCAATGGAAGTCCAGGTATCACCACTCTGGACCGTTTGAAATGTGACGCAGTCATTGGGACCGTAGATCGTACCGGCGCTCCCGATGCGCGGTATAGTCACCGTCATGGACGGCAGGATCATATTCAGGTCGGGGATGGTCGGGTTGGCGGTGCGCACCTCGCTCAGGGTTGCGCCGTAACAGCGCGCGATCTGAATCAACCATTCGCCGACTCGCACCTGGTGCTGCACCGTCGTCCCCGGGGTCAGATTGGATGGTGGCTGTTGCGTCGTCGCCGTTTGCGTCAGGAGTTGATTCGTGAGGGTGAACGTGACAGGCGCCGATGTAAGTCCTGCGCCGGAAACGGTCGCGCTGTTGGTCAGATTGGGACTGTTCAGGTCGGCCTGGGTAATGATGTAGGGCGCAGAGCAGTTCAAGCTCTGGCTGGCCGCGAGGGTGGTGTTTGCCGGGCCGCAGTTGAAGGGAGCGCCGAGCCGATTATCGGTGATGGTAAATTGCGTGGGACCCAGCGGCACCGTCCCGGTGTTAGTAACGACGAATGTGTACGTGATCGTTTGCCCGACCTGCCCATAGCTATTTACGCTGGCATTCTTGGCCAACGTCAATCCCGGGCTGGGAGTCGGCGTGACGGCACGGGTGAGCGTGATGCCCGTTGGGCTGGAGACCGCGCCTCCGACGGCTACGGTAGCGACATTCGTGATGGAACCGGTGTTGAAATCGGATTCCGTGACGCTATAGGGCGCGGTGCAGGTGATCGACTCATTCGTTTCCAAAAAATTATCCGCATCGCCCACGGTGGTAAGGGCCGGGCAAGTGACCGTCCTCGGTGCATCAGTGATGGTGACAGGACCCGCCAGTGCGGTGGTCCCCGTATAGTTCACAATATAGTTGTAGTTGATGATCTCACCCACCTGGCTAAATGTCGTGGACCCACTCTGAGTTTGGACCGTGAGCCTCAACGCCTGAATATCTACCGCGGAGGGCGTGCGCGGTGTAAATAGGTTGCATGCAGCAAGAACGAGCAAGCTGATCAATGACAATGAGGTACGAATGATTTTATTCATGCATATATCCTTTTCCTGATCGTGCCTGACGCGGGAACCAAAGCATTCCCCTGCCGATATTTGATGATTGCCTAACCTATTAACGTCCAAACCAAAATTAAGGTTTCAGCCTCGAAACACATGCGGCGTATGCGTAGAGTCATTTGCAGATTAGTATAGCATTAAGGAGTCAAAAATATCGCGCGAATTTTCCATTTTTAAAGAAAATTGCATTAAATAAGTATGCGGATGTCAGCTTGAGAGTTTTGACACCCGCATTCGATAGATCATTTATTAGAATGTTATTGGCAATTCACCAGGCACTGCCACTGGCTTCCATCCCATTCCCATGTGTCACTTAGCTCCTGGCGGTCCGGGCCAAAACCTCCGTAAAGAACAGCTTTGTGTCGCTCAGGATCATAAGCCATTGCGGGCGAGCCACGCCTGGATGGATGAATGTCCAACTCCAACGCAGACCATGCGCCATCGGTTAACTTCCATGTTTTATCTGACAGCGAGGAAAATGTGGAGGTCGAGAAAGCTCCACCGAAGATGAGCAGCGCATTCCCTTCAAGCGCCATGCCAAAATGGGAAAGAGGTCCGGGTCCCGGAACATTGATCTGCTGCCACTCACCTTCTCTCATCGACCAGAAATCATCCATGATCCGATCCGCATACCCGCCATACAGCAGAGTTTGCTCATGCTCCTGGTCGTACAAGAACCCGAAGTGGGCACGTCCGGGCGGGCCTGCCTCGCTGACCCGGCGCCAGGCTTCGCCATCCCAGGCCCATGTCTCTGTGTTGAGATTCTGGTTCTCATCGCCACCACCGAAGAGTAACACCTGTTCGCGGGAGACATCGTAGACCAGCTCCAGGTGATCGCACGGTGGGGGACTTTCCGCTTCTTTCTGCACCCAGGTCTTACCATCCCACTCCCAGGTTTCACGCTGGCAGGTTCTGTCTTCCATTGAATAGCCGCCGTACATGACGACCATGTTGCGCTTCTCATCATATGCCGCGCCGCCCAGCAAGAGCAGCGGTGGGCCGCCCTCTGCGACGCGATGCCACTGTTCTCCGTTCCACCCCCAGATCACATTATCACCGACATTATTCCAGTCCCCGGATGTGGGCGTACAGCCTGTCATTAAGACTTCGTGCATTTGTGTATGGTAGATCATGTTGGCGGACGCACAGGGCGGAGGATTTTCAGCCACAACGGTTGCGGTCGGTATGACGGTAGCCGTTGCAGTGGGCGGCTCAACGGTGCCTGCGGAGGGCATACACGCGTTCAACAACACCATTAACACAATACTCAAGAGACCTAATTTATGCATCCTGTGCTCTCCTCAGAGATGAAATATTTCCCGTATATACCATATACGGTTTGCTTTCATACCCTGCCGGAGTGGGGTTATTAAAACAACCACGCGGCGTACTAGCCGCGTGGTTTTCAAATCTTCTATGAATTATTTCTTTCCATCATTGCTTCGTCGGGCGATACCCTCCTCGCAATGACAGAATTACTGTTATTGCACAGGACCGATAAAGCTCTGGCGGCGGGACTCGAATGCATCCAGGAAGATGACGCCGCGCGTACCAGCCTGCACGCCGTAGACGGCCCCGAGCCGGACTTGCTCGACGCGGCGTGTGTCGTTATCAATACCCGTCACCTCACCGGCTGGTTGTCCGTCGATCCACAGGGTCAGCGCGCCATCGTTTGCACCAGCCGCGCTTGCGGCCTTCCAGTCAAATTCGATGAAGTGCGGCGCATCGCTCAAGGCTACCCAGGGCGTGCTAAGCCACTTCGTACCATCATTCACAGCACGAGCGCGGATCTGATAGCCACCGTTGGCAAAAGCGAATTCGAGTCGGGCAACGGCTGTGGAGTTATTAAGGTAGGCGTTCAACAGGTAGAAGCTTTCACCACTTGCCATTGCGAGGGAGTTCGGATCCATATAGAAGCGTGCGCGATAATGAGCTTCGGCACTGGGGCGGTCGTCGGTGACGAAGAGTGTGTTGTTATCGTCGATGACGACCTTCATGCCGTTGGCGCCTGCCAGCGCGGCCTCTGGGCTTACACTTAGATCACCGCTGTCAGGTCTGTTGGCAGACCAGGCAGAAAAGTTTCCTGCTTCGAAGCTATCTGCAAAGATCGGGTCTGCGGCTACAGACGGCTGGGTGGCAGTCGGCGGAACCGACGTGGGTTGCGTTGCGGTTGGTGGGACAGATGTAGGTTGGGTCGGTGTCGGCGGAATGGTCGACGTCGCAGTTGCCGCAGGAGGAAGCGTAACGATGGGCGTGACCGGCAGCGGCGTAACAGATGTCGGCGAGGCAGGGGCGGGGTTCGTCACTGTCACGGAAGGTACAGCGGTGACTGCGGTCTGTGTTGGGACGGCCGTGGCTGCTCCTCCACCGCCCTGGAATTCAAAGGCGCCCATGTCTGGAGCGGCGCCGCGCGGCTGCCCGAGGATGTCGGTGGTCGGCGCCTTAGAAGGGTCTGCCTTGTCAATCGCCGGGCTGCCCGCAGGGATCTGTCCATACTGGTTGACCAGGCGAAGGAATTCCTGGCGAATGCTCGTGCTGCCGCTCAAGAATGTCGAGCCATTCCAGCGGGGGAGGGCGATGCCGTTCTGGTTGGTGTTCAACAGCGGGTTGGCCACCACGCGGTTTGGATCTGTCTTTAGCGGGCTGCCCACATCGCCATCCGGGATGGCCGCATTCCCATTCCAATACAGGTTCCTGTTGAGCACAAAGCCCGAAACAGAAGACGCATTGCCCGACGAGAAATCGTTGTCGACCCCGCTCAGACCGGAGCCCATCGTGCCCGTGGGGTCAGACCAGATGTTGTTGTAGAACGTAATATTCTGGTTTACTGGATTTTGCTCCTTGATCACGATCCGGTAGGCATATGCGTTGGTCGGGAAGTTGCCGACGATCGTATTATTGACGAAGCTGACGTTCTGTGCACCGGCCACGCCGAAGGCGGCGTACGCTTCATCAGGGTTGTTACCGATCACCAGATTATTTTCCAGCCGGACGTTGTTGGCTTCGTGATAGGGTTCTCCATCATTACCGATCTGTACAAGCATTTCTGCAGCCCCCTGGAAGTGCATAAAGATATTGCGGCGCAGGGTAATGCGCTGCGCGCCCAGGATTCCATCTGAGCTGCCGCTGCTGTCTTTGATGACAATAAAATGCTTGGTGCCTTTATTGTTGGCCCGACCGCTGCCGGCGAAATCGTTGAAGAAGATATTATCCTGGATGGTTACATCTGTGACGCCGTTGACATCCATATGTTGTTCATTGTCGCCCTGGTTGTAGAAGACATTCCCTTCTACAGTAATGAAGCGCGATCCATTGGCGATCTTAAGGATGTCATTGTTATGGGAATCGTGGAAGACGTTATTGCGGAAGACAATGTTCTCGGCCCAGAGACCATTGGATTGCGAGACGTATACGACCAGCGGGTTGGTCGTCGGCCCGGAATGACGGAACTCGAAGCCTTCAAAGGTCATGTTCATGCCGCCCGAAATATCAAGCGCCGCGCCAGCATGCTGGATGACCGCCTTGTACGGGTTGACCGCCTTGAACGTGATCATGGTTGAAAAACGTTCTTTGATGTCATTGCCGCCGTTGTAGACGCCATCCTTGGCCCAGACGGTGCAGTTGGTGCCCTTGAGTCTCAGCACCTGCGCCGCGGCATAATCGAGCGTTGCCCACGGCAGCTGCGTTGTGCCAGGATTGGCGTTATTCCCTGCCGGGGCAATCCAGTACTGGCAGGACTGTGCCTGTGCTGGCGTGACTGCCTGGAATACGGATGTTAAGGCGATCAAAACAGCCAGTGTCAGCAGAGCGGTTGACTTAAGTAGGTTGGTTTGCGTGTGTTTGTTCATCGTGGCTTTTTCCTTTCGTGCAGTTGTGGTTCTCTTCCTCGCTAAAAATTCTAGCAACTGGCATTTGGAAAGAAGCCAAAATTCAAGGGAAATCCCCTTGCAAAAATGGTAAATGTCCATTTGTACTAGGAAGACTCTCGCCGAGCAATGAAAATGCAATGTTAAGATTAAACAACAATGAGAATTTTGAACCTGCAAAAATTATCCCCATTACTCTCCACGCTCAAACCTGTTCCCGTTATGTTGGAGACTTCTCCTCCAATTTGGACTTGAGCAGCGCCAGCGACTTGTCCATGGATGGACGGCCAATGAGCGGGTAAATGAAAAAGCGGAACGCAATTGCCACGATGGGATTCAAGGTCAGTGTCATCATTCTTCTAATGAGTGTACCCCCGCGTTGCTCAGTTAGTGTAAAGATGTGTGCGACCTCACCAAAATCCGGGTCGTTTGCCACAAACCCAAAGCGATGTGGAGGCTCATACTCGCTCACCCGAATCGTATTGGGACGCTTCTTTTGAATGGCAACTTCGCCGTGAGAGATATATTCTTTTCCCACCGCAATGGGACCGGGGGTCATCGCCTCAATCACTAGCCGCCCGCTGCTCCATTCGGGGTGGCGCGCCACATCGGAGATGTAATCAAAGCTGTCCTGCAGAGAAGCCCGGACCAGGATCTCGTGGGTACGCACAACGGTTGTCATTGTTTATTCCCGTTTCAACGGGATGATCCGAATTCTTTCTCTCCGAAATAGAGCCATCAATGTGGTGACAACCCTGCCGATACGGTACTCTTTGCGAAAGTCAGGCGGGAGTTGACCGGGATTCACCCGGCGGAAGCCAAACTGTTCATAATAATAGGCCCGCTTTTCGTTCACCATCGTGTACAGCGGACCTGTCTCACGGGCCAGCAGTTCATTCATCAGCCGCGCGCTGATGCCCTGGCGCCGGTATTCGGGCAGCACAAACCCCGACGCTACCTCGCGCGTCCCTTGTGAATATACCTTCACCTGACGTATTCCCACAATTTGTCCGTTCTCTTGTGCAATGAGGAAATTCTGCCAGTGTAAGTTTCGTGGATTGAGCTTTGCCTGACGGATCAAAGAAACCATGGTTTCCTGGTCTTCCGGCCTGGCCGGACGGATCGTAATTGCCACAATGCACCTACCTGTAAACAGATCAAATTTGTGCAGGTCCCGCTTTTCGTGTGACCCATTGATTTGTCATAGCAGAGACGTGACCTACGGCTTAGAGAGTGTTTCTTAAGTCGTTGTTGCCATCTTTTTTGTACGCGGATTGCGCGAAAGCCACGGAACGGAGCCTTTTTCTTACGGTATTTTCCGCGCAACTCTATGAACTCCGTGGCATCCGTGTTCCAAAGGGTCTTTAAGAAACAGTCTCTTAGAACAATCTTTGATTGAAGCGTATGAGTTTCCAGTTTTTATATTCGGGCTGGTATGTGATTTCCATGATCCCACCAAAATCGAAGTGGAAATTCCAGCGATGATAGACAGGCAGCCCCAGCACATGACAGGCCGTCAGGCGGATCAATCCCTCGTGGCTGACTGCGACGATGTTCTGATTGGGATGATGCAGTCTTTTTTCTTCAAGGAAATCGGCCATTCGCTGGCGTGCTTCTTCGCCGGTTTCTCCCTCGGGAAAACGGAAATCTGCGGATCGGTCATGGAATATCCTCCAGGTTTCAGGATATTTTTGCTGTATCTCCTCAGCACCCATCCCATCGAAACAGCCGTTATCGATTTCATTCAGTCGTTCATCGATAACCGGTGCGATCCCAGACTGTTCAGCCACGAATGCAATCGTCTGCGCAGTGCGCCGATAACCGCTGATATAGATCGCCGAGATATCTTTATCGCACAAATAGGGCCACAACCTGCGCGCCTGCTCCTGTCCCTGCGGGCTGATCGGCTCGTCCCGATGGCGCAGGCGGGGGTTGAAGAAATCCCCCTGTTCCTTGTGCGCGTGGCGGATAATGTAGAGAGTAGACATCGCAGACTCCCTGAACAGCAAGATTGGCTAATAGTTTACCAATAAGATGTCCTGGATGTGCAGAAGATGTGCGTGTGTCTGCCCGAGACGTAAGTGCAGCCAATAAGAAGGCACTGCCAGATCGAGCCCTGTAGTTCTCGTTGAGTGAGTATACAGGAAAACAATCCTTTGCCAGCTGGCATCGGCGGGAACTATGGATCAAGCTTCCCGGTTTCGCATTGAATCTTTGACCGATCTGGTCGTTCGGATGCTTTGCATCCCAGAGCTCCGCGGGCTCCTGGCTGGACTTGCCAATATTCTCACCGTTCTTGATACTGCCGGTAAAGGCGCCCGGGGCGTCCCTCTTTCAGCAGACCGATCAGGGTTTCGATTTCACTTTCCTGCATATTCTTGATCACGCCCGCAGAGAGAGTCGTGCGCTGGGTGAGTAATTCCATGTAACGCTGGGGATCTGCCGCATCCATCAACTCAATCTTTGGACCGTACGCCACGACTGCCTGTAATAATTTAGCCACAATGTTTTCTCTTTTGCTGTATTGGTTGACTCTCAAGGTCGAGATTGGTAAAAGCCAGATTGAAATTTCAAAAGTAAAGCTTGAGCTTGAAAATGCAAGCTTTGCTCTTGAAAAAGGGAGCCTTGCAATCAAGAAAGTAAGTCTTACTTTTCGAAAAGCAAGCCTTCAGATCCCGGGAAACATACAAAAAGTATTTGTTCAAGGGGCGTGATGTTGTAGAAGATGGGCATGTTCATACCACTTCTTTATGGGGCTATTGGGGTTGCCCGGTATCCTTACATTGCTCATAAGGGAGTACAGCACAAAGCACTCAGGCGCTAAGCAATAGATTTAACCTGAGGTTTGAAGAGAATAGGGTATTTGCGCAATAAATAGGACTTTTCCCTACCATGAGTGGGCAAGCCCTTATTGACTGGACTGCAACTTGTCCACATACTTAGCGACAATTGAGAAGTTGTGACTTTCGGGTAGCCAATAGCCATGACCGATATCGTTGCTGCTTGTGTTGACCGGAAAATACGAACGAAGCTTGCAAAACTGAAGAGGGGGCCTCGTAACCGACAGGAAATTTTCCCGTCATGTTTCCATCTAATTAATGAAAGTTACAGACGCCAAAAGTAATTACAATAGGAGTGATTGAATGAATCAAGAACAGCATGAGATGATTTTGGAGAAAACCCATCCTTCGGGTGTAGATGAATGGTATTGCCCGACATGTGGGCGGCGGTTCCTTATGCAATGGCCTCCGGCTTATAAGAAGATCGTCCTTGAACCTGGTGATGAAGACGCTACCCACAATGGCAGTAAAGTGGATCTTCCCATCGAGTCAGTCGAAATGACATTGGCTGAAGAAGATCAAATTTCAGATGACAGCCTTCGCATCTGGCAGAAAGCATTGGATCAAATAGATATGGATGATGTGGGGGACGAAAAAGCTGCTTAGGCGTGTTTCAATTTACCTGAACAATTGGCCCTTCGTGATGGCCCGCAGCCGCAATCGGTGTACGAAGAGTTACTAGAGTCACTAGGCGATACATCCCAGGCGATAAACCAGGAACCTCCGTTTGAACTGTATTTTCCAGGGCATCATTTACCAGGCTTCCACTGTAAGTGGTCAATAACTTGGACTCGCTGCTGGCAATTTTGTTGGCATAAACCATCATTTCATATACAGATTCCTGCCCGGAAAGAGAAATGGCATCACTGCTCTGAAGTTGAAAACGTGCCTGGACTACAAAAGCTTCCTCAGGGCTAAGCTTCAAAGCCATCGTACCAGGATTTCCAGTACGAAATACTCGTACATCGGAGACGGCCAAATTGAATGTCTGTCTCGGAGGTGTTTCAGAGGCGAGGGAATGCGCGGTAGTTACATTGCTAAGGTACGATTTCATAAACGCCGCCAGTCGTTCACCATCTAAGTACCGAAAACTTTCTTTTTTGCGTGTCTGCGTATGCTCGATCTCTATCCGCCTGGGTTCGCTCCGCTCATCAACAGTCAGCCGAACGATGAAGGAAACCCGCCTCTCTGTTCCTTCATCGTTAAGTATTTTTGCTGGCGTTTCCACGGTTTCTGCAAAACCTGGCACAGTCATTCTTGTTTCTTCCGAGGGTGTCTCAGCATTGGCTCTGGCTCCCTCCGTTTTTACACGCGCCTGACGTTCTTGTTCAAGTTTAGAATGGGCAGCGGCCAAGGCTTCCTGTGTTTTGGTCAGAGTATTCTCAGCATTTACTCGTGCTTGCCGCTCCTGCTCAACCTTCGCCTGAGCGGCCATTAGGGCTTCGCGAGTTTCGACGAGGATTTTCTCCGCCTTCGATTTAGCCTTTTCTTCAGACTTGGTACCCTTCCGAACTGGTTTACTCTTAACCTCGGCTCCTGTAATCTCGTTTCTGTCTTGCCTATCCAGCTGAGCCGCGTGCGATTCATTTTTCTCAGCCATCGTTCCTCCTCGCTATAAATGGTGGTTCTTCAGCAGGGAAAAGGCCGACCTCGGGGGTGATTGCCAACCGGATTTTCACCCTCGAGGTCTGCGATCTGCTGGAAATGTTCGCTGGGTCACTGAACGGCTCGTGTCATTTATAGTCCAGTAAACTTTATGATCCATTTCCATGCGTGGAGCTAGCTACAGACTATTCTGGGCTTGGTTCACCATGATGTGTATACTCGACGGTCGCACTCCCGGTCCGAGAGGACGCTCCGGCCAATGTATCTCATCGTGTCTGAATGACGGGTCCCTCGACGAACGCGCTCCCTGTCCCGAAGAAACCTCCGCTTAAGCTCGCTATAGCAGTGATTTTGATAGTCTCGCCAGCCGCTAATTGAGGAGGAACCACGGTATATGTAGTCTTTGTCGTGGAGGTAGTACCGTTAAACTCGATGGCGGACTCGAGGGTCACCGGGTCCTGGCAGGCAGCGCCTGCGGAGACAGATCCAGCATTAAGATTTCCTGCTGCATTACCTAACGTTCCTTCAGCCCCGCCGCCAAAGCTTTCAAAGAAGTAGGTAATAGTCCACGGGACTGATGCTCCAAGAGCCACCGCAAGTCCAAAGGCTCGAAGCGTAACCGATACATCGAATGGCGCAGTCACATTGACAATACTAGTCGGTGCACCACCCTGAGTTACCGTAAGTTCTAGCATGTCAACAAAGAAAGCGGGGGCTAACACCCCTGATGTTGGCGGGCAGACGAGTTGTGGTTGACCTGGCATGATTATGCTCCTTCTGACAAGTTTTGTCCTTTATAAGATATTGTCGTGACTCCCGCTGAGTCATCTTTGTGTCTCTGGCTGAGGGGCCCGCTCAACCCTTAACACGACTACAGTGTAACAACCACCTATTAATCCGCGCTTATTTGTCGCTTAATTGCGATGTGTTTTGATTTAAGCCGCGGGATTAAGGCTAGACCTGTTGACCACGACGGATTTGCTCATAGAGTTCGATTGTTGCCGGTGCAGGATCTACCTCCAGTTCTTTTCGGATGACTTCGACACAGAGATGATATTGCCGCAGCGCAAGGTAAGCTTGCCCCTGGCGGCTGTAACAGCGCATAAGCAGGCAATGAGCATCCTCACAGCAGGGATCGCCGGCTAAGATCAGTTGACAGGCACTGCGACAGGCGGAATAACGCTCCTGGCGAAAGTAGATCTGGCTGAGCCGGTCCAGCGTCTCAAGATAAGCGGTCCGGTACCGTTCACGGTCAAGGACTGCCCACTCTTCATACGGATTTTCTTCAAGGAAATCTCCCTGATACAGGCTGATCGCAGTCTCATATTCGGCAACTGCGGCTGTTATCTGGTTCCGCGCTTCTAACCGTTGTCCTTCCCCCACGGACCGTTCAAATTCCTCCACGTCAAGCCAGGTTTGAAGATTGGCTTCGAGACCGTAGGCGCCTTCCTCAAATGTAATGATCGGTAAGAAAACTATGCTGCGCAGGGCCTTACGCAGTTTGTGCATTGCAACGTTAAGACTGTTGCGTGCCGTTTCCGGTTCCGCATCCGGCCAGAAAATTTCCATGAGCACTTCACGCGGGATCTTTCGTTTATGGTGAAGCAACAGGTATTTGAACAGCGATAGGCCGCGCGAAGCGGGTATTTTCACCGCCAGGTCGCCGACGGTCACGCTGAACGTCCCCAGCATGTGAACAGAGACAGGTACGATGGTGGCTGCTGGACCCTTGCGCCGTTCATTATTGACTTTCTTGCTCCTCCCTGCCGGTCGCTTAGCCCGGCTGGCTGTCTCGGCGGGGATACTCGCTTTTGGGGGTGGTAATAGGTTCCTACTGCTAGCCGAGGGGGTATCATTAGCAACCCGAGCATCGATATTTTGCGGATCATCTTCTCGACCGGAGATATACAAACGCAGCGAGCTTAGAATGGCAGCCCACAGGGAAAATCGCTTCTTTGTGTGGTATGACTCGTCTTCCTCCCATTGCAGCCTTAATTCCCCTCGAAATGCGAGAATTAAGCTCTTCCATTGGCCTTGCAAACGATGGAGCGAGAAAAAAGGCTGCTTTGCAGGCTTTGCCGTAGGATGCAAGAGCAGTTGGGAGTCCGATTCAAAGCTCTGCTCCAGAAATCCCCAGTGTTGCAGCCAATTCGATACAACGTCGAGCAACTCTGCGAACGATGAGTCCTGTGATCCCCCTGATTGTTTTCCTGTGCTGACTATCTCAGGGTGGAACAAGGATTGTCTCAGCACATCCACCAGACCTGCCAGGATCCACTCATTCTGTTCGCTCAAAGCGGCTTGTATATCTACAAAACTTCTGGCGGCTTGTTCATCGTTCCCCTGTTGCACAGAGATTGCACATAGGCCCCACAAAGCCCAGAGCGTTTCTCCTAATAGACCGCCCTGCTGCGCCAGGGCAACGGCCCGCTGGGATGACTTCAATGCGTGGAAATACTGGCCGGCGTAGTTTTGATACACCGCGCAAAGAAGCAGAACCTGGCAGCTTGTACTTGGATCACTCTCTTGTAGGTTATTGGCAACCTTCAAGAGGTCAGCCACAAGGTCCCGGGAGTCGGACAGTCCTTCCTTGCCAAACCGTATCCAAACGGGGTGTGAGAATATTTCCGGATTTAGTCGTGAGACCGCGTAGCTAAGAAGAGAACTCCTGTTTTGGGGTGAGCTTATGGCTTTCACGAACATACTCCTTTAGCAGACGAACAAGAAGGAGGCGAAAGGGCCCTGGAATTCGGGATCATGCGTAGTGATGGTATAGCGCTCGGAAAAACAACGGAGTCTGGGTATTGCGTCAAAACGTTCCCCACTGCAGGATGACGACTTGGCTCTTCGATAAGGATTGGCAGTATTACCCGACCCGGTCTTTTCCACGTGATCTAAGATAGACTCTGAATATCGAAAATTTTAAGGCTGCTTCTAATCGTTTTTAGCTAGGAATTTCCCTAGTTTCTACTTCAATCCCTTGTTGCATCGCCCACACTCCCGCCATCAGGCGTGTCCGTACGCCGATCTTTGTGTAGATGTTATCCAGATGGAACTCAACAGTTTTCTCGCTAACACAAATTTCCGCGGCGATTGCTTTGTTGGTATAACCTGCAACGACCAGCTGCAGAATCTCTAGTTCACGGGGTGTAAGATTAGATAAGGTTTTCATAGTTATCACCAAGTCGTTTATAGCTATTAACGCAAATAAACAGAATTTTCCGTACGGTTAAAAGAAAAGCCGCAGGTGGATTACACCTGCGGTTGGAATAGGTAGATCATCGAGACGTTACCGTCGATGAAGCAGTTTAAGTCTCCATCACCATGGCCTTCCAGCAGGCGCGTTGAATATGGGGCTTGGGAGAATCCAAGCCCGCCATCATGGAAACGTACCTCCATTTGTGGAGAGGACTTAGGGGTAGGCCTTGCATACCTAAAAGAATACAGTTAATAGCAGCCCAAATCTAGCTAGGGATTTCCCTAGTTTCTACCTCGATACCATTTTGCATCGCCCAGACCCCGGCTTGCATGCGCGTTCGCATACCGATCTTGGTGTAGATCTTGCCAAGGTGAAATTCAACTGTTTTTTCGCTGATGGAGATTTCCGCGGCGATAGCCTTATTGGTCCGCCCTGCCAGCACCAATTCAAGTATTTCGATTTCACGCGGCGTCAGATCGGATAAAGTTGTCATCTTGCCTCCCGAATCCCTATCATAAACATTACCAAAACCCATAATGACAATGCCGCGTTCAGTGAAGCTCTATTGGAATGTCGATCTATATTTTCTTACACAGGAAATTCAGATGACTTGCCTCCCTTTATGAAGGTACACATCTAGTGCAATAGAAATACTATACAACGTTCCAAAGCCAATTTCAACACTTCTTTCCTCCAATTAGGAAATTCTCATAAATCTACTCCAAAGTACCAGAACTGGCAGTCATGTTTTGACTGCCAGTTCTGGTGAAATATCTAATCACAGACCTTGTTTATTTTTCTTTCTCATTAAACAGTGGCCCCGGTTGGACCTCCTCGATGTGCATTTGCTGTGACGTTTCCTGTGAATCCTGCGTAGACATTAGCATCAGCTCTGTTCCGCCTTTGACGAAGCAAAAGAGCAGGCTTTGCCCCATCGTGCTGAAGTAGGGGTCTGGGTTCTGTCCCGCGTAGACCCTTGGGCAGAATTCCGCTCCATCGGAAACGGCGCCCCGAATGCGGAAGCGGAAGTGCAGAGTTCGGCTTTCGCCTGCGTCCAATCGCACGTCGAGGGGTGCATCCACCTGGAAGCTCGTGTAATCGATGAAAGAGCCAATCTGTGAGGCCTCGACAATGCTCCAGGCTTTGCCTGAAAATCGTGTGGGAAGTCTGTTCGTGATATCCACGGTGAAGTCACAGAATCCTCCTTCGGAGGAAATCTCGGAGCAATTCTGGCGGATGTTGCTGAAATGGATCGGGAAGGCGGTCAGAGCCATATTGCCAACATCCACCTGTTCACCTTCCGCGACAGTGAATTGAGCGGTCTGTGCTACCTGATACTGGTCGGCAAACACGTACACTGCATAATTTCCGGCCCCCAATGGCGCACCGTTGAAGTCGCGATCGAAGTAAAAACTTCCGTCGCTCGCGGGGCTTTGCCCACTCACATTCAAACAACCGAACTCATTACACTGTAGCAAATGAACAAACGCAAAGGGAATTTCATCCCCGGTCAGCGGCATGCCGGTTTCCGCATCCGTGACTGTGCCATGAATGGCGCCAATCGGTTGGAGCGCCGTGAGCCTCAGCTGATAGATGCCGTTGCCGCCACCCACGAACCCGGTGTCGGGAAATTCCGTCGCGGCGACGATAAAGACACCACCCTCCGGTACGACAATGGTGAGCCTGGAGTTCCGGGTGATATTGTCGTCGTTGTAGGCCAGCAGGCTGCAATTCGAATCGAAAACGCCCAGCAGCGGATCGACCAGGGTCCCATTGCCGGTGGCCCATCCTTCCAGATCAATAGCCAAGGCGAAGCCTGGCGCGGCAGTGAAGCGATAGAAATCGACATCCGGTGTTTGCGAGCTCTCGAGATTGCCATCCAGGGTGAATGGGAAAGTAGCGTCGCTCACCACCTGGGCTGCCTGACACGAATTGTTGGGCTCCTCTTCTATCCCGGTGGGAGCACTCACCGACACGCCCGCCTCTGCAAGCGCTGAATCTTCCATTGTCGTAAGGGCCATGCCATCCGCACTTCTCGTTATGCAGAACAGTTCCGCGAACCCGATCGTGTTGACGAAAGCGTTGCTTCCACGACCGACAAAGACACGCGGGCAAAAGGCGGTCTCGGAGGCTGCATCGTTTGCCGGCACCTTGAACCGGAAATGGAATACTTTACTTTTGCCTCGCTCCAGGTTCAGACGCGGTTGATCCCTCACCTGAAATTCGGTAAACCCGACCAGCGTATCTGCCAGCGCGGTGTTTACCATGCTCCATACCTCGCCATCGAGCCTGGCCGGAAGACCGTTCCAGACCCGCACACTGAAGGCACAATCACCACCCGAAGCAGGCACATCTGGGCAAGGAACGACATCAGAGAAGCGCGCCGGGAGCGAGCGCAGGCGGAGGCTGCCTATGGTCTGATCCGCTCCATCGCCGGCCTCCACCAGTTTGGATTGCCCCGGTTGGTACTGATCGGCAGTTGCCACAATCTGATAGGTCCCGGTTGAAAGACGGTTTCCGGCAGAGTCTGTTTCGAAGTGGAAATGTCCCTGGTCATCAGGTGCCTGCGAGTTGACAAGCTCGGAGCAGCTCCCTTCCGCACAACGGTACAGTTCTACCACCGGTACGAAGGTTTGCGAGATGGGCTGGCTGGTGACGCCATCTAAAAGACGACCTCGGATCGAGCGGATCGAGGGCAACGGTTCGAGCCGCAAATCGCCAACATCCAGGTCCGCGCCGCTGAAATCAAACGGTCCGAATTGCATGGTCTGGTAAGGAGTGGCAGAGACTTCGATCCAGTAGATCCCTGCAGGAAGCGGATTGCCGGCGTCATTGTCAAAAACGAACATGCCCTGGCTATCGGCTCCCTGCGAGCTAACAAACTCCATACACTCCTCGCCACAGGCCCTGTGCAGCGTGACGAGAGCAAACGGCGGGCTGTCTCCGGGTAAGGGCGCGCCCGTGCCTGCCTCTGTGACACGACCTGTGATGGTTACTGGCTCAGAGAGGCTGAAGCTTAGCGTCCCGGTATCGCCGAAGGCCGGACCTGCCTGGAAGTAATAGGTTTTTCCGGCCTCTGCCTGGAACGTGACCGGGTTGTTCGGGCTGGCGCAATCCTGGAATTGCAGTCCGGTGAGGCCAGGACCGGCGGAAGTGTATATATTTACCGTAGCGGGGATGCCGCCCGCCGTATCTGCACGCAAATGCATTGTGCTCGCGGGGCTGAAGGTGTACCAGACGGTCCGCTCCATGGCATTGCAGTACTGGGGCTCATCTGGTTCGATGGTGGCTGCGCTGATATCTACGGTGGTGGGGAGCAATGCTGCTGTCAGAACGGCTGCATTTGCAAAGTGATCATTTGCAGGTGGCGTCGCCTGCTGAAAATTCAGGGGACCGATCAACATCATCGTAGCAAAAAATGGATAAAGTATTTTTCTTAGCATTTTGCTCCTCTTGGCACTACCTCAAAAACAAACCGAGAAACCGGCTGTCCCGATATACGAGGCCGTGCATCCGGTAAAGGGTATAGACATGCTCGTGTCCAACTCCAATGGTACTCTTTTCTCCCGCAAAAGACCACATGACCAATGGGTGGGGTGCAGCAAAGGGTGACGTAACACGGAGTACCCGCGACGTGTTGAAAATTACCAGGATGTGTCCTCCTACCCTCTCGATTTCTGACATGATATAATCTCTGACTATGAAACAAGAATTTAGACTTCAAGGCGCCGCTGCCGCAGCTACCAGCGCAGCCCAGATCCTGGGACTGCTCTACGGTGTTGCCCGTGCCACGGCGTGACACTGAACGTTGAGCTTTCGCTGATAGGCGTCCCGGATCTAATACAGGTTCGGGATTTTTGTTTTTTGTCGCTTGGTATAATCTCAAAATTCAACCTTCGGGAGTGCGAATGACCAAAAAACTGACTGGCAATGAGATCCGTCAAACCTTCATAGACTTTTTCGCCGAGCACGGGCACACGTTCGTGCCATCCATGTCGCTTGTGCCGGGTGGGGACGCCACGCTACTCTTCACCAACTCGGGCATGGTGCAGTTCAAGGATGTGTTCATCGGCACCGATAAGCGCCCCTATAAACGCGCCGTCAACTCGCAAAAGTGCATGCGCGTGGCTGGCAAGCACAACGATCTCGACGATGTCGGACGGGACGACACGCACCACACCTTCTTCGAGATGCTCGGCAACTGGTCGTTCGGTGATTATTACAAAAAGGAAGCCATTGCCTGGTCCTGGCAGCTGCTCACAGATGTATGGGGCCTGCCCAAGGACAAGCTCTATGCAACCTGTTTCGAAGACGACAAAGGGAATATCCCGCGCGACGATGAAGCCGCGGATATCTGGAAAGAACAGCCAGGCTTTGACCCCTCGCACGTGTTGTTCTTCGGGCGCAAGGAAAATTTCTGGCAGATGGCAGAAGTTGGCCCCTGTGGGCCATGCTCCGAGATCCACATTGACCTGGGGGAGGAGCGCGATAACTTGCGCGGCACCGATCACGTCTGTGGTGTGAACGGTGAATGCACCCGCTTCCTGGAGCTGTGGAACAACGTCTTCATCCAGTACAACCTCTTCGACGACGGGCGCCTCGAGCCGCTGCCCGCCAAGCACGTGGACACCGGCATGGGTTTCGAGCGCATCGTCTCGGTGCTGCAGGGCGTCGACTCGAACTATAAGACCGATCTCTTCACCGGCACGCTGGATGTTTTATCCTCGCTGACGGGCGCCACCCGTGAACAGATTTATGAAAACTTTACGCCCTATCGCGTCATCGCTGACCATGTCCGTTCGGCGGCCTTCCTGATCGCGGATGGTGTGGTTCCTGGCAACGCGGGGCGTAACTACATCACGCGCATGATCATCCGTCGCGCGGCTCGCTTTGGCACAAAGATCGGGCTGCATGAGCCGTTCCTGGCCAGAGTTGCTGAGGCGGTGATCGAGGAATATGGCAACTTCTATCCCGAACTGGTGAAAGCACGCGGCGCGATCCTGGATAATCTGACGCGCGAGGAAATCCGCTTCGCGCGGACGATCGAATCGGGCACCGCTCATCTGGAGAATCTGCTCTCTGAGCTGCGCGCCTCAGGTCAGACCACCCTGGACGGTCACCGCGCTTTCGACCTATATGCGACCTATGGCCTGCCCTTTGAGATCTCGCGCGATATTGCTCGTGAGCAGGGCCTTGATGTAGACGAGGAAGGCTTCAAAGCCGCGCGTGAAGAGCACAGTCTTGCCTCCGGCGGTGGTAAAGCCATGGGCAAAATTGGTGGCGAAGATGCCGAGTTCTTCGCGGGCATTTTGAAGGAGCTACAGAAAATTAAGAAACTTGGCGAGCACGGCGTTGAATATGACCCTTACACCAGTTACCGCGTCCAGGGCGAAGTGTTGGCGTTGATCGTAAATGGACGGTCTGTTGAATCTGCTTCGTTCGGCGATCAGGTAGAAGTCATCCTGCCGCGCACAGGCTTTTACATCGAGTCTGGCGGTCAGGTGGACGATACGGGTTACATTCGCGCTGAACCTAACGGCGAAGCCTGGGAAATCGAAGTGACCTCCATGCGACGCGCCTCGGCGGGCGTGATCGTGCACGTGGGCGAGGTGATCTCGGGCCAGCCAAAGGTGGGCGATCTCGCTCTGGCGGAAGTAGACATGCAGCGCCGCCATGACATCATGCGTAATCACACGGCGACGCATCTGCTCCATGCCGCGCTGCACCAGGTCTTAGGGGAACATGCCCGGCAGGCAGGCTCTCTCGTCGCGCCGGATCGCCTGCGCTTCGACTTCAACCATCCCGAGGCGATGATCCCGGAGCAGATCGAACGTGTCGAGCGGATCGTCAACGAGGCGGTTGCCGCGGACATGGAAGTCATCCCCAAGCTGAAAGCCCGCGAAGACGCGATCTCTGAAGGCGCGATGGCTCTTTTCGGTGAAAAGTACGGCGAAACGGTGCGCACGATCACCATCACTCCGCCTGCCGACCTGGCAACCTTCGAAGAGGCCGAGGTTCACCCGCTTGCGGTGATGGAAAAGATGCCGAAATATTCCTATGAGCTGTGCGGCGGCACGCACCTCGAGCGTACGTCGGACGTCGGCGCGTTCATCATCGTCAGCGAGGGATCGGCGGCAGCGGGAGTGCGGCGCATCGAAGCGGTGACCGGACGCGGTGCGTATGATCTCATCGCCCACCGGTTCAAGCTGCTCAAGCAGACGGCTGGCGCGTTGAAATCTTCCATCGAGGAAGTCCCCTTCAAGGTGGAAAGCCTGCAGGACGAGGTGGCAGACCTGAAAAAGGAGCTCACCTCTCTGCGCGCTTCCCAGGCGCTTTCGACTTTCAACCAGCAGCTCTCCAACGTTCAAAAGGTTAACGAGATCAACATGATGGCGCTCGAGGTGCCGAACTCCAACGTGGACACCCTGCGCACGCTTGCCGACAAGTTCCGCGAGAAATACCCGCAGAATGGCATCGCCGTGCTGACATCGGGCGGGATGGTCATTTCGGTGATCACCGAGGACCTCGTCAAGCGCGGGCTCAAAGCGGGCGACATCATCGCCTCGATCGGCGGTCGCGGTGGCGGGCGTCCAAATCTAGCGCAAGGTAGCCTCCCCGACCCGGCGCTGATGAACGAGGCTATGAGCAAAGTGGCAAAAACGGTCGAAGAAAAATTGAAATAAGATTTGGAGTCCAACGACTCCAGTCGTTGGTTTGGCTGTACCGCCAAAGCCTGGAGATGTCGCCATGGCGCCGCTTTGGACTCCGTTTCTACATTATGTGAGGATCATTCCACCAAAGCCATCCAAGTGGATGGCTTTTCCTTTTACCTCATCACATTCGGATAATTTGAAGACAGCATTTGAAGACGCGAATTGAAACTCCATTTCCCGCTCATCAAAATTCAGCAGGATCAGAACTCTTTTACCCTCTAGCATTGTTGCGTAGCCGAGCACGCCCTGTGGAAGATTCTCTAAGATTTCAAGCGAGCCCTCCCGAAGACATCGTTCCTGATTACGGATCTTCAGCAGCGCCCGAACTGTGTTTAAAAGGGAGTCTGGTTCTGCCATTTGCTTTTCCACATTGATGGTCTCGTAATTTTCGTGCACAGGCAGCCACGTTTTCTGCGCGGAGGAAAAGCCTGCATTGCGCGTCCCGTTCCACTGCATCGGTGTGCGGACCTCATCGCGGTTGAGGAGCACTCCGAGCAAATCAAGAACAAAGCGTGGGGCGAATCTGAACTTATGCGGAATGGGATCGAGCGCGCCTGCAAATGAGAATTTCGCATCCGTCATGCCGATCTCCTCGCCGTAATACATGCAGGGCACGCCGCGCACGGTAAGCTGGAACATGGCGAGAAGCTTCGCCTTACGGATATCGTTGCCGAGTCTGTACATGCTGCGGTGCTTATCGTGATTATTGAAGACGTAGACGGGCATAAAGGGCTCAGCATAGTGGCGTTCCATCTTTTGAACCAGCTGGCGGAAATAATCGGCCGTGAACTTGAAGTTCAGCATCTCGAAATCGAAGACCAGAGTCAGTCCATTGTTCGTTGTGTCTCCCAGGAATTTACGGATGGTCCTTCTGCCTCCGGTCACTTCGCCGAGGGTCAGCCTTTCCCCAAATGCATCACACACGCTTCGAAGCTCGCGTGCGAAGGCGAAGCTCTCCGGTTGATTGATCGTATACTTTGCCTGCTGAAAGAAACCGGAAGGATCTTGATCGCTGGGTACCGCTCGGAAGGAACGTGGATTGTTCCGGTACTCCGCATCCTTGTAGATCACGTTGAAGATATCCAGGCGGAAACCGTCCACACCCTTGTCTAGCCAGAAGCGAACAATATCCAGCATGGCTTTCTTCACTTCGGGATTGCGATAATTCAGGTCAGGCTGCAAGGGCAGGAAACTGGACCAGAAGTACTGTCCGCGTTCTTGGGCGTAGTGCCAGCCGCTGCCGCCGGTCATGCTCTGCCAGTTATTGGGTTTGTCTCGCCAGATGTACCAGTCTGCTCTCGGATTGTCGCGTGAGGAGCGCGATTCCTTGAACCAGGGATGCTCTTCCGATGTGTGGTTCATCACCATATCGAAGACGATCTTCATTCCCCGTTTATGCACGTCCTCGATCAACTGCAGCGCGTCGCTCAGCGTCCCGTATTCAGGAGCGATGTCCTTGTAATCCGAAATGTCGTAGCCGAAATCGGCCTGGGGCGAGGAAAAGAACGGTGAGATCCAGATCGTTTCGAAGCCCAGCTCGTGGATGTAATCCAGTTTCCGAATGATTCCCTGCAGATCGCCGATCCCATCGCCGTTGCAGTCATAAAACGAGCGCGGGTAGATTTGATAGATAGTGGTTATGTGATACCAGGGGAGAGGTGTCATAAATATCGTTTCTTGTTTTTTCAGACAAGCTGGATCGTCGTCTCTCCGATCTGCCCTTCGAGGTTGATTTTGGTGGATGGATCGCCAGCCAGAGAGACGCTCCATCCCTTCGTCGGTCCGTGTCTTTGAATGTAAACATCCTTGCCCTGACGCGTGATCTCAAACGTGGTTTCGACCTCTCCATTCAAAGATGGGATCTCCACTTTGGTGGATTGTCCATTTTCCAGTTGATAAATCTGTAGCGTGACATTTTCACTGAAATCGTAATCGGGCCTGTCTGCGTGATTGCCGATCGGAATCACAGAATTCGGACGGACCAGCAATGGCAGGCTCAAAAAATCATGTGTCTCTCTCATCCAGCGCGGGCCTTCGATGACTTCGCCGCTGAAGAAATGGGTCCATTTTCCTTCCGGCACATAATAGTTCACGCTCCCATCGTGGCTGAATACGGGCGCGACCAAAAGAGAATCACCAAGCATATATTGCAGGTCGAGATAATCGCAGGCAGGGTCATCCGGGAATTCAAGGATCATGGCTCGCAGCATGGGTGTTCCTTTCTCATGAGATTGGATTGCTGCTCTATAGAGATAGGGCATCAGGCTGCATTTAAGTTTCGTGAATTTGGATAGGACTGTCACTGCCTCTTCATCGTAGTACCACGGTACGCGATACGAATTACTGCCATGTAGGCGGCTGTGGGAAGAAAGCAAGCCGAAGGCTGTCCAGCGCTTGTATACATCGGCGTTGGCCGTTTGTTCAAACCCACCGATGTCATGGCTCCAAAAGCCAAAGCCTGATAGTCCGAAAGAAAGCCCACCGCGCAGACTCTCCGCCATCGACTCAAAGGTCGCGGTGGAATCGCCGCCCCAATGGACAGGGAACTGCTGTCCGCCGGTGGTCGCCGAACGCGCGAACATGATCGCGTCACCTTCGCCGCGCTCCTCACGAAGCAGGTCGAAGACCGTCTTGTTATAAAGATAGCTGTAGTAATTGTGCATCTTGAACGGGTCAGAGCCATCGTGATAGACCGCGTCGGTGGGAATGCGCTCGCCGAAGTCCGTCTTGAAGGCATCCACGCCCATCTTGAGCAGGGCGCGTAACTTCTCTGCGTACCAGGTCCGCGCCTCGGGATTCGTAAAGTCTACGATGCCCATACCTGCCTGCCACATATCCCATTGCCAGACGTCGCCGTTTGGTCTTCGCAGCAGGTATCCGTTTTGCATCCCCTCGTCAAACAGGGCCGAGCGCTGCGCGATATAGGGATTGATCCATACGCAAATGTGCAGGCCGCGACTCTTCAACCGGCGCAGCATCCCTTCCGGGTCCGGAAAGAAGCGTGAGTCCCACTGCAGGTCCGTCCAGTGGAATTCCTTCATCCAGAAGCAATCAAAATGGAAGACATGTAGGGGAATGTCCCGTTCTATCATTCCATCGATAAAACTGGTGACGGTCTTTTCATCGTAATCTGTTGTAAACGAGGTTGAGAGCCACAGCCCGAACGACCAGGCTGGCGGCAGGGCAGGGCGACCCGTCAGCGCGGTGTAGCGCTCGAGGATTTCCTTTGGCGCAGGGCCGTAGATGATGAAGTATTCCAACGTTTCCCCGGGGACGCTGAACTGGACGCGCTCCACTTTTTCAGAGGCAACTTCGAATGACACCTGCTCAGGATGATTGACAAAGATGCCGTAACCGCGGTTGGTGAGATAAAAGGGAATATTCTTATAGGCCTGTTCACTGCTTGTCCCACCATCCTGGTTCCACATATCCACAACCTGTCCGTTTTTGACAAAGGCCGTGAAGCGTTCGCCGAGCCCGTAGACGCATTCACTCACGCCGAGATTGAGCTGTTCATGGATGTACCGCCCATCGGGGGTGTCCATAAATCCCAGGGCTCGCCACCCGCTCGATGTAATAATTTTATCCCCGCCGATGTACTCTACAAGCCAGTCGCTGCCTTTGTGGACCTGCACGCTCAAGCTACCGCTGGTCAGCGTGGCAGCCTGTTCATCGTTTGAGATCGAGATGTCTTGAGTCGATCCCTTGTAAATCACGAATTCCGGCTTTTGTCTGACTTTGCCCTTGTGGTGCACGATCTGCGCACGGATGACATTCTCCATCGGAGAGGAGAAGCGCACGGTCAGCAACGGTTGGTTGACCGTGTGTCCTCGTTCCAACAACTTTCCAATTGGTGCATAGACGGTGAGGGCGTCTCGTTCGACTGTTACTTCATGGATCTGGACTGCATAATGCGGCGTCACGCCCGGGCGGATCTGCCAGTAGCCATCGGTGAATTTCATGGTGATTTCCTTGACATTGGTGAGTTTGGCTTTGGGAAGCTGTTATTGAGCCTACATCCGAAAAACAAGCCTTCGCAAGGCTGGTTGCACTCAACATTTTAATCCAGTCTAGAGAACTCCCTTCATGAATGTATACTATGGATTATCATTGTGACCTGAAAAGGAGACTTATCCATGACCCGTTTATCGAAAGTTCTATCACTTACTGTCGTACTCGTTTTTCTACTTGCCTGTAATTTCGTCACTGGACCTATTCGGGATGCGCAAAACCTGGCCGAGACTGCACAATCTGTCTCGACCCTGATTCCCTTCGAGACTCTCCAGGCACTTCCCTCCGTATTGCCTTCTGTCATCCCTGCTGAGACTCTTGAGGCGCTTCCTTCTGCAATCCCTTCTGTCGAAGCTTTGGCCACCCAGTTCGGCAATACGCTAGATCCGCAGGGAACTCCCGTTCAGGAGTGGAAAGGTGTCCCTGTTATGCCGCAGGCCATTGCTGGCCAGGAGTTTGGCGATACCTATAGCTTTCGAGTTAATGCCACTGCGCAAGAAATTCAGGAATTTTATAACCAGGAACTGACCGCTCTCGGCTGGAACCAGCCATTGGAATTTCCGATTGAGTCCGGAGGTGGATTTCTGTACTTTGATAAGGAGAATAGCACCTTGACGATATTTATTGTGCCGTCAGAAGGCTCGATGGTTGTGCTCTTGACTCTTGCATAAAGGAAATAAGGGAAACGTAAAAAAGGACGGTGATGAACCGTCCTTTTTATTTAATTAAAAATCAGCTACAGGGGAACATTTTCTTACGGCTTACGTCAGGAAATTAATCAATTTACATTGGGGGAAGTCTAGCTCCTGAAAGGAGGGCTTATGACCTGACATGAGTCTGTACCAAGCAGGAACGCCGACCTGCCGCAAGTCCCGCACTCGCGGGGTTGTTGGAATCTGTTTATATCGATAAAACCTCATCAACAGGAGAAGAATCATGTTCACCAAACGACATGCCCTCATTTCGGGTATTCTTTTCATATTGCTTTTTACTGCTGCCTGTGGTGCCGTGGCACCGGCAGCAACACAAGCCCCTGCAGTCACAGAAACCTCTGTGGATGACTATGCTCCCATCGAGGCCGCCACCGAAGCGCCTGCCATGGAAGAGCCGGCAACCGGTCATTTGCCTGACACATCTGTCTTAAGCCCAAACCAACCAGCCCTTCAATCGAATCGTGAACCGTATGATATGTTCTTCGAAGACTACGGGGTCAATCCTTCGATCGATACTGAAGATGATAGTCTCTCCACCTTCGCGCTGGACGTGGATACGGGTTCATACACTGTCATGCGTAATTATTTGAGCGAAGGCAACCTGCCGCCAACAGACTCGGTGCGCGTCGAAGAATATATTAATTACTTCGACCAGGGCTATCCTATTCCGCCCCAGCATCAGGCATTTGGCATTTATATCGACGGCGCACCCGCGCCTTTCACCCAGACCGAGCGCTATCAGATGTTGCGTGTTGGAATTCAGGGCTATCAAATTCCAGCGGAGGAGCGCAAGGATGCCTCGCTTACATTCGTGATCGATGTCTCCGGCTCGATGGATATGGATAATCGCCTGGGTCTGGTCAAGCGGTCCCTGGAGTTGCTGGTCGAGCAGCTTCGACCGCGGGATCGCGTAAGCATTGTGGTCTATGGCTCGGAGGCACGCGTCGTGCTCGAGCCGACACCGGGTTCCGATAAAGGAAGGATCCTCGAGGCGATTTACAGTCTGCACCCTGAAGGCGCGACCAATGCCGAGGCGGGCATCCGTCTGGGCTACAAGATGGCCATGCATGCCTATAACCCGGGAGGCATCAACCGGGTCATTCTATGCTCAGACGGAGTAGCCAACGTCGGTGAGACGGGCCCGGATGCCATCCTTGAGGAAATACGACATTATGTGGAAGAAGGGGTGACGCTCACAACCATCGGCTTTGGCATGGATAACTACAACGATGTCCTGATGGAGCAGCTGGCCGATAACGGCGATGGCTTCTACGCGTATGTGGATGACATGCGCGAAGCACGCCGTCTCTTCATCGATCAGATCACCGGCACGCTACAAACGATCGCCATGGATGCAAAAGTGCAGGTCGATTTCAATCCTGAGGTTGTGATGCGCTATCGACTGGTCGGTTTTGAGAACCGCGCCATTGCCGATGATGAATTTCGCGACAACTCCGTCGACGCGGGCGAGATCGGCGCGGGACACTCGGTCACAGCGCTGTATGAAGTCAAGCTATATCCCGAGGCATACGGCAACATTGCGACGGTTTTCATGCGCTGGCAGGACCCGGACACGCGTCAGGTTGTGGAGCTTTCAAAAGATTT
>DATHTL010000129.1:0-8729 GCA_035463255.1 Anaerolineales bacterium | reverse complement strand
CACCCCGGCGCGCAACGCGGCATCTGGCGAATGGCTGATGGCAACCCCTGCTTTCTGTAAAATAGTTTGATCTAGAACACTCGGCTCAAGATGGATTTGTCCAATCTCTCGCGAGTTCAATAAATCGATGATTTTATCGGTAACATCAGCCTTGTTTGTAAATATCACATTCCCATTCACTTTTTTTAGCTCTTCAGCAAATTGGGAAATCAGCTCAGTCCTATCACGCTCAACAATTTCATTTGTGCTTTCTTGCTCTATTATTTCCCGACTTGTGTACCTGTTTACCTGTGTACCTGTTTCCCGCTCCACGGGCAATTCCGCAAACCTCTCCCGGAATGCCTTGCCAGCAAAGCGCGGCAGATCCTTGCTGTATCCCCAGCCCGTGAACGCCGGCAATCGGAGATAATCACCAAATGGGGCGACAAGTCGTGTCCCCAGTGCCGCGAATTTTTGAGAAAGGGTAAACAGACGCGGGCTGCGCGCGACGCGACTGTACATCTTCATAAAAAACTTTCCACCTGAAGAAAGTCCGTTCGTTTTCCTTGCTAGCTTGTCATTGCTAACAGGTGACTGGCCCGCTCTTACGCGCGTCAATAATTTGGGTAAGTCGATATCCACAGGACAGGCATCTTTACACGCGCCACACAGTGACGAGGCCTGTGCGAGCGGCACAAAATCCGGGCCGAAAAAGCCTGCGGAAATGACCGAACCGATTGGCCCGGGATAAACGCTTTGATAGCCATGCCCGCCGATCTCGCGGAACACCGGGCAGGCATTCAAACACGCGCCGCAGCGGATGCAGTAAAGGGACTCTTTGAGCGGAGAGTTGCGTAAACGCGTCCGCCCATTGTCGAGAATGATCAGATGGCGCTGTTGCCCGGGGAATGGCGAGTGAATCAACTGTGTATAGACGCTAAGCTTCTGAGTGGTTGCCGAGCGCGGCAGAAGCGACAACATGAGCGCCAGGTCATCGAAATTACGGACGAGGCGCTCCATACCCATCAAGGCGATGTGGACGGGTGGCAAGGTAGTAACCATGCGCCCATTGCCCTCATTTGTGACAAGGCATATTGTGCCAGTTTCTACCACTCCAAAATTAACACCGCTAATGCCCACGTCCGCGGTGAGGAAGACATCGCGTAAGATCTGGCGAGCCGTGCTTGTGAGCGTGGGGATATCTTCGGTATAAGGGATGCCCAGCTTTTCGTGGAACAGCTGCCCCACATCCTCACGCCGCAAATGGACGGCGGGTGTGATGATATGCGCGGGTGTTTCGCTGCGCAGCTGCACAATATATTCGCCAAGATCTGTTTCCACCACGCGGATGCCTTCGGCCTCCAGCGCGTGATTAAGCCTGATCTCCTCAGAGACCATGGATTTTGACTTGGCAATCAAACGTGCCGGCGTTTGACGTGCAACCTGCAACGTGATCAGAATTGCTTCTGCCGCATCCTTGGCTCGATGGACAACGATCCCGTTTTGCTGTGCTTTATCGATGAACCTCTCAAGATATTCCTCGAGATGCTCGATCACCTCTGCACGGACTGCATGCGCCTGCTGGCGTCTCTCACGCCAGTCGGGCAGGGATGCAAAGGCGGCAATCCGGCCCGTGACACGGCGTTCGGCATTCGCGTCCAGGGCGATCTGGAGCGTTGAGTTGGTGAGGGAGTGGCGGATACGCTCTCTAAACTCTGCTTTGCTCATTGTTAATTTCATTCATTTGTGCCGATGTACAGGCCACGTCCATCCAATCCCTCTGGATTATGTGTGACATGCAAGCGCGCGCTCTTGAATGCATCGATGTATTCCTTGTGGGTGAACAATCCTAGTTCATGAAGCTCCGTATAGTGTTCGATACCCTTTGGCGTTCCCACCAAATATTGAAAATCGATGAAAGACATTTTCCCTCGTTGTCTGCTGAGACTCATGCGCACGATTTTCAACTCCGGTTTGTTGATCTCGATGATATGTGTCCGTCCGGGATGCCACTGCTCGGAAGTGAACCAGGGCTCGATCAGCAGAACACCGCCCGGAAGAAGATGATTGGCCATGTTTTGGATGGCTTTTTGTAAACGCGTTTTTGTTTTTACATACCCGATTGAGCTGAACAAGCAGACGATCACGTCGAACTGCCGCCTCAAATCGAAGCTGGTCATATCCCCCTGGTGAAAGCGGATTTTGGGATGTTTCTTTTTCGCGACAGCCAACATGGTCCGATCGAGATCCAACCCTTCCACCTGATAGTATTTGCTGAGATATCCAGCGTGAACGCCCGTTCCACAGGCGACATCCAACAATGCTTTGCCTTTCGAATGCTTGCGCTCCTGCACGATCTGATAAATCTTATTTGCTTCGGCAGCATAATCCTTATCCATGGATGAATAGATTTCATCATAGTATTTGGCTGATTTTGAGAACATGGTCGCCTCTATATTATTCTGAGACATTGGTGCGGAGCTCTGATCGTAGGTATCAAAACGATTTAGCTGTGATTGAGAATCTCCGCGATATGCATCACTCGCTGTGTTCTCTTCTGCCTGTGCAGTCCACCGGCGATGTGCATCAGGCAGCCCGATTCGGTCACAACCAGCGTGGGGGAGTGGATAATCTCCAGGTTGGAAATCTTGCGCTTCAGCCACTCTGCCGAAAGCTCAGGATGTTCCACCGAAAAGATTCCGCCGAACCCGCAGCACTCCTCGGCATGTGGCAATTCCACGACATGAGCGCCTCTTACATGCGCCAGCAAGGCGCGCGGCTGCCGGTCAATCTTCATCCCACGCAGTGTATGACAGGATGGATGATACGTGAGTACTCCATCCCAGCGCGCACCGAGATCTGTTACGCCGAGTTTATCTACAAGATACTCGGTGAATTCATAGACGCGATTTCCCATCGCTCGTGCTCGCGGCAACCAGATCGGGTCATCCTGAAACAGCTCTGGATATCCGTGCTTAATCATGTGCGCGCAGGAGCCTGAGGGAATGACAATATCCCCGCTTGTTTTTTCGAAGACGCGGATGGTGTGCTCCACGATCGGTCGCGCCTCGGCGCGCAAACCTGCATTGAACGGCGGCTGCCCACAGCAGGTTTGATCGTGCGGGAACTCCACGGCCAGGCCGAGGCGACGCAGAATGCTGACGATCGCCTCCCCGGTTTCCGGGTAGAACGAATCGACAAGGCATGTGATGAAGAGCTGCACAGTCGGCATGAGTCCATTGTAATCCGATTCCGGTTCCGAAAAATCGGATGCGAATCATAAAAATTTGGTATGATACCCGACTATGAATACTTTTCGCACTCATTTACCGAATGGATTTGATTTACCCAAGCGTTTGAGTCGTCTCGGAGAGCTGGCTTACAATTTATGGTGGACGTGGCAGCCAGAGGCGGCGCGCCTATTTAGCCGTATGGACAATAATCTCTGGGAACGGCTTGGTCATAACCCGATCCGATTCTTGCGCGAGGTGGGACGCTCGCGTCTTAGCGAGGCTTCCAAGGATAAGGAATACCGCGATCTCTATGACCACGTGTTTGCCAGCTTCGATGCATATATGGAGCAGACGGATACGTGGACGAGCCGTACGCACCCCGAATTGAATGGGCGTCCGATCGCCTATTTCTCGATGGAGTTCGGCCTGCACGAAACCCTTCCGATCTATTCGGGCGGTCTGGGTGTGCTGGCGGGCGATCATCTTAAAGAGTCGAGTGACCTGGGTTTGCCGCTGATTGGGGTCGGCTTCATGTATGCCGAGGGATATTTTTCACAGCGCATTTCGGAAGATGGCTGGCAAGAAGCGCTCAACAAAATGCTGGACTTCAACAGCCTGCCTGCGCTTCCCGTGCTGGACGACTCTGGCGAGCGCCTGTGTGTGGAGGTGGAATTTCCGGACCGGACTGTATCCCTGGGATTATGGGAAATCCGTGTCGGACGTGTTCCCCTTTATTTGCTGGATTCGAATTTAGCCTCGAACACAGACTTTGATAAACAATTAACGGCGCGCCTGTACTGGTCTGACCTGGACCGCCGCGTGATGCAGGAACTGCTGCTCGGCGTTGGCGGCGTCCGTGCGGTGCGCGCCCTGGGATATAACCCTTCGGTCTGGCACATGAACGAAGGCCACGCGGCGTTCCTGACCCTCGAGCGGGCGCGTGAGCTTGTGGCGGCGGGTCACACATTTGAGGAAGCGGTAGAAAAAACGCGCCGGCACAATATCTTTACGACCCACACGCCTGTCCCCGCCGGGAACGATGAGTTTCCCCTGTGGTTGATCGAGAAATATCTTTCTGCAATTTGGCCACAGCTCAACCTGACGCGTGAGCAGTTCTTTGATGTAGCGCGTCACCAGATGCCGCAGGGGGAGATGTATGGCATGGGTGTGCTGGCATTGCGAAATGCAGAGGGGCGTAACGGTGTCTCGGAATTACACGGACAGGTCGCGCGCA
Source organism: Anaerolineales bacterium (assembly GCA_035463255.1). Lineage (GTDB taxonomy): Bacteria > Chloroflexota > Anaerolineae > Anaerolineales > Villigracilaceae > Defluviilinea. The sequence goes on along the minus strand of DATHTL010000129.1, from coordinate 4,283 downwards.
AAATGTGGCACTTTCTCTGGCCCGATAAAGCAGAGGACGAAGTGCCGATCACCCATGTCACCAACGGCGTCCATGTGTCGAACTGGATGGCGCGCAGATTGGTCAATCTTTTCAAAGAATATATTGCTCCCGATTGGCTCGAGCATCTCGATGAACCCGAGATCTGGAAGAACATCGATGACATCCCCGATGACGAATTGTGGGCGGTGCGCCAGCATCTCAAACGCAAACTGACCTTCTATATGCGCGAACGCGTACGCGACCGCTGGACGGTGGGCGGCTTTCATCCGGTGCAAGTTGTTTCCTCGGGTGTGCTGCTCAACCCCTATGCTCTGACGATCGGATTTGCCCGCCGCTTTGCCACGTATAAACGGGCCAGCCTCGTCCTCTCGGACGTGGAACGGCTCCTGCATATCATCAACCGCCCGAACATGCCGGTGCAGATCGTGTTTGCCGGCAAGGCACATCCCGCCGATGAGCCGGGTAAGCAATTAATCCAGCAGGTTTATCGTCAGGTGAAGCGCGCCGAAACGGGAGGGCGTCTTGTCTTTCTTGAAGATTATGATATGAATCTTGCGCGCTACCTCGTTCAGGGCGTGGACGTCTGGATGAACACGCCGCGTCGCCCCATGGAAGCGAGCGGCACCTCAGGCATGAAAGCTGCGCTCAACGGTGCATTGAACTTCTCGGTGCTCGATGGATGGTGGCGTGAAGCGTACAACGGCCGCAATGGCTGGGCAATCGGCGAAGATAAGGAAATGGATTTGCAGAATGTCCAGGATGCTCAGGACGCGGAGAGCTTATACAATACCCTGGAAAATGAGATTATTCCTTTATTCTATGACCGCGATCAAAACGATATCTCTCACGAGTGGATCGCGCACATCAAAGAATCTCTGAAGATCAACATTCCCCAATTTTCTACGCGCCGCATGGTTAAGGAATACGTCGAACGGTTGTATACAAAGGCGTTACAGTAGGGGCGAGGTCCTCTCGCCCTTACGGGAATTATCATATGCTCCCTGAAATCACAGTCACTGAACTTTCACAGAAACTTACATCTGAAGACAAATTCATTCTTCTGGATGTGCGTGAGCCTCACGAGCTGAACTACGCCAAAGTAACAGATAGCAGACTTGATGTTACCCCGATGAGCCGCCTGGCTCGTGAGGGTACCCGGGCGCTCTCTGAAGCCGCCGCGTCCAAAGATGCCACGATCTATGTAATGTGTCATCACGGCAACCGCAGCAGTCAGGTCACAGCGTGGCTCGCTCAACAGGGCTGGAAGAATGTATTCAATGTGCGTGGAGGAATCGATGAATACGCGCGCACGGTGGATCCATCAATTGGATTCTATTAATGGTTTGAACGTTTCAGGTTGAAAGTTCCAGATTAAACAAAAGAAGGTTGAGGATTGCTCTCAACCTTCAACATTTAAACCTTCAACCCGAAACTACGGATCGAACACGAACTCTCCATTCTTATAAAACAGATCCCCATCCACCAGGATCTCGGAGTCCGTCCGCAGGTCGCAGATCATGTCCCAGTGGATCGCAGACTTGTTGTGCGATCCCGTTTCGGGATAACCCGCGCCGAGCGCCATATGGAACGTCCCGCCGATCTTTTCGTCGAAGAGGATGTTGCCTGTGAAGCGATCGATATCTGCGTTGGTGCCGATCGCATACTCGCCGAGATAGCGGGAACCGGAATCGGATTCGAGCATCTTAATGAGGTATTCCTGATTCTTCTCGGCTTTGGCCTGTTCCACGCGCCCGCGTACGAAGGTCAACTCTGCGCCTTCGACAGCCACGCCGCCATAGAGCGCAGGATATGTGAACCTTACCCAGCCATTGACCGAGTCCTCTACCGGTCCGGTAAAGATCTCGCCATCGGGCATGTTATTCAGCCCCGTCGAATTCATGAACTTGCGGCTCTTGATCGATAAAGTTAAATCCACATTGGGTCCGCGCATCACGACCTGGCTCCTGCCCGCCAGCCAGTCAATCGCTTTTTGCTGCCCCGCTGCGGTACTTCTCCAATGGGCGATGGGATCGTCTTCATTGGCGTGCACCGCCTTGAAAACAAAATCCTCATACTCCTTCAGGCTCATACCCGCGTCCTGCGCAAAGCCATCGGTGGGATAGAGAGTGGTGACCCACTTGAACGCGCCTTCCGCGCCGCGTCGCATTTGCGCTTCGGTGATGGAGCTGATGGCCTTGCCGCGTCGCTGCGATTTCAGCGGATCGATGCTGGTGGTCGCGCGTGTGTTCGTAGCCGAGTGGATGCGGATGCGGCTTTCAAACTGGTCATAAGCATACTTATAAAAAGTCGGGATGAAATCAAGTTGCGTATCTTTTGCATACGTCAGATACATGTCATCCTGCACGAATGGTACCATGCCCGGGAAGGCGATCATCGGGTGCGGGTGTCCACCTTTTTCCAGGATCTGGATGAACAGCTCGCGTACAAGCGGCTCGGCAGCCGTTGTCCCCTCGATCAAGACGCGGTCGCCGGGCACGATGCGGGTGGAATGCTCAACCAATATTTTTGCGAATCTTACAATGCGGGAATCAGCCACAAAAAGCTCCTTTGTTTGCCACAGAGGTCCCGGAAATTCAAAACCCTTCTCAACCATCCCATCGGTCTCCGCGGCTGATTGTGCAAATTATAACACCCGGGTTTCTTGGGGTATACTCTATCCGCCTCTTAGGATGAAATTACAATGAAACAGCTCCTTCAAAACATCAAGAATGGGAAATCCATCGTAGAAGATGTGCCTGTACCGACACCGCGTGCCGGTCAGGCACTTGTCAAAGTGGCGGCTAGCCTCGTCTCCGCGGGAACCGAGCGCATGGTCGTGGAATTCGCGGAAAAGAGCCTGGTTGGCAAGGCTCGTTCGCGTCCTGACCTTGTCAAACAAGTCCTCGACAAAGCACGCCGCGAAGGCTTGGTCAACACCGCGCAGGCTGCGTTCAACCGGCTCGACCAGCCCATGGCGCTCGGCTATTCCTCGGCAGGCACGATCGTTGCGCTGGGGGAGGGTATGCAGGGCTTTGAAGTTGGCCAACGCGTGGCATGCGCAGGTGCAGGCTACGCCGTTCATGCAGAATACAACGTGGTGCCGCGCAACCTGCTGACGCTTCTCCCTGCGAACGTTGATTTTGAATCCGCCGCGTTCACTACTCTCGGTGCGATTGCCCTGCATGGATTCCGTTTGGCGGAGCCGCAGCTTGGCGAGAACATCGCGGTCATCGGCATGGGGCTGTTGGGATTGTTGACCGCCCAGATGACAACCGCCGCGGGATGCAACGTCCTAGGCATCGATATAGACCCGGCCCGTGTGTCGCTCGCCGCCTCTCTGGGACTTCAGGTTGTTCACCGCGAAGCAGCTGTTGATACCTCTGCCGCGTTCACATCCAGTCGCGGTTTCGATGCGATCCTTATCTGTGCTGACACGCCCTCGAATGACCCAGTGGAGCTGGCAGGGGCCATTGCCCGCGACCGCGCTCGTGTGGTCGCCACCGGTGCCGTGGGATTAACATTCCCTCGCAAGATTTATTTTGAAAAAGAAATTTCCTTCATCAACTCACGTTCCTACGGCCCCGGTCGGTACGACCTGAACTATGAAGAGCAGGGGAACGATTACCCGATCGGCTATGTTCGCTGGACGGAAGGTCGCAATTTTAAAGCTGTCGTTGATTTGATGGCAAAAGGACAGCTAAACGTAAAGCCTTTGATCACGCATCGCTTTGACATTCGCGAAGCTGCGCAGGCGTATGAGGTGATTACGGGGAAGAAGAATGAAGAATTTCTTGGCGTGTTGCTTACCTATCCTGAATCGGTTGAAAGGTTGGAAGGTTCAAAAGTTGTAAAGTTCAACCTTCCCACATTTAAACCTGCAACCTGTAAACTAGGTGTGCTAGGCGCTGGTATGTTCGCCAACTCTGTCCTTCTTCCTGCCATTAAAAAAGCCGGGGATATCCAGTTGATTGGCATCGCCTCCTCCGGCGGACTCCACGCTCAGCACGCCGGCAAGAAATTCGGCTTTCAGTATGCCACCTCCAATGATGATGAGATCATCAGCGACCCAAACATCAATACTGTGGCCATTCTCACCCGTCATGACACACATGCCGAGTTACTGATCAAAGCCTTACAGGCAGGGAAACACGTCTTTGTAGAAAAACCACTAGCCATCAACGCAACTCAACTGGAGCAAGTCAACCAATTACTAATCTCTAATCTCCAATTTCTCTTTACCGTAGGCTTTAACCGTCGCTTTT